>JAFEFQ010000200.1 GCA_018240505.1 Pseudomonadota bacterium
GCCTCAGAGTCACCGCTACGCTTGAACCCATCTGGGTTACCGAGCGTTGATATGACTTGCTCTTTAGTCATCCCTTCCCGAACGCCTTGGCGAACCTTATCACCCGTTACGCAGCCGGCGAGCACCAACATCAAGCATAAGACTATGAGTGAGAATTTCATTGCGTCCTCTAAATTTAAGCTAGTCCGTGAAAATAAGCCGAGCCGCTAAGCGGAATCGGCCTCAAAAATTAGAGCCCATACTGCTTGAATGCAGTTCTGATGGCGGAACAGAAGCGATCCATCTCGCGCTTGTCTGTAAGCAACTTATCTCTGAGTCCGCGCGAAATTTCCAACTGAATCCCTTGTCTGGAACTGCCTCGATTGCAGATATTGTTCTGATCTAGGCCTTGAAGTGCTGTGTCGGAGTGTCTGCCGGCTACGTAGCCGCGGGCAGTAAGTAGGTCGATAACCATCTGACCAAGGTCGCTCGAGCGTCCACCAACGTTGACGAATAGATCAGAGCCCCTCTGGCCATGGAAAGTAGCAACGATGTTGGCAGATTCAGCAATAGTCAGCCCCTGCGGTTCATCAAACCTTGTGCTGGTTATGTGAAGGTCTGAGTTCCCGTTTGGCTTACAACCCTCAAAAAGGTAATACGTCAAGTCGTCTCCAGACACGCATCTGCATATCTCGGATGTGCCTAGTTCAATCTTCCCGGCATGTGGAGCAATCAGCGCGATTGCAGAGCCCATCTGGCGCAGTTCAATATTGTATGAGCCTTCAGTTTCAGAAGATGAAAGCTGCGAGAAATTGGTGTATTTGTCGGGCATGGGCTTTGGCCAAGGATAACTCTCACTTTCAATCGGCAAAACATCCTGCGTGCGCAGGCTGCATGGTCAAGCCGCACCGTCGCTCGCCCTCGAGATCACTTCTCGATGCGATAGTTGATCCCCGCCCGACTCGACAACGTCCCGTTCTGCATTTCAAAGTTGAGCAGGCGCGTGAGCTTGTAGCGCAGCGTGACGACCTGGCCCGGGGTGAACAGGCCGACGCCGTAGCTCATGTACAGGCGCGGGGAAAGATACTTGCCGACGGTGAGCGCGGCGCCGCCGACCGAGGAGTTGTCGGCGACGCCGACGTCGTCGAGGCCCATCTTCGCGCCGACGCTTTTCGCGAGCAGGTCGCCGCCGGCGGTGCCGAGCGCGGAGGCGGCGCTGCCGACCGCGTTGCCTTCGCCGCCTTTCAGCGCCGACAGCGGCTTGCCGGCGACGAGGTAGGAGAGCGCATCGGACTGCTCCATCGCCGGCGTCGAGAACACGGTCAGGCGCGGCGCGACCGCGGTGCCGCGCACCTGCAGGCCGACGGTGATGCTCTGGTCGGGAAACGCGCGCGTGGCGCGGATGTCGAGGCCGGGATTCTCGACCGGCGTGCCGGCAAACAGCAGGCGGCCCTGTTCGATCTTGAGGTCCTGGCCGTAGGCCTTGAACGTGCCGTC
>JAFEFQ010000201.1 GCA_018240505.1 Pseudomonadota bacterium
CTGCTCGGTCTCGATGCGGCGCCTGCAAAGCTTGCCATCGACGGCAAACCTGTCGGCGATGCGACCTTCGATGCGGCGACCAAGCGTTTGCGCATTGCGTTGCCGAGCGAGAACGTCAGGGAAATTTCCTTCGCGTATTGATCGCGTCTGCTTCCCTTCTCCCGCCGGGAGAAGGTGGCGCGGCAGCGCCGGATGAGGGGAGAGCGCTGCAACCCCCGATGGCGCGTCGTAGTTTGGAATGCTTTTCCCTCATCCGCCCTTCGGGCACCTTCTCCCGGTGGGAGAAGGGAATCGAAGCATTTCCCGCGTGAGGGCCTTCCTACGCCGGTTCGCTTACGCGCAGCGTGCACAACCCTGCGAGGATCAGGCTCGCGCCGCCGATGCCGAGCGCCGCGATCGGCGCGTTGCCGAAGAACGTCTTCAGCAGGAAGCCGAGCAGGCTCGCCGCGCAAAGCTGCGGGATGACGATGAAGAAATTGAAGATGCCCATGTACACGCCCATCTTCCTCGCCGGCACGCTGTCCGAGAGCAAGGCGTAGGGAATCGACAGGATCGAGGCCCAGGCGAAACCGACGCCGACCATCGAGACGATCAGCCAGTGCGGATCGCGGATCACGAGAAACGACAGCAGGCCCACGCCGCCGAGGCCGAGGTTGACCAGGTGCGCGACGCGCAGACCGAGGCGTCGGGTCAGCGGCGGAATCAGCATCGCCGCGAGCGCGGCGAAGCCGTTGTAGGCGGCGAACAGCACGCCGACCCAGTTCGCGCCCTCGTTGTACGCGGCGCTCGTGCTGTCGCTGCTGCCGTAGTGCACCGAGGTCACCGCGCCGGTCGTGTAGATCCACATCGCGAACAGGGCGAACCAGGAGAAGAACTGCACGACGGCGAGCTGGCGCATCGTCGTGGGCATGGCGCGCAGGTCGGCGAGGATGTCGGTGACGAAATTGCCCGCGCGCATCGCGCTCGCAGCGAGCTGGATCAGGCCATAGCCCGCGACCATGCCGGCGAGGAGGTAAAGCTGCTTGTCGACGCCGAGATACCACACGACCGCGGCAGCCAGCGCGCCGGTCAGCGTCCACGTCAGACCACTTGCGGTCGTGGGAGTGGAATCGGGCGACGGCACGCCGTCGTCGGGCGGCGTCGCGTCGGCAAAACCGTGCAGCGCGTCGGGTGGATATTCGCGCGTCGACAGCACGGTCCAGGCAATCGCGCCGAACAGCACGACGGCGCCTGCGTAGAACGAGTACTTGACCGTGTCGGGAACCAGTCCCGCGGCGGCCGTATTGGCGATGCCGAAGTGGGCGAAGACGTAGGGCAGCGCGCTGGCGATGATCGAGCCCGCGCCGATGAAGAAGCTCTGCATCGCGTAGCCGGCCGGCCGTTGTTGCGTCGGCAGCTGGTCGCCGACGAAGGCGCGGAACGGCTCCATCGAGATGTTGATCGAGGCGTCGA
>JAFEFQ010000202.1 GCA_018240505.1 Pseudomonadota bacterium
GCTGCCGCCGCCAGGAGCTTGAAACGGACGAGGTGCGGGAGCATCTCAAGAGCGGGAAGCAGGTGTTCGCGCTGGGCTTGACGTATGAGGATCGCCTGAGCTTTTCGCTGGGCGAAGACCTCGTGGTGCGCAAGCTGCGCTTCCTCGACGTGATTCAGGACGAACTCGGCGAAGGCGACAGGGAGAGCGCCGCCGCCGAACTCGACGCGGTGTTCGCGTTGATGTCTCTGGAACTGAGACGGCTGTTTGCAAAATTTGAAGAGTGGTTCGGACTTCCCCGACCCACCGACAAAAAGTAGGCCCACCGGTTACGCGACGCCGAGGCAACTATGAGGTTTATCGACATGACCTTGGCAGAGCAGAACAATTATCTCGAACTCGCGACCGACGACGGCGAGACGATCAAGGTGTTGCGCGCCGCACACCCGCGCGCGCGGCGTCTGCGCCTCACCGTCACCTCGGGCGGCGCGCGCGTGTCGTATCCGCCGTCGACGCATCCCGCGCAGGTGTTCGCCTTCCTGCGCAAGCACGCGAACTGGCTGGAACGCAAACTCGACGAGTTGCAGATCGAGGACGCGCCGCCGCCGATCGAACCGGGCCGGCCGACGCTGGTCCCGCTGCGCGGCGAAACCACGCGCCTGATCTGGCGCGACGGCGCGTTTCCGCATATCGAGCTCGACGACGAGCAACGCCTCGTGCTCACGCTGCCAAAGCCGCACAACAAGCGCACGCTGAGCGCGGCGCGCTCGTTGCTGCATTCGTTCCTGCAGGCGCAGATCCGCCGCGACGTCTCGCGCCTGCTCGCGCGCTACGTGCCCGAACTCGGCCGCGCGCCGACCAGTGTGCGCGTGAAATCGCTCAAGAGCCTCTGGGGCAGCCTCGACACGCGCGATGCGGTCACGCTCGATCTTGCACTCGCGCTCGCGCCGCCGGAGGCACTGAAATATGTCGTCATCCACGAACTCTGTCATCTGCGCTACCGCGACCACTCGCCGCGCTTCTGGGCGCTGGTCGGCTCGCTCTATCCCGACTGGAAAGAGCAGCGCGAATGGCTCAAGGCGCGTGGGCATGCGCTGAAGGCGGAGTTGGCGCGGTTGATTGAAGCTTCCCCAAGTAGTTAGGTTTTTCATGGATGTCACGATGGCGGGAGTCGTAAGTCTTGCGATCGTTGTCGCAGCTTGCGATATAGCAGCAATTGCCGCTGGTAGAGGCCACCGCACTGTCTTACACAACACCGCTACGTTAACGGGTGCCACTGGCCTGCTTCTACTTCTTAGCATCCCTATCATTTTGCTGTACATCTTTCTGGACTATGCGGTCAATCCGCTCCACAGCTATCGTGGCGGCGTATTGGCTGCAATCGCAGTTGGAGCACTACTCACTTCAATTGCCTCGCTTATCTTTGCCTTGGTTATCAGCTGGCGGCAAAGATCTAGCAA
>JAFEFQ010000203.1 GCA_018240505.1 Pseudomonadota bacterium
CCCTTGATTTCCTCGCGCGTGACTTCGGGCTCGACCTGCGCCGCCTCGCGCAAGGTCTGCTCGGGGAATTTCTGCGGCAGGCCGTGGCCGGCGATCGCCATCTCGACGATGATCGATGGCGTGAGGCGCTCGCCGAGCACGCTGACCACCTCGCCGATCGGTCCGCGCTGCGCGGTCGGCGGCTGGGTGATTTCGGCGACGACGATCTGGCCCGAACGCGCGCCGCGATCCTTGCCCGGCGGGATCAGGATGTCCTGATGCATGCGCCGGTCGTCCGGCGCGACGACGACGATGCCGTTCTCGACGACGACGCGCCCGACCAGGCGCGAAGCGCGCCGTTCGAGCACCTCGCAGATCGCACCCTGCTTGCGCCCGCGCCGGTCGACGCCGACGATGCTGATCAGCGCGCGGTCGCCATGCAGCACCTTGCGCATCTCGGCGGGCGACAGATAGATGTCGTCGCCTCCCGCGTCGGGGCGCAGGAAGCCGAAGCCCTCGGCGTTGGCGATGATCGCGCCCGGAATCAGATCGAGCTTGCTCGCGACGCCGTAGGCGCCGCGGCGGTTCTGCAGCAACTGGCCGTCGCGCAGCATCGCGGCGAGGCGCTTGGTCAAGGCGTCGAAATCGCGCGAATGCGACAGGCCGAGGCCGCGCGCGAGGTTCTCCGCGGTCAGCAACTGGCCGCTGTCGTTGAGAAAGGCGACGATCGCCTCGCGGCTCGGGATCGGAAATTCGTAACGCTGCGCCTCGCGCTCGGCCTGCGGATCGGACGCGCCCTTCTTCTTCGGCGCTTTCGGGCCGGCGAATTTCGCCGGCGCGGGCTTGCCCGGCCCGGGACCGTGCGCGGGCGGCGCGTGCCGATCGTGCTTGCGCGTCTTCGCGGACTTCACCGCCGACGCGGCCACGGGCTCCGGCAGAAAACCGGGACGCTTGGCCGCGACCTTCGCGCCGCGACCACCGGACGGGCCCGCATTCGCCACGTCGGGCAGCCAGCCCGGCAATTTGGTGCTCGTTTTGCCGCGTTTGGCCGCGGCAGGAGGCTTTTTCTTCAAGGGTCTCTCTTCTTCTATTTGTTCTTCAGTTCCAGTGCGCCGACACGATCGCGGACCGCTGCGCAACGCCGCCCGGCTGCCGGCATTATAGGCCGACATTGACACCTGCATCGCTCGGCGGTATCTTGCGCGGCCCTCGCAGGGCAATCCTGCGAGCCACTCCTTGCCCGGGTGGCGGAATTGGTAGACGCACTAGTTTCAGGTACTAGCGGGTAACACCGTGAAGGTTCGAGTCCTTTCCCGGGCACCATTTCATAGTCCAACGACTTCCACGGAAGTCCACAGAACTAGCCGAAACCCGCATAACAGCGGGTTTTTTTACGCCTAAAGCATCCATACGCGTCCATAGCCGACCGCTTGCAGCCAGCACTTTTTTTGGGTAA
>JAFEFQ010000204.1 GCA_018240505.1 Pseudomonadota bacterium
GCCGCATCCGCGGCTCGCCCTGCGGGCCATTCGCTGCGCGAATGTTCGCTTCGGCGTCCTGCCTGCGCAGTCCGAGCACCGCCGGCACGCGAAATGTCGAGCGCAGTAGCTTGTGCAGAGGTTCCTTAGCATTCAGCATACGGGTAGAACGAACGACAGGGGAAACCGATGACAGCCGCGCCAACGAACCAGCTCAGCGAACGCATCCGCAACCTCGACGCTATCGGCGCGACCGGCAAGCTCGAGGCGGCGGCCGACGCCGACATTGCCGCGGCGTTGGCCGAGCTGCGCCCCGGACAGGCGGCCGACATCCTGCAGCATTTTGCGTCGGCGCGGCGCGATGCGATCGCGGCCGCCGCGCCGGCCGGCGAAGGCGAGCAATGGCTGACGCGCATGCGCTATCCCGCTTCGACGGTCGGCCGTCTGATGGAGTCGACCGCGCAACCGCTCGCTCCCGCGACCACGGTGCAGGAAGCGATCGATGCGCTGCGCGACGCGGTCAAGACGCGCCTGATCACTTATCTCTACGTCGTCGACGCTTCGCAGCGCCTGCTCGGCGTGGTCACGTTCCGCGAAATGCTCTACGCCGGGCGTGCGCAGACCCTGGGCGAGATCATGGTGCGCGATCCGTTCTCGCTGCGCCCCGATGCGAAGCTGGTCGACGCGATGCGCGAGGTCGTCACCCGCCACTACCCGGTCTACCCGGTCTGCGACGCCGACGGCAGGCTCGTCGGCCAGGTGCGCGGCCAGGTGCTGTTCGAGGAGCAGGCCTTCGAGATCAGCGCTCAGGCCGGTGAAATGGTCGGTGTCGAGAAGGAGGAACGCACGACCACGCCGTGGCTGCGCGCGCTCAAGCTGCGCCACCCCTGGCTGCAGGTGAACCTGCTCACCGCATTCGTCGCCGCGGCGGTGGTCGGCTATTTCCAGAACGCGATCAACGCCATCGTCCTGCTCGCCGTATTCCTGCCGGTGGTGTCGAGCCAGTGCAGCAACGCGGGCTGCCAGACGCTCGCGGTCACCTTGCGCGGCATGACCCTGAACGAGCTGCGCCCGGGCCGCGCGGGCAAGCTGCTGGCGAAGGAAGCCTGGGTCGGCTTTCTCAACGGCGTGCTCGTCGGCCTCGTCGCCGCGATCGGCATGTACGTGATCGCGCACGTGCAGCACAACGCGCAGGCGCTGCCGCTCGCGCTGATCACGCTGGTAGCGACGGCGCTGTCGAGCGTCGCCAGCGGCGTCGCCGGCGCGGGCGTGCCGATGCTGCTCAAGCGCGCCGGTGCCGACCCGGCGATGGCTTCGAGCATCTTCCTGACCACGGCGACGGACGTGGTCAGCATGGGCCTGTTCCTAGGCATGGCGCAGTGGATGCTGCTCTAGGGCTGAGGGCTGAGGGCTGAGGGCTGAGGGCTGAGGGCTGAGGGCTGAGGGCT
>JAFEFQ010000205.1 GCA_018240505.1 Pseudomonadota bacterium
CCGAGCACCGCCGGCGCGCAAATTGTCGAGCGCAGTAGGTTTTTCGAGGTGCCCAAAGGAAATATCCTGCCGCCGGGCCTTTCCATCGCCGGGGCGTCACTGGCCAACTTGATCAAGCATAGCACGCGCGCCATCGCGGCTTGCGCGGCTTGCGCGGCTGACGCGATCGCGGCCTTCGAGATCGCGCAACGTCGCCGCATGCGCGTAGCCGTGCGCGGCGAGGATGTCGCGCACGGCGGCGCCCTGGTCATAGCCGTGCTCGAACAGCAACCAGCCGCCCGGCGCGAGATGCACGCGTGCGTCGCGCGCGATCGTGCGGATCGCGTCGAGGCCGTCGGCGCCCGAGGACAGCGCCAGCGCGGGTTCGAAACGCAGGTCGCCTTGTTCCAGGTGCGCATCGCCGCGCGCGATGTACGGCGGATTGCTGACGACCACGTCGAACTTGCGCCCGGCGAGCGCCGCGAACCAGTCGCTTTCAATGAATTCGACGTTGGCCAGGCCCAGCCGCCGTGCGTTCTCGTGCGCGAGCGCGAGCGTGGCAGCGCTGGCGTCGACCGCGAGCACGCGCGCCTGCGGGCGTTCGTGCGCGAGCGCCAGCGCGATCGCGCCCGAGCCGGTGCCGAGATCGGCGATGCGTACCTGCGTGTCCCGCGGGACTTTCTCCAGCGCCGCCTCGACCAGCAGCTCGGTTTCCGCGCGCGGGATCAGCACGTCGGGCGTAACGACGAGGTCGAGCGAGAAGAACTCGCGCCGGCCGGTGATGTAGGCCAGCGGCTCGCCCGTCGCACGACGCGAGACGTAACAGCGGAACTGGCCTGCCAGCACCGCTGCGACCTCGTCGTCGGCATGCGCAAACAACCAGGCGCGGTCGGCGCGCAACGCGTGCTGCAGCAGCAGCTCCGCCTCGCGCCGCGCTTCCGCGGAGTCTTCGCAGGGGCGCAATTCATTGCGCCCGCGTTTCGAAGCCGGGGATGCAAGAGCGGGCTTGGTGAATCGAGCCCCTGCGTCAGCATGCGCCAACACCGCGGTCGCATCGGCGAGCAAGGCGCGCACGGTCGATGCGCTCACGTCGGCTCCGCATCGGACCTGGCGGAGTCCGTCTTCGGCGCCGAACTTTGCGCCCGCGGTGCTCGCGGCCGCGATTGCCAGTAACCGCCGCGCGTCCACGCGAGCCAGGCTTCGCGCAGCCAGGCGATCAGCGCGTTTGCGAGCCACAGCGCCCAGGCCAGCATCAGCACCTTGTATACCCAGACCGGCAACGAGTACGCGCTCGCCTGCGGCAGCGCATCGGCGCTGCGGTCGGCGAACCAGCGCAGTTGCGCGGCGTCCGAACCGTTGCCGGCGATGTGCATGTCGGGCGCGCCGAGCAGGCCGAGCTGGATCGTCGAGACCAGCGCGAC
>JAFEFQ010000206.1 GCA_018240505.1 Pseudomonadota bacterium
TGCGGGCGCAGGATCGGCGCTGCTGCACCGAAGTCGTAGTGGGGAAAGCCGATCAGGCGATGACCGTCGTCGGAGAAGCGCAGTTCGAGGTAGCCCGTGCTCCCCGACATGCCATGCGACAGGGCGCTGGCATCGACGTGCCAGCGCGGAGTGCCGCTCGCGGCATCGACCAGATACACGCTACGTTTGCCACCCGGCTCGGTTTCGACAGCCGCCGCAAAGCTTTTGCCGTCCGGTGCCAGGGCGACGTTGGCGATTTCGTGCTCTCCTGGCCCGAAGTCCAATTTGATCGCATCGATCAGTTGCGGCGCATTCGCCAGCACGGTGCCGATGCGCAGGCGCTGCAACGCGGCCTGTTCGTACGCTCCCTTCGCTTCCATCTCGCGCAGGTTGGCGACCGTGCCGACAAGAGCCTTGTAGGCGTCGCCCTCGGCGATCTGCCGTTGCGCATTGGTGGTGCGCGAGGTCCACAGCGTGGCTTGCGCAAGGTCGGCGTTGTTTTGCGCGAGCGCCGCGTTCGTGCGGGCCTGGCGCCACTGCCAGGAGACACCGATCAACCCCACGAGCAGCGCGACGGCGAACAGCGCCGCGAACGCGGCGACATAAGGCTCGCGTCGCGCCCAGCGTGCCGTGCGTTGTGCCAGGTTGAGTGGTCGCGCGCGCACGGCACGATTGTCGAGGAAGCGGCCGAGATCGTCGACCAGATCGCGTGCGCTGGCATAGCGCTGCGTGACATCGCGCGCCAGGCATTTGAGCGTGATCGCCTGCAGATCATGCGGAGTCGCCGGCGCCAGTTGGCGCGGCTGCGCGAGGTATCCCTGCTGCACCAGATCGAGCGTGGCGCGCGGCGTATCGCCGAGGAACGGCGGCCTGCCGGTCAGGAGTTCGTAGAGGATCGCGCCGAGCCCCCAGATGTCCGCCGCGGGCGAGAGCTTCTGCGCGTTGGCCTGTTCCGGTGCCATGTAGCTGGGCGTGCCGGAGATTTCCTCGGTGTCGGCCTCGATGCCGGTGCCATCGGCCGGATCGAGCCGTTGCGCGAGGCCGAAGTCGGCGACGTGGGCGTCGCCGTTCTCGTCGATGAGCACGTTGCCGGGCTTGAGGTCGAGATGCAGCACGCCGAGGCGGTGGGCGTAGTCGACGGCTTCGGCGATCGTGCGCATCAGGCTGGCCGCCTTGCGCGGCGGCATCGGTCCGTCGCGCTTGAGCAGGGCGGCGAGGCTCGGTCCGCGCACCAGGCGCATGCTGAAGAAGTGCAGATCCTCGGTGCTGGCGACCTCGTAGATGGCGACGATGTTCGGATGCTGCATGCGTGCGGCGTTCTGGGCCTCGCGGCGGAAGCGTTCGATGTAGGGTTTGGATGCCCAGG
>JAFEFQ010000207.1 GCA_018240505.1 Pseudomonadota bacterium
CCGTCGTGGCGCAGCTGGTTGATGTGCACGATCATGACGATGCCGTTGTTGACGATCACGCCCATCAGGATCAGTACGCCGATCGAGGCCATGATCGAGAACGTCGTGCCGGTGAGCCAGAACGTCCAGAACACGCCGAACACCGAGAACACGAACGTGGTCAGGATCGCCGCCGGGTAGATCAGCGACTCGAACATCGCGCACATGACGACGTAGACGAGCACGAGCGCGATCAACGTGTTGCGCATCATCGCGCCGCCGGCCTCGTCGTCGCGGTCGAAGTTCTCGCCGTAGCTCCAGCGGTAGCCAGGAGGCATCTGCACGCCCTTCATCACCGCTTCGATGCCCTTGCGCGCCTCGTCCGGCGTCGCGCCGGGCGCGAGGTTGGCCTTGATTCCGAACGAGGTCTGGCGGTTGTCGCGTTCGATCACAGAGGCCGCGTTGCGTGTCTGCAGTTCGATCATCGACAACAGCGGAATCTGCGTGCCGTCGGGCCGGCGCAGCTTGAAGTCGGAGAGCGAATCCAGACTCTGGGAATCGCTGCCCTGGAAGCGCAGCCAGACCGGAATCGGCGTATCGCCGCCGTGGAAGTCCTTGAGCTGCATGCCGCGCAGCGCGATCGCGACGAACTGGGCCACGTCGCTGGCGCTGAATCCGTAGGCCTTGGCCTTTTCGCGGTCGACGCGCACCGCGAGTTCGCGGTTGCCGTTGTCCTCGGTCGAGCGCACGTCGCGCAGGCCGGACACGGTCTGCAGGATCGGGATCGCCGTCGCCGACAGCTCGCGCAGCACCGTGCTCGAATCGCCGTTGAGGGCGAGCTGGATCGACTTGTCGTTGCTGCCGCCGTTGTCGTTGAAGCCGATCGTGATCTCGCCGATCGGCACTTTCGGCAGGCCCTTGCGGATGGTCTCGGTGAGGTTCGGATCGCGCTCCTCCTTCTCGTCGAAAAGGATGTTCGTCATCGCGCCGCTGTTCGGACCACCGCCTTCGCTGTAGTAGCTGTAGATGTTCTTGATCTTGAATTCCTTGCGGTGCTCCTCCAGCCACTTTTCCACCGTTTCGATCGACTTCTTCAGCTCGGGCAGCGTGTACAGCGCGTTGAGCTGGTACTGCAGGTGCAGTTGTTTGCCGTCGTTGGACGGGAACATGTCGACCTTGGTCTTGGTCGCCGGAATGAAGCTGAGCAGGAGCAGCGCGAGCAGGCCGAGCATGGTCCAGCGGCGATGACGCAACGTCGCCGCGATCAACCGCGCATACGCATGCTGCATCGAATGGATCAGGCCGAGCTTGCCGATGAATTTCGGCGGCGGCAGCTTCGCCGACAGCATCGGCACGAGGCTGACCGCGACCAGCC
>JAFEFQ010000208.1 GCA_018240505.1 Pseudomonadota bacterium
GGCTGGTCGCGGTCAGCCTCGTGCCGATGCTGTCGGCGAAGCTGCCGCCGCCGAAGTTCATCGGCCGCAAGACCGTGATCACGGCCGTGCAGGAACGCTACGGCCGCTTCATCGCGAAAACCCTGGCGCACCGGCGCTGGACGATGCTCGGGCTGCTCGTGCTGCTGCTCGCGAGCTTCGTGCCGCTGAGCCAGACCAAGGTCAACATGAACGGCGGCGGCCCGTCGAAATGGATCTTCTTCCAGATGAACCTCAACGGCCTTTACCCGCTCGCGCAGATGCGGGAGAGCTACGCGACGCTGGAGCACTGGCTCGACGGGCATCGCAAGGAGTTCCATCTCAAGAACGTCTACGTCTTCTACAACGAACAGGGCGATGCCGAAATGGCGGCCTTCCTCGATGACGATGCGCCGGACCAGGTACAGATCGTCGAGGCGATCCGCAAGGGCCTGCCGAAAGTGCCGATCGGCGAAGTCATCGTCGGCTTCGAAGGTGGCGGCGGCAGCAGCCAGCAGCCGAGCGTCGGCATCAACCTGACCGGCGATTCCGGCGCACAGCTGCGCGAGTTGTCCGCGAACGTCATCCCGATCTTGCGCAGCCTGCCGAGCCTGCGCGACGTGCGCGCACAGCAGAACAGCAGCAACCGCGAACTCGCCGTACACGTCGATGGGCAGAAGGCGAAAGCCATGGGTTTCTCGGCGAGCGACATCGCGCAGTACATCGGCATCGCGTTGCGCGGCTTCCGCCTCAAGGATTATCACGGCGGCGAAGGCCAGGTGCCGGTCTGGCTGCGCTTTTCCGGCAGCGACACGCAGAGCCTCGACAATCTCTCGGATTACAAGCTGCGCCGTGCCGACGGCACCCAGGTGCCGTTGATGTCGATGATCGACGTCGATGCGCGCAATGCGGCGGCGACGATCGGCCGGCGCAACCGGCAGACCAGTTTCGCCATCATCGCCAACTTTGCCGAAGGCAAGACGCCGGAAGACGCGCGCCGCGAAATCCAGGCCGCGATGGGCAAGATGGATCTGCCGCCGGGCTACAAATGGAGCTTCGGCGAGAACTTCGATCGCGACGACGAAGCCGGCAGCACGATGCTGTTCAACACGCTGATCGCGCTCGTGCTCGTCTACGTCGTCATGTGCGCGATGTTCGAATCGCTGATCTACCCGGCGGCGATCCTGACCACGTTCGTGTTCTCGATCTTCGGCGTGTTCTGGCTGTTCTGGGTCACCGGCACGACGTTCTCGGTGATGGCTTCGATCGGCGTGCTGATCCTCATGGGCGTCGTCGTCAACAACGGCATCGTCATGATCGTGCACATCAACCAGCTGCGCCACGACGG
>JAFEFQ010000209.1 GCA_018240505.1 Pseudomonadota bacterium
CGACGATCTACTCGCTGCTCGACGACGCCAGCCTGTGGGCCAAGCGCATCCTGCGCGACGCACGTGCGCGGCGCTGGTCGGGCTTGCGTGCGGCGCCGGGCAAGGGCGCCTGAAATGACGCTGGCCGAACTGAGCCTGAAACGGCCCGTGACCGCGATCATGGTCTTCGTCTCGATGACCGTGGTCGGCCTGATTGCCGCGTTCCGCCTGCCGCTCGAGGCGATGCCGGACATCCAGTTCCCTTTCATGTTCGTCGACCTGCCGTACCCGGGCTCGACCCCGGGCGAGGTCGAGCGCACGATCACGCGGCCGGTCGAGGACGCGCTGTCTACGCTGACCGGCATCAAGAACATGAATTCGAATTCGACGCCGGAAGGCGCGCAGATCTTCATCGAATTCAAATGGGGCCAGGATGCCGCGGTCAAGGCGGTCGAGGCGCGCGGCAAGATCGACGCGATCCGTGACCAGCTGCCGAGCGACCTGAAGCGCTACAGTGTGCAGAAATTCGGCACTGGCGACCGCCCCGTGCTCGGCATGCTGATCTCCTCCGAGCGCAACCTGACCAACGCCTACGATCTGCTCGACCACAAGCTCAAGCGCCCGCTCGAACGCCTGCCCGGCGTCGCGCGCGTGCAGCTGCAGGGCGTCTCCGAGCGCGAAGTGCAGATCGAAATTTCCGCCGAACGCCTGAGCGCGGCCGGGGTCGGCCTCGATGAGTTGTACCAGAAGCTTTCGAACGCCAATTTCTCCGCCTCGGGAGGCCTGGTCCGCGACGGCGACCTGCGCTACCACGTACAGCCGGCCGGCGAGTGGCGCAGCGTCGACGACATCCGCACGCTCGCGATCAACGAGCGCGGCCTCAAGCTCGCCGACATCGCCGACATCTCGCTCAAGCCGGCGCGCGCGGACTACGAGCTGCATCTGGACACGCGCCCGGCGGTGATCCTGCGCGTGTACAAGGAACGCGCGGCCAATCTCGTCGACGTCGGCCGCCGCGTTTGGGCCGAGATCGACCGCATCAAGCAGTCCGGCCAGATCGACGACCTGCAACTGGTCGCCTTCAACGACCAGGCAGCCGGCGTCACCGACAGCTTGAAGCAACTCGGCAAGGCGGGGCTGGAAGGCACCTTGCTCTCGGTGCTCGTGCTGTTCTTCTTTCTGCGCGACTGGCCATCCACATTGATGGTGTCGCTGGCGATCCCGATCTGCTTCGTCATCACGCTGGGCTGCATGCAGATGTTCGGCGTCAGCCTCAACATCCTGTCGATGATGGGCCTGCTGCTCGCGGTCGGCATGCTCGTCGACAACG
>JAFEFQ010000020.1 GCA_018240505.1 Pseudomonadota bacterium
CTCAGTGCCGACTTCAATGCGCACGACCGCGTCGCCGCGATGAACTACGTGCACGCGCACCAGGCCAGGGGCGAAGTCGTCACCGGCCTGCTCTACGTCGATCCCGACGCGCACGACCTGCACGAACACTTCAACACCACCGAAGTGCCGATCAACCGCCTCGGTGCGAAAGAGTTGAACCCGGGTGCTTCGATGCTGGCGAAGATCAACAATTCGCTGCGTTAAGGCTTCCCTTCTCCCATCGGGAGAAGGTGGCGCAAAGCGCCGGATGAGGGAAGGGCATTCCGCTATTTCCCTTAAGTCTCGTTAGCCTGAAGCGATCCTCCCTCATCCGCCCTTCGGGCACCTTCTCCCGGCGGGAGAAGGGAATCCAAATCAAACGCAATGATGAAACTCTACGACCGCGCCTACTTCGACCGCTGGTATCGCCACTCGCAGCACGCGGTGAACTCGCCGGCGCTACTCGAGCGCAAGGCGGCGCTCGCGATCTCCGTCGCCGAGTACTACCTCGGCCGCCGCGTGCGCAACGTGCTCGACGTCGGCTGCGGCGAAGGCGCCTGGCGCGCGCCGCTGAAGAAGCTGCGCCCACGCATGGCCTATCTCGGCGTCGATTCCAGCGAATACGCGATCGCCCGCTACGGGCGCGCGCGCAACCTGCGCCTCGTCGGGTTCGGCCAGCTCGCCGAGCTGCGCTTCGGCCACGACTTCGACCTGATCGTCTGCTCCGACGTCATCCACTATCTGCCGTCGGCCGAACTGCGCCGCGGACTCGCGGGTATCGCCGACATGCTCGCCGGCGTCGCGTTCCTCGAATTGTTCACGTCGAAAGACGCACTCGACGGCGACAAGCAAGGCTTCATCGCGCGTTCGCCGAAGTGGTACTTGTCCATGTTCGCGCAGGCAGGACTGACGGCCTGCGGATCGCATTGCTATCTCGGGCCGAAGCTTCAGGCATCCGTTGCCGAGTTGGAAACCCCCGCCAAACATTGGCATGCGTAGGCTGGGCTACCAAGCCCAGCTCATTCAAGATCCAAGTCAGCGATGGTTTCCGACACCGCCCAATTCGCCGGCAGCCAGCCTTGTCGCACGTATTGGTGGAAGGACGAATGTGGCCAATCCGCTACACGTTCTACCCAGCCATGTTTGACCGGGTTCCAGTGGATATAGTCGACATGCCGCGAGAAATCCGCTTCATCGCGAATGACATGCTCGTAGTAACGGCGTTGCCAAATGCCTCGTTCACGGCGACGCAAACGACTCGCGGATATCTGTTCCTCAGGTTCAATGACGCGTGAGAACCGCGCCTTGATGAGCGACCATCTCGTGGAAAAATCTGTGTCACCCTCAGGTAGCGTCCATATCGTATGCAAGTGTTCCGGCAAGACGACGATCGCGTCGATATCGAATGGATGAGCGCGCCGTGTGGTGCGGAAGGCATCGCGCAACGCATCGATGCGGTCGATCAGCAGGTGGCTATCGCGGCGCTGCGCGAGATTCACCGTGAAGAAATAGGTCCCGCCTTCGATTTTGGCGCGAACGTAGCGACGCATGAGGTCTGCCTTGACACAATCGGCTGGGCTTGTCAGCCCAGCCTACGGGCTACGAGTTCTTGCGTTCAGTGGGGAATGTGACCATTGTTGCAGACATCTAGATTCTTGGATTTCTTAGCAAAAACGTCTCTCCCAATGGATTCTTCAACTGCCGACAGTTTCCTCGAAAGCACTTGATAACTGCCTTCATTGGGCTCGTACTGACTTCGAGCGTATTCGACGTAATACCATGCCATTCCTTCCATATGCGCAGAAACGGCGAGATCGGCGAGCATTACAGCAGCCTTTGTGGAAGATGCACGCGCGTTGAAATAGCCGGGTGAACCGACCGCAAGTTCATTGCCACGCTCCCAATCTGAATTGGATGCATGACATGTCGCTTTCTTTAGCCATTCAATGGCTATCCCCAAATCTTGGGCATTCGGGCGGCATTTCTCATCGACCAGCAACGCACCCATGCGAAATTGGGCCCAGGGTTCTCCTCTGAGGGCGGCGGGTTCGGCCAATTTCTTCGCACCTTCACAGTTGCCATTCGCAAACATCAAGTCGACTGTTCTCATCCCGCTATTCGGGTTTGGATTTACTGCTGAACAGGCAGCGACCAATAGGCAAATTGACACTATCAATAACTCGCGCGCTTGCCACATGTCCGTTGCTCCTAATTGCATTCATGCATGGAGCATACCGCGAGACTGCGAGCTCGGCTAACGCATCTCTGTTGATGCTTGCGGCCAAGCGCGTAGGCCGAGCTGGCAAGCCCAGCGCACGACACGGCGATGGCACCGTCGCGTATAAAAAAGGGCTGGGCTTTTCAGCCCAGCCTACGCGATTGCTGCTTGTGTACGACCGATCAGGCCTTGCGCGCGTCGCGCCCACCGCGCCAATTGCGCTGCTTGTTGGCCGCAGCATGCGGCTTCGGATGCTGACCTTTCGGCGCCTGCGCATGCGGGCGGCGCGCGTGGTTGGGCTTGCGCGCGGCCTGGTTCTGCTTCGGCTGGCCGCCGCCGTTGCCGTCGAGGCGCAGCGGTGAACTCGGCTCGAAGCCAATGATGTTCTCGATCGCGATGTCCTGCTTGAGCAGGCGGCGGATGTCGCGCAGCAGGCGCGCTTCGTCGTGCGAGACCAGCGAGACGGCGAGACCTTCGGCGCCGGCGCGGCCGGTGCGGCCGATGCGGTGCACGTAGTCCTCGGCGACCATCGGCAGGTCGAAGTTGATCACGAGAGGCAGCTGGTCGATGTCGATACCGCGCGCGGCGATGTCGGTGGCGACGAGCACGGTGATCTTGCCGTTCTTGAAGTCGGCGAGCGCGCGCGTGCGTGCGTTCTGGCTCTTGTTGCCGTGGATCGCCGCGGTGCGCAGGCCGTGCTGGTCGAGGAATTTGACGAGCTTGTCGGCACCATGCTTGGTGCGGCCGAACACGAGCGTCTGCCGGCGGCTGTCGCGGCTCAGCAGTTCGAGCAGCAGGTCGCGCTTCTTCGCCGCGTCGACCGGATGCACGCGATGCGTGACCGTCGCGACGACGCTGTTGCGCGCGGCGATCTGCACCTCGGCCGGATCGCGCATGAATTCGCGCGCGAGCGCCTTGATCTGGTCGGCGAACGTGGCCGAGAACAGCAGGGTCTGGCGGTTCTGTCGCGGCAGCGCATTCAGCACGCGCTTCATCTGCGGCAGGAAGCCCATGTCGAGCATGCGGTCGGCCTCGTCGAGGACGAGGATCTCGATGCCCGAGACGTCGACCGTGCGCCGTTCGAGATGGTCGATCAGGCGGCCCGGCGTGGCGATGAGGATGTCGACGCCGCGGCGCAGCGCGTCGATCTGCGGCTGCATGCCGACGCCACCGAAGATGGTCGTCGCAAACACGCGCAGGTGCTTGGCGTAGGCGCGCACGTTTTCGTGGATCTGCGCGGCGAGCTCGCGCGTCGGCGTCAGGATCAGCACGCGCGGACGGCGCTTGCCGCTGACGGGCGCGGCGTCCGCGAACAGGCGCTGCAGCAGCGGCAGCGTGAACGCGGCGGTCTTGCCGGTGCCGGTCTGCGCGCCGGCGAGCAGGTCGCGGCCTTCGAGCACGAGCGGGATGGCCGCCTCTTGAATAGGCGTCGGCGTGTCGTAGCCTTGTTCGGCGAGCGCGCGCAGGATGTTGGGCGACAAGCCCAGGTTTTCGAATGACATTTTTTCGGTTCCAATAAAATCGCGCACAAGCGCGATCGGCCCGCAGTGCGGACCGACAAAAAATTCCTCAGCGTTTCCGATAAGCCGCGCCGTGGGCTGGGCGGCAGGCCGGATAAATCCAGGTGCCTGCCGCAATGGCGTCGTAGCCGGAGAATGCGGACCCTAGAACGGTCCGAAACGGAAAGAGAAGCGACGCGATGGATAAAGTATACCGCAGCGGCCGATTTGCCGCAACGGCTACGCTTGACGTCGAGTTCGACCAGACTCGTGGAATAATCCGCACCGCCATGCGCATCACCATCGAAATCGAGCCCAAGGATCTCGCCCGTTTCCAGCAGGCATTGAGGCGCTCGCGCCACGTCGCCCAGCAAGCCGACGAGGCGGACGTCCTCGACGCGGCGAAGCAGGCGCTGGACTCCGCGCCGCTGGCCACCGCGCCGACCTATGTGCGCAAGCGCATCGCCGGCGTGCAGCGCCTGATAACGATGCTCGAGGACGATGCCTGGGCGCTGCCCGTACGCGACCGCATCGACGTGCTCGAGGCGCTGGTCTATTTCAGCGACCCGGAGGATCTGATCCCCGACGACATCGAGGTGATCGGCCTGCTCGACGATGCGATCATGCTCGAACTGCTGTTGCGCAAGCTCGCGCCCGTGCTGCGCGCGTATGCCGATTTCTGCAAATTCCGCCAGGAACTCGCCGCCGCGGCACCGCCGACGCGGCACGAATACGCGGCGAGCCTCGCGCGCAAGCGCGACGCGCTGCGCGCACGGCTCGACAGGCGCAGGCACGCGGCATAGGGGTTCGACGAATCGAGCCCCTACAAACGCACGCGCCGCGCGCCGCTGTAGTGCTTGCTCCAGTATACGTTGCCGAGATGGTCGAGGCGTACCGTGCCGCCTTCGTTCGGTGCGTGCACGAAGCGGTCCTGGCCGACGTAGATGCCGACGTGAGTGATGTCGCGCCCCGAGGTGTTGAAGAAGACCAGGTCGCCGCCCTGCAGGCGGTCGCGGCGCACGTCGGCGAGATCGAGCGCGTACATTTCCTGGGTCGTGCGCGGGAGGCTGACGCCGGCGATTTCGCGGAACACGTAGACGACGAGGCCGGAGCAGTCGAAGCCGCTCTGCGGCGTGTTGCCGCCCCAGTGGTACGGCGTGCCGACGAGGCCGATCGCGCGGAACAGGATGTCGTTTGCGCTCGCCACGCCGCGCGGCGCGGGCGGCGGCTCGCGCACGGGACGCGTGCGCGGGCCCGAGCAGGCGGCGAGCAGCGCGACCGCGCAAAGCAACGAGAGCGAACGAAGGCAGCGCATTGCCGCGCACGTTCGGGCAAAACCCGAGGCGTTGTCAATCGTTTGCCCAGCCCGGTCGGGCAGGCGTTCAGCCGGGCTGTATAATCCGCGTCGTTGCCGACGGCGTTGCTGCGGCACCACTGCCGCCGTTCAAGCGGCCAAAGAGCGTGGCCGCTTGACGCCGGCCGGATTCGCAGCGTGCAGAACTTACGAAGGAAATTTGATGAAGGCGGAAAAAGACAAGGTCGTGACCTTTCACTATCACCTCACCGACGAGACGGGCACGAAGGTCGATTCTTCGCACGATCGCGCCGAGCCGTTGACGATCCTGTTCGGCCACGGCCAGATCATCCCGGGCCTCGAACAGGCGATGGAAGGCCATGAGCCGGGCGACAAGTTCGACGTGAGCGTGCCGCCCGAGCAGGGCTACGGCGAGCGCCGCGAGGATTTCACCCAGCGCGTGCCGAAGAAGTATTTCCGCGATGCCGACCATCTCAAGCCCGGCGATGCGACCGTACTCAGCGTGCAGGGCGGCGGCTATCGCCAGGTCGTCGTGCTCAAGGTCGGTTCCAGCGTGGTCGATGTGGACCTCAACCACCCGATGGCCGGCAAGACGCTGAAATTCGATGTCGAGATCACCGACGTGCGCGATGCGACGCCGGAGGAGATCGAGCACGGACACGCGCACGGCGAGGGCGGCCATCACCACTGAGTTGCGTTCGCTGCGCCCGTGCGGGGCCGCGCAGCGGCGCGCCGCGCTCAGATGCGCGCGACGCGGAACTTGCGGCCCTTGATTCCGCTCGCGCGCAGCCGGTTCAGCGCCTTGTCGGCGAGGCCGCGCGAAACGGCGACGTAGGAGCGCGTCGGGAAGATGTCGATCTTGCCGATCGCATCTCCTTTCAAACCCGCTTCGCCGGTCAATGCGCCGAGGATGTCGCCGGCGCGCAGCTTGTCGGTCTTGCCGCCGTCGATGCGCAGCGTCGCCATCGCTGCGGGCAGGCTGTCCTTCGTGTTCGGCGCGGACAGTTTCGACCACTGCAGTTTTGCGTCGGGGTGGTGTTGCAACTCGAGTTTTTCGAGCTCGTGTGCGCGATGCATTTCGCGCGGCGTGACGAGGTTGAGCGCGAGCCCGGTCTTGCCCGCGCGCGCGGTGCGGCCGATGCGGTGGCGGTAGCTGTCGATGTCGTGCGGCAGCTCGTAGTTGACCACCGCGGCGAGGTCCTTGATGTCGAGTCCGCGCGAGGCGACGTCGCTGGCGACGAGCACGCGGCATGAGCGGTTGGCGAAGCGCACGAGCACCTCGTCGCGATCGCGCTGGTCGATGTCGCCGTGCAGGGCGAGCGCGGCGATGCCGTGGCCGCCGAGCGCGTCGACCACATCGTCGACGTCGCGGCGCGTGTTGCAGAACACGACGGTCGATTCGGGCTTGTGCTGCAGCAGCAGCGCGGCGAGCGCGGCCGGTTTGCGCGCGAGGTCGATTTCGAAGAAGTGCTCGTCGATCTCGGGCCGCTCCACTTCGCCCGCGATCGTCACCTCGACCGGGTCGCGCAAGGTGTTGCGCGCGATCTCGCGGATCGGATCGGGAAACGTCGCCGAGAACAGCAGGCTCTGGCGCGACGGCGGCGTCTTGCCGACGATCTCGCGGATCGCTTCCTCGAAGCCCATGTCGAGCATGCGGTCGGCTTCGTCGAGCACGAGCGTGCGCAGCTTGGCCAGACTGAGCGCATGCTTGCGCAGCATCTCCTGCACGCGCCCCGGCGTGCCGACGACGACATGCGAGTCCTTGCGCAAGCTCGCGAGCTGCGGCGCGAGCGCGACGCCGCCGGTCAGGGTCAGCACTTTCAGGTTCGGAATGTCGAAGGCGAGGCGGCGGATCTCTTTCGCCACCTGGTCGGCGAGTTCGCGCGTCGGACACAGCACCAGCGCCTGCGGTTTGACCAGGGCCGGATCGAGCCTCTGCAGCAAGCCGAGGCCAAACGCGACAGTCTTGCCGCTGCCGGTCGGCGCCTGCGCGATGAGGTCGCGACCAGCGAGCATCGGCGGCAGGCTCTGCGCCTGCACGGCAGTCATTTCGGTGAAGTCGAGCGTCGCCAGCGCCTTGAGCAGCGGCGCGGCGAGCGGCAGCGAGGAAAAATCGGACATGCGTGAATCTCTTGAAGTTTCGTCATTCCCGCGAAAGCGGGAATCCATTTTTGCTTTTGAATTTTGAATAGAAAGATCAAGATGGATTCCGGCTTTCGCCGGAATGACGGCCGAAGGCTTTACTTTGCCGGTGATGCGTCGTCGGCGACGCGGAATTTCTTCCCCTGCCGCGCGGCCATGCGCAGCGCGATGCGATCGGGCAGCAGCTTGTTCAACGCCTTGATCGTGCGGTTGACGCGGCCGGGGACGTAGACCGCATCGCCGCGCTCGACTGCGGCGAGGCCTTCGCGCACGACGCGATCGGCCTGCATCCACAGCCACTTCGGCATCTGCGAGACGAGCGCGCGCGAGCCGGTGACGTCGTGGAATTCGGAATAGGTGAAGCCGGGGCAGAGCGCGCAGACGTTGACGCCGCGGCCGCGGTTCTCGAGCGCGAGTGCCTGCGAGAACTTGATCAGATACGCCTTGCTCGCCGCATACAGCGTGTGCCCGGCCGGCGCGGGCACGTGCCCGGCGAGCGAGGCCACGTTGACGATGCGGCCATAGTGCCGCTCGCGCATGCTCGGCAGCAGCCGGTGCGCGAGTTCGACCGGCGCGGTCATCAACACCTGGATGGAATCGGCATGCACCCGCCACGGCTGCGAGAGCAGCGAGCCGGGTACGCCGTAGCCGGCGTTGTTGATCAGCACGTCGATGGTCAGGTTCCTGCGCGTGAGTTCGTCGCAGAGCGCGGCCGGCGTGTGCGGATCGGCGAGGTCGGCGGCGATGCAATCGACTTGCACGCCGTGCGCAGCCTTCAATTCCTCGGCGAGCGCGGCGAGGCGGTCGGCGCGCCGTGCGGTCAGCACGAGCGCGTGCCCGGAAGCGGCGAGTTGGCGCGCGAATTCCGCGCCGATGCCGGCCGAGGCGCCGGTCACCAACGCGCGGCGTGCGCCAGGTACGGATGCGGAGAAGTCGTGGCCCATGTCCGCAGGATATCAGTTGTCGTCCGGATTCTCCCGCGCGCGGCGTGACGCAGGGGGGTCAACGCGCCTGCAATTTCTCCAGCGAGGCGCGCGTGCGCGCGGCGCCGCTCTGCACGAGTTCGACGATGTCCTGGGTTTCCTCGTCGATCATCTCCGGAATCTGCGCGACCAGTTTGTCCGAGTTTTCGAACAGGACGACGGCTTCGCGCTTGAGCGCGATGCGTTCGTCGCGAGACAGGTTGGTTTCCTCGCTGCGGCGCAGGCTGAATTCGGCCTTGAGTCCGTCGATCCATGCGCGCACGGCAATCATCTGGCGCTGTCCCGCGAGATAGTCGGGCAGTTGCCGCACCAGGCGTTCGATCGCGGCGAGCTCTTCGAGTTGCGCGCGCACCGAAGTGCCCGCGCGCAGTTCCATCTCCGCCTGCTGCAGGCGCATGGCGATGCGGTTGAGCATGGCTGTCGGCTGGCCCGGATCCTGGCGCTGCAACTCTTCGTCGTAGCCGCGCGCCTTGCGATAGTAGGCGCGTCCCGCGTCGTAATCGCCGCTGCGCGCGGCGATCGAAGCCGCGGTGGCCGCTTCGAGCACGAGGTTGATGAGGTTCTTGATGTCGTGCGGGTGCTTCGCGTACGCGGCTTCCTGCTCGCGGATCGAGTCCTGCGCGTAGACCAGTGCCTTCGCGTGGCGCTGTGCATCGTCGTGGTCTTCGAGCTGGGCGCGGGCGAGGAACAGCGAGGTCGTCGCCAGCGCATTGGCGACGCTGTCGCGCTCCTTGTCGTCCGCGGCCGTGCGCTGCGCTGCCTGGTAGCTCGCATAGGCCTCGCGCGTCAGCGCAAGGCGTTGGCTCGCGGACATGTCGATACCGGGCGCCTTGGCGTATTCGCCGAGCGCGTTCGCGCGCGCCTGGGTCAGCGCCGACGGCTCATTGTCGTCGCGTGCCGCGCGCGCGAGTGCCCTCGCGGTTTCGAAGTGCGCCCTGGCCGCATCGAAGTGCTGCGCGTCGCCTTCGCTGCCGGCGAGAAGGGTCTGCGCGACGAGGCGCAGTTCCGCGGCGCGCGCGTCGGGCGGCGCGAGCGCGTCGGCACGCTTGATCGCGTCCAGCGCGGCGCTTGCGCTTGCCGCGCGCTGCGCGGGCGGGATCAGTCCGCGCTCCTGGATCTGCGCGAGTTTGACGTAGCCCCTCGCGACATCGAGCAGCAAGCCGCGATTGTTGCCCGCATCCGCGGCGAGGCGGCCGAGGTATTCGACGCCGGTGTCGAGCAGGGTCTGCTGCGCCTTCGCCGTGCCGGGCACGTCGACGATCTGCAGGAACACGTCGCCGACGAAACGGTTGGCGAGGTCGCGCACGCTGTCGAAGTGACGTTCGGCGCGTGCCCTTTCCGCACGCGCGCTGCGCGCCTGCTGCAGGGCGTACGCGGACAACGCGAGCAGGCTGACGACGGCGAGCGTGCCGAGCGTCACGCCGAAGCGATGGCGCACGAGGAACTTGCGCGCGCGGTAGGCGAGCGCGCCGTCGCGCGCGCGCACCGGACGGTTGGCGAGATGGCGGCGCACGTCGTCGGCGAACTGTTCGACCGAGGCGTAGCGTTGCGTCGGTTCCTTGCGCAACGCCATCAGCACGATCATGTCGAGGTCGCCGCGCAGCGCACGGCGCAGGCGTTCGCTGTCCAGGGTCGGCGCCGTGGCCGCGGGATCGATCCTGGACTCGGCCGTCGCGCTCGGTCGCAGCGGATCGGTGCTGACGATTTCGCGCACGAGCGCGTGCAACTGCGAGTTGTCCGAGCGATACGGACTGCGCCCGGCGAGCAGGCGGTAGAGCAGCACGCCCAGAGAATAGACGTCGCTCGCGGTCGTGATCGCCTCGCCCTTGACCTGCTCGGGGCTGGCGTATTCGGGCGTGAACGCATGGATCGTTGTCGGCCCGTCGCCGCCACCGGCGTCGGGATCGACGAGGCGGGCGATGCCGAAATCGAGCAGCTTCACGGTACCGTCGCGGTCGATGAGGATGTTGCTCGGCTTGAGGTCGCGGTGCACGACCAGACGCTGGTGTGCGAACTGCACCGCGGCGCAGACTTCGCAGAACAGTTCGAGGCGCTCGCGCACGCCGAGCGCGAGCCGTGCGCAGTAGCGGTCGACCGGCTCGCCGTCGACGTAATCCATGACCAGGTAGGGCAGGCCGTCGTCGCTCGTGCCGCCGTCGATCAGGCGCGCGATGTTCGGATGATCGAGGCCGGCGAGGATCTGCCGCTCCATGCGAAAGCGCGCGGCGAGCGCCGCGCCGCCGAGGTCGGGGCGGATCAGCTTGATCGCGACGATCTTGTGGTACTCGTCGTCGTCGCGCACCGCGCGAAACACGCTGCCCATGCCGCCGCGGGCGACTTCGCCGACGATGCGATACGGGCCGAGGCGGCGGCCGATCCAGTTCGACGTGGTGGCCACGACCACTGCGGATTCGAGCAGCCGCGTGTCGACCTGCGGCGGTTGCTCGAGGAAATCCTCGTTGCCTCCGGCGTTCGCGATCCACGCCAGCGCTTCGCGGTACAGCGCGTCGTCGCCGCCACTGCGCGCGCGCGCAAGCGCGTCGCGCTCGGCGACGGGCAAGTCCAGACATTCACCGACGATGTCGGTGAGTTTCTGCCAGCGTGCGGATTCCATGACTCCCAAAGCGCAACACGACCCCGAACGGCTCATCCCCGGTGCGATCCCGACCGCGCCGGACCCCGATGAGCCGATTTTCCGGATTCTACGCTTATGCAATTGGAACAGACACGGCTCATCCGAGCACAAGGAGAAAAAATGCGGCAGGCATTCCTCAAGGCGATATCCTTCGCCCTTCTTTCCGCGGTCTCGTTGCCCGCGGCGGCGATTTTCCACAACGGCGGATTCGAGAGCGGAGACTTCACTGGCTGGACCACGGGCTTCGGCGTCAACAGTGGGCTTTCCGGTTCGCAGCCATTCACCAGCGCGAGCATCACTCTGGGCAGTGGCGGTTCATTCCGTGGCGCAGTGCTGACGGCAGGACCGGACCTGGTTGGCGCACCGATCACCTTGCCCCACGTCGGTAGCCGCACCGCGCGGGTCAACAACGGCGACACGGGCGGCTACGCGAACTTCATCAGCCAGACGGACGTCGTAACCAACGCGGATCGCGACGCCACCGACAACAAGCTGCACGTTCGTTTCGACTACGCCGTAGTACTCGAGAACCCGGGCCACTCCGCCGAGCAGCAACCTTTCTTCTTCATTCGCGTACGCGACTTGACGGCGGGGACCACCCTGTTCGAGGATTTTTCCTTCGCCGGGCAGACCGGCACCCAATTCCAGCCGCTGGGAACGACGAGCTACAGCTACTTGAACTGGAAGGGCGCGGACGTGATCGTTCCCGACGCGAGCGTCGGCCATTCGATCGAGGTTTACCTGCTCGCATCCGACTGCTCGCCGAGCGCGCACCTGGGCTACGCCTATCTCGATGGTTTCGGCTCCCAGGTCGTGACGCCGCCGTCGAACTCTGCCACGGTGCCTGCGCCGACGCTGGACGAGACCGCACTGATCTGTCTCGGCCTGCTGTTGCTGGGGGCCGCTGTCTTCTCAGCGCGTCGCTTCTAGGCACACTTCCACCGAGAGGACCATGCGTCGAGTCCCGATCCTGCTTGCTTGCATCGCCTTGGCGGCGCTGGGCGCCGGGCTTGTTCCGGCCGCCTCGCGTTGGTATGCGGAACGGAACCGCGAAGCGGCGTTCGAGCAGCAACGCCGCGCGGTGCGTGCGGAGACGGAAGCGCAAACCGCCGAGCTTGCCGTGAAGAAGCCGCAAGTTCTAGCGGAACTTGGCGCGCTGCAAGCCGCCGGCGAGCACGAGAAAGTGCTCGCCAAGGCGAGCCGGTATCGCCTGGCCAACGACAGGGAGGTGCAGGCGCTCTACGCACAATCGGCCGCGCAGGTGAACCTGAAGCAGACGCTTCAGCGCATGACGGCATTTGCGCAAGCGCAGTGCACGAGCGGCAATGCCGTGGAGTCTGCGCGCGAGGCGTTTGCGCAGGCATTCCCCGAAGCGCAACCGGTCGTCACGACCAATTGGTCTGCCCAGCGACTCGAGACCGCCGCATTCGCGCAACCGATTCGCGAGCGCTTGCGCGCGTTGATCGACGCCACGGACAAGCGGGCCAGCCTCGCTCATGGGCAGGCGCAGTCCGGCTCGGCATTGGATGCATTGCGCGGCGATCATCCGCCGCGCCTGCATCCCGCCGTGCTGCTTCAGCTCATGCGGGACACGCCTGAATTCCCTGCTGTATGCGTATGGCACATCGCCGGAACCTGGGGCGCTGCCGGACAGGCCGGAACTCCAGGCAAGCCGTTCGCGATGACGATGTGGCTGGCGCCTTCGGCGACGGAGCGCACGATGACTCGCGACGTGCTGTCGCTGCAAGGGCTGTAGCGCGCCGTAGGGCGCGGCAACCCACCCACCGAAGAACCCGCTGAGCCGATTCCGGCGCTTCCGCGCTAGAGGAATTGCAGCAGACCTCGTCCGGGGTCGCAAACCCGAAAAGGAAACCGCCATGTCCACCCAGACTTCCGTCCGCCCGACTGCCGCCGCTCGCGCGCCGTCGCGCACCTTCCCGTCACTGACGGCCGCCGTCGCGCTTGTTCTCGCTTCGCACGCCGGCGCCACCGACACGCCGAAACCATCCGCCGCGCGCGGCCCGGTCGCGCAGTACTGGATGGATCTGGCCACCTACAACCTGATGGGCATGGAGGAGATGCCCGAGATGAGCGGCATCGCCGGCCGCATGATGGGCGGGATGATGGACACGCGCGCAGCGCAAGGGCGCGACGGGCGCCACGCCAGGGGCGTCGGCAATTTCGGCATGACCAAATACACCGGCATGCCCGGTCGTCACGTCGACATCGCGCTGTACACCGCGAACAAGCCGGCCGGCACGAGCGCGACCCAGGCAACCCCGCAGCGCGCCGACCTCGGCGCCGATCCGCTGCATCTGGTCACGCCGCCGCGCGAAGGCGCGAGCGGCGGCAGCGAAGAGACGACGTATCCCGAGCGTCCGCGCGGCCGCATCCTGTTCTACTGGGGCTGCAGCGCGACGGTGAAACCGGGCCAGCCGCGCGTGATCGACATGGCCAGGTTCTCGGCACAGGACTACGCCGGCTTCATGCAGGGACGCAGCGTGAGCGACCGCGGCGCGCGCGCCGAGCCCGGCTATGCGATCTGGCCGAACGACAGGGAGAATTCGCGCGTCGCGCGCGGCGCCTCGGTCGCCGGCGAGCACGTCGTCGCGGGCGAGGGCGTGCCCGACAATCTGAAATTCACCTTGTCGCGCGACCAGGATTTCATGCCGAGCCTCAGGCTCGACTCGGGCGGCAAGCTCGCCGACGCGATCCGCGTGCGCTGGCAGTCGATCTCCTCGGCGCGCGCCTACCTGCTCACCGCGATGAGCGCGAGCCAGGATCAATCCGGTGCGCCCGACCTCGTGCTGTGGAGCTCGTCCGAGCCGCCCGAGTCGGGCATGGGCCTGATCAACTACGCCTCGAACGCGAATGTCGACAAGTGGCTGCGCGAGAAGGTGCTGATGCCCGCGACGCAGACCGAATGCGAGGTGCCCGCCGGCATCTTCGCCAAGGCCGAGAGCGCGATGCTGCAGGGCATCGCCTACGGCAACGAGGCGAATTTCTCCTATCCGCCGAAGCCGGCGAACGCGCCGGCGAACTGGTCGCCGGACTGGGTCGCACGCGTGCGCAACAAGTCGGTGGCGATGAACATGCTCGGCGAAAATGCCGCGTCGATGGGCGGTCGCGGGCGCGACGAAGATGGCGGGCGCGACGAAGGCAGGGGGCGCGGCCAGGACAAGAAGCAGGGCCCGGTCGATGCGCTCAAGGGCCTGTTCGGGCACTGACCGCCGAGGCCGCACAGATCGTTTTTTTTTCGGGAACCTGTCGATGTCGAACCCTTCGAATCGCCGCGCAACGCGGCGGCCGGCAACCAGCCGGCGATCACGGTGGCGCCTTCTCGCCCCGCTGCTGATCTGCGGCTGGTTTGCCGCCCCGGTGTCCGCGTTCGCCGCGAACACGCTTGCCTATCCCGGCACCGCGCCGTGCGATACGACTTTGCAGGCCTGCATCGACGCGAGCGCCGCCGGCGACACCATCGAGCTCGCATTCGACGACCTCAACCACGAGACGTTGACCGTCACCGACAAGAGCATCACCTTGCAAGCGGCCAGCGGCAGGACGCCGAAACTCGGGAGCCTTCTGGTCGTTGCGGACAAGACCGCGGTCGCCTTCACCGTCAAGAGCCTCGCAGGCATCGGACAGATGGCGGCGTTCTGCGGCAATGCCGATCTGAACCTGAGCGTTCGCGACAACGTGATCGGTGGCGGCTTGATGGGCTTGCGGATCTATGACAACTACGCGCTGACCAATGCGGGGCAGCGCACGATCGACATCGTCGGCAACCATTTCTCGATCGATGGCGAGGGGCCGGACAACGCCATCAGCATCACCGGCTCCACTTCGCCGTTCGTCGCGAACGTGGTCGACAACGACATCCATTTCATCAGTCCGGCCACGAGCGCGGGGATCGCGGTCTACACCGGCAGCAACCCCGCCGGCGGCATGGGCAATCGCGTCGTCATCGACCGCAATCGCATAACCGGCGCGGACTACAACGCGGGAATTGCCTTGTACGCCTACGGCGGCAACGACGGCATGGCGCCGACCG
Organism: Pseudomonadota bacterium; assembly: GCA_018240505.1. Classification (GTDB taxonomy): domain Bacteria; phylum Pseudomonadota; class Gammaproteobacteria; order Xanthomonadales; family Rhodanobacteraceae; genus Rudaea. The sequence goes on from JAFEFQ010000020.1 coordinate 14,844, forward strand.
TGCTGCTCGACGCCGGCGTGACGAACAACCTGGTCTCGGGGCAGGGCGGCAACTCCGGCATATCGGGCGGTATCGCCGTCTATTCGAGCGGGTTCAACACGACGATCAATGCGCGCATCGTCAACAACACGATCGTCGACGGACGCACGGGGATCAGCGTGGGCGGGCGCGGCGATCGCAACGGCATCGGCAACATCACGCTGCGCAACAACATCGTTGCCTGGAACAGCCGTTACGGCATCGGCGTCGATCCGGATCTGCTTTTTGCGAGCGCGTACAACCTGGTGTTCGGCAACGGCCTGGGCGAAGGCGAAGCCGTTCCGGGCGCGATCGAGGCCGATCCGCGCTTCGTCGATCGCGCGGCGAAAGACTACCGGCTCGCGAGCGACTCGCCCGCGATCGACGCCGGACTCGACGCCGCGCTGTCGCCCATGTTCACGCTCGATGCGGCCGGCAGCCCGCGCCGCGTCGGCAGGATCGACATCGGCGCCTACGAGGCGCATCCCGGCGGCGCAGCGACGGCGACCACGCTGGTCATCTCGCACCGGACGGTCGAGGTGAACCAGCCCGTGACGGCCACGGTGACCGTGAGCAGCCGCTTGCCGACCCTCGCCCCGACGGCCGAATCCTCCTTCGCGCCCGTGGTCGTGACGGGCACCGTCAACGTGTCGTCCAGCGGCGGCGCGAGCTGCGTCGCGACCCTGACCAACGGCATCGGCAGTTGCGAGCTGAGCCATGCGACGCCGGGCACGCACGCGATCACCGCGACGTATTCGGGCGACGCGCAGAATGCGCCTTCGTCGGCCAGCGCGAGTCTCGTCGTCGATGCCGTCCCGGCTCCGGGGCCCGATACGACTGTTCCGGCGCCAGTGTCGTCGAGCTGGATGCTCGGCCTGCTCACCGCGTTGCTCGTCGCGGCGGGAGTGCGTGGTGCACGCGGAGGCGTCCGCTGAGCGCTGCCCGCGTGCCGTCGTCGGTCAGTATGGTTCGACCTGCGCCGCTTCGAGCTCGCGGCGCAGGAACAGCCGCGCCATCGTCCAGTCGCGCTTGACCGTGGCCGGCGAGAGATCGAGGGTCTGCGCGACTTCCTCGATAGCCAGGCCGCCGAAATAGCGCAGGTTGACGACCTGGACCTGGCGATCGGAAAGTGCGGCGAGCTTGTCGAGCGCGGCGTCGAGGGCGAGGAAATCCATCTCGACGCGCAGGCTGTCCGCCTCGTCGCCGTCGCCGCGTGCGGCGGGCAGTTCCGCGCGGTCGAGCTGGTCGAGGCTGGTGACCGCCACGTCGCCGCCGCGCTTCTGCGCGCGCTGCGCGCGCGCGTGGTCGACGAGCACGTGGCGCATGATCTGCGCGGCGAGACGGATGAAATGCGCGCGGTCGTTGAGTTCCAGCTCGCGTCGCTCGGCGAGGCGCAGGAACACCTCGTTGACCAGCGCGGTCGGCTGCAAGGTGTGGTCCGGGCGTTCCTGCTGCAGTTGGCGCCGCGCGGCGCGGTGCAGTTCGCCGTAGACGCGCGGCATCAGTCGTGCCATCGCATCGGATTCGCCTGCGGCGTAGCGATGCAGCAGCGTGGTCAGTGCCTCGTCCGCGGCATCGGGCTCGGAAACGGCGGCAGGGTCGTTCATCGTGGCGTGCCCGGTGAGGGAGGAGCGGCGAATCGGGACGGAGTATACGGGGAACCTCTAAAAACCTACTACGCTCGACAATTTGCGCGCCGGCGGTGCTCGGACTGCGCAGGCAGGATGCCGAAGCGAACATTCGCGCAG
>JAFEFQ010000210.1 GCA_018240505.1 Pseudomonadota bacterium
ACAAGGAAACCGAATCGCCCGCCGTGCGCGAGGAACTGGCCAAGTTCATCAGCGAGCGGCCCTGCCCCGATTGCCTGGGCCAGCGCCTCAACCGCAGCGCGCGCAACGTCTTCGTCGGCGACAGCAACCTGCCGGCGCTGACCGCGCTGCCGATCGACCAGTCGCAGGCGTTCTTCGACGTGCTGAAACTGGCCGGCTGGCGCGGGGAGATCGCGGCGAAGATCGTCAAGGAAATCCGCGAGCGCCTGAAATTCCTCGTCGATGTGGGCTTGGATTATCTGACCCTCGATCGCCAGGCCGATTCGCTTTCCGGCGGCGAGGCGCAGCGCATCCGCCTCGCATCCCAGATCGGCGCCGGTCTCGTCGGCGTCATGTACGTGCTCGACGAACCCTCGATCGGCCTGCATCAGCGCGACAACGAGCGCCTGCTCGGCACGCTTACGAGGCTGCGCGATCTCGGCAACACCGTGATCGTCGTCGAGCACGACGAGGATGCGATCCGCATCGCCGACCACGTCGTCGACATCGGCCCCGGCGCGGGCGTGCACGGCGGCGAAATCGTCGCGCAGGGCAAGCTCAAGGACGTGCTCGAGGCCAAGCGTTCGCTGACCGGGCAGTATCTGTCCGGCAAGCGCGGCATCGAGGTACCCAAGCAGCGCCATCCGTTCGACCCGCAGGTCGTGCTGCGCATCAAGGGCGCCTCGGGCAACAACTTGAAGAACGTCGATCTGGAAATCCCGGCCGGTTTGTTCGTCGCGATCACCGGCGTGTCCGGCTCGGGCAAGTCGACGCTGATCAACGACACGCTGTTCCGCTACACCGCGGCCGAGCTAAACGGCGCGAACGAGAAGCCGGCGCCGTTCGAGAAGGTCGAAGGCCTGGAGCTGTTCGACAAGGTGGTCGACATCGACCAGTCGCCGATCGGGCGCACGCCACGCTGGAATCCGGCGACGTACACCGGCCTGTTCACGCCGCTGCGCGAACTGTACGCGCAGGTGCCAGAGGCGCGCGCGCGCGGCTACCAGCCGGGGCGCTTCTCGTTCAACGTCAAGGGTGGCCGCTGCGAAGCCTGCGAAGGCGACGGCATGATCAAGGTCGAGATGCATTTTCTGCCGGATGTCTACGTGCCCTGCGACGTCTGCCACGGCAAGCGCTACAACCGCGAGACGCTCGAGATCCATTACAAGGGCCACACGATTTCCGATGTGCTCGACATGACGGTCGAGGATGCGCTCAAGCTGTTCGAGCCCGTGCCCGCGCTCGCGCGCAAGCTGGAAACGCTGATGGACGTGGGCCTCTCCTAC
>JAFEFQ010000211.1 GCA_018240505.1 Pseudomonadota bacterium
ACTGCGGCAGCATCGTCAGCGGCATCCACAGCCCGGACAGGAACGCCATCGGCAGATAGATGAAGTTGACGATCGCCGGCGACGCCGACGCATTGGCGCGGCTGCCGATCAGCAAGCCGAGCGCGCAGAATGGCAGCACGCCGAGCATCGCGATCAGGCCGAGCGCGAGCCATTGCACGGGATCGAGGCGCACGCCGCCGAGCGTCGCCGCCATCGCCGCGAGCATTGCGTAGATGATGAGCGCAAAGGCCATCGCCATGAGCATCTTCGCGGCGAGATAGGCGCCCGGCGGCATCGGCGCGACGCGCTTCAGCGCCAGCCAGCCGCGCTCGCGCTCGATCGCGACCTGCACGCCGAAGCCGAACAACCCCGGCGCCATCACCCCGAACACGCTGTAGGTGGCGAACAGGTAATGCGCCGCGGCGCTGCTGCCACGATTGAGCAAGACACCGAACAGCAGATAGAACAACGGCGGAAACAGCAGCGAGGGAATCGCGAACGCGGGCGTGCGCAGCACGCGCAGGAATTCGTATTTGGCCTCGAGCGCGTAGGCGCGCCAGGCGTGGAACGGGGCAGGATCCGATACGGACGATGCGGCAAGGGTCGTGTCCATCATGCGGCCTCCCGGGTGATTTCGACAAACGCTTCGGCAAGTCCCGCGCGGCGCACTTCGAGTTCGCGCAATTGCGCATCCTCGTAGAGCAGCTGGCGCACCACGATCTCGGCCGCATCGGTGACGATTTCGACGCGCTCGCCGTCCCGGGCGACGCTGCGCACCTCGGGCCAGCGCGCGATCGCGGCATCGGCAAGCGTGGTGACGCAGCGGATACGCCGCGAAGCGACGCGCGCGCGGATCTCGGCCACCGTGCCCTGAGCGATGATGCGGCCTTTGGCGAGCACGACGACGCGATCGGCCAGCGCCTCGACTTCCTCGAGATAATGCGTGGTCAGCACCACGGCGCAGCCTGCGGCGACGAGCTGGCGAATCGCACGCCACATGGTTTCGCGCGCATCGATGTCGAGACCGGTGGTCGGCTCGTCGAGAAACAGCAGTTCCACACGCCCGCAAATCGCGAGCGCGAACTGGACGCGGCGCTGCTGGCCACCGGAAAGCTTGGCGTAGCGGCGGTCGAGCAGATCCTCCACGCCGGCCAGGGCGACGATGTCGGCGACCGTGCGCGGCCGCGCATGGTAGTTGCGGAACAGGTCGATCAGTTCGGCGACGGTCAGCGTTTCCGGCAGCGCGGTGGCCTGCAGCATCGCGCCGATGCGGCGACGCGCGGCCAGCGCGCTTGGCG
>JAFEFQ010000212.1 GCA_018240505.1 Pseudomonadota bacterium
GCGTACATCGCCTTCGATTCCGGCAGTTCCGGATCGGAGAAGAACGAATGCCACACGCCTTCCCAGACGTGCAGTTCGGTCGGCACGCCGGCGGCGGTCAGCAATTCGTTGCTGCGCAGGGCCGCGCTCATCGCGAAATCGCGCGACGCCGAGATCAGCAGCGTCGGCGGAAACTTCGCCAGCACCGCGGACGAGACACCCGGCAGCACGAGCGGATCGGCCGGATCGGCGCCCTTGAAGTACGGCAGCGCGGTCAGCGGGAACGCCCGTTCGGGAACCGCTTCGCCCATGAGCAGATGCCCGGCGTAGGCGGAATCGCCCTGCAGATCGACCACGCCCGCGCAGAAGATTCCGATCGCGCCGGGCGCGGGCAGGTTCCGGGTCTGCAGCCAGGCCACCGCTTCGCCGGTCAACGCGCCACCGGCGGAACAGCCGTAGATGCCGATGTCCCGCGCCGCGTAAGTCTTGAGCAATTCGCGATAGACTTTTTCCACGTCTTCGCTGGCCGCGGGAAACACGTGTTCCGGCCCCTGCCGGTAGTCGATCGTCACGACCTTGATCCTGCCGACGCTCGCGACCGGAATCGCCTCGACGAGGCCGCCGCTGCCGGCGCCCCAGAGAAATGCGCCGCCGTGCAGGTTGATCAACACGCGCCGCGCGTTGCGCGGATCGACCCCGCCTTTGGGCGTCACGACGTCCGCCGGCACGCCGGCGAATTTCCGCGCGGCGATTTCGACCGGATAGAGTTTCTTCATCCGCTCCGCGCGATCGCTGTTGATCCTGTCGTAGAACGCGCGGCTTGCCCCGATATCCTGCCCCAGCGGCGGCGCAGCCTTGCCTTCCTGGAACACCTGGCCGAAGCGTGCGAGCGCCTCTTTGGACGCAAACTGCGAAAACGGGATGCGCACGGCGGGCGAGGACACCGTGCCGGCCGCATCGATTTTCGGCGCGGCATCCTGGGCCTGCGCAGCGCCGGCGAACAGGCAGGCGCCAAGCAGGGAAAGAAGGTGGTGACGATCGATCATGAGCCGAATGGGAACCGGGAGAGTCCGGGCAATCTTACCGTGTCGCCGCAATGCAAACGCAGCGGACTGGAAAAAGGGGCGATGCACGCCCCTTTTTTTGCTGTTGGCCGCGGTTCGAACCTTACAGCGTTCTCGCCACTTCGATGCGCTCGAAGCACTCGATCTGGTCGCCCGGCTTGACGTCGTTGTACTGCTTGACGCCGATGCCGCACTCCATGCCGTTGCGCACTTCCTCGACGTT
>JAFEFQ010000213.1 GCA_018240505.1 Pseudomonadota bacterium
CTGCTCGTCTCGCTGCCGTTTCTGATCGCCGCCTACCGCAAGCTCAAGGCGCTGGCAATGATGCTCGCCGAAGTCAGCGTGCGCGGCAGCGGCCGGCGCAGCCAGGCCGCGCGGCGCATCGTCGCCGAAGTGCTGCCGCTGGTGACGACCGCGGCGATGCTGCTGCTGGTCTGCGCGCTGTCGTCCTCGATCCTGCCGCCGGCCGAACTGCTCGTCGCCGTGCTCGTCGGCGGCGCGCTCGTCCTCGCCCTGCTCTGGCGCACCCTGGTCAAACTGCACTCGCGCCTGCAGATCGCGCTGCTGGAGACGATCCAGTCGGACAAGGACGGGCACTGAAGCCGCACCCGACCACAACAGGTTCGATAACGCTATCCGTTGCGCAGATCGATGATACGCCGCAGCAAATCGGGAATGTCGGCGCGCACCGTATCCCAGACGATGCGGAAGTCGATTTCAAAATAGCCGTGGGCGATGCGGTTGCGCATGCCGCGCATTCGCTGCCATGGAATATCGACGTGCAGGGCGACGAACCCGGGTTCCACCGCGATCAATTTCGCCGCGGTTTCGCCGATGATGATGAGGTTCAGGACAACCGCTTGCTTGGTGCGTTTGTCGGCGAAAAAATCGTCCTGCGTCATGCCGGTCATATATTCGCCGATGTCCCGCGCGGCCTCTTCAATCTGGGCCAGCAACGCCGGGGCCCGCGAACCGCTCACAGGGGACGCGCTTCCGCCAGCACGCGATCGCGGAATTCGCGCGAAATCTCACCCGGCGTCAGCAGGTCGACCGGAACTCCCAGCAGATGTTGAAGTTCTTCCTGCAAGCCACCAAGCTCGAACAACGTCACGCCGGGCAGGGCATCCACGAGCAGGTCGAGGTCGCTGCCGTCACGATCAACGCCGTGCAGCACCGAGCCGAAAACTCTTGGATTGGCAACCCGGAAGCGCGCGACCGTCGCGCAGATGGCTTCGCGATGCTGAACGAGTGCCTGTGAGGGAAACATTCGCTGGCCAGCTAACGATGGGACAGATAAGTATAGCAGCGCGATCCGGAATCACTCCTCGTCCGCATCCGGGTTCGCGCCCGGGCGCAGGATGGTGAACTTGCCGAAGGCGAAGCCGAGGTCCCAGCCCTTGCCCTTGCCGGAAATGGCGAGTGAGACCGGCCCTTTCGTCATCGCCTGCGCCTCGGCCGAATCGACCGCGCCGGCATGCGCGCCGGCC
>JAFEFQ010000214.1 GCA_018240505.1 Pseudomonadota bacterium
CTGCCCGATCTACCAGGACATCAAGGAAGGCACGACGCCGGCCGGCATCGAATACTACCTGCCGCTGTTCTTCGAGCGCACCGAGACGCTGTTCGATTATCTGAGCGCCGAAGCGGTGTTCGTACTGGCCGAAAACGCGCTCGACGCGGCCGATGCGTTCTGGCAGCAGGCGCTTGAGCGCTACGACAGCCGCGCCCACGACATCGAACGACCGATCCTGCCCGTGGCCGAGCTGTACCTGCCGCCGCAGGAACTGCGCGAGCGGTTCAATCGGTCCCTGCGCGTGGAGATCGTCGCCAAGGGCTCGAACGCGCACGCGGTCGATCTCGGCACCCAGCCCGCGCCGAGCCTGCCGCTCAACCAGCGCGGCGAGGAACCGGCGCAGGAATTGAAGCGCTTTCTCGACGCGTATCCGGGCCGCGTGCTGATCGCCGCCGACTCGCCGGGGCGGCGCGAGGCGCTGGTCGAGCAGTTGATCGGCATGGACCTGCGGCCGAAGGTCGTTGCGTCCTGGAACGACTTCGCCCAGCAACCCCCTCCGCCGCAACGTGATGGCGAGGAAGCGAAGCTGCCGGATTTCTGCATCACCGTCGCGTCGCTCGACGACGGTTTCGCACTGAGCGAACCCGCGCTCACCGTGCTCACCGACCGCCAGCTCTACGGCGAACGCGCGCGCGCGACGCGGCGGCGCAAGCACGCGGTGCGCGAGCCCGAGGCGATCCTGCGCGACCTGTCGGAACTGACGATAGGCGCGCCGATCGTGCACGCCGACCACGGCGTCGGCCGCTACCAGGGCCTGCTCAAGCTCGACATCGGCGGCGACGGCGGCGAGTTCCTCAGCATCGAGTACGCCAAGGGCGACAAGCTCTACGTGCCGGTCGCACAACTGCATCTGGTGTCGCGCTATTCGGGCGCGGCACCCGAGCTCGCGCCGCTGCACGCGCTCGGCGGCGAGGCCTGGGAAAAAGCCAAGCGCAAGGCCGCGCAGAAGGTGCGCGACGTCGCCGCCGAACTGCTCGCGCTGTACGCGCAGCGCGAGGCGCGCGGCGGCACGGCCTTCGCCTACGACCGCAATCTCTACGAACAGTTCGCCGCGGCGTTCCCGTTCGAGGAAACGCCGGACCAGCTGCGCGCGATCGAAGCGGTGATCGCCGATCTCGCCTCGGCGAAATCGATGGATCGCGTCGTCTGCGGCGATGTCGGCTTCGGCAAGAC
>JAFEFQ010000215.1 GCA_018240505.1 Pseudomonadota bacterium
GCCAGTTGCAGGAAGCGCGCTGGCTGATCAAGAGCCTGGCCACGCGCGCGGACACGATGCTCAAGGTCGCCAGCGCGATCGTGCGCGCGCAGACCGCGTTCCTCGATTTCGGCGCCGAGGCGATGCGCCCGCTCGTGCTGCGCGACATCGCCGACGAGATCGGCATGCATGAATCCACGGTCTCGCGCATGACCACGCGCAAGTACCTGCACACGCCACGCGGCACGTTCGAGTTCAAGTTCTTCTTCTCCTCGGGCGTCGGCACGGTCGACGGTGGCGCCGCCTCGGCGACCGCGATCCAGGCCATGATCAAGAAGCTGATCGACGAGGAGATCCCGCGCAAGCCGCTGTCGGACCAGGCCCTGACCGCCGAGCTGAACAAGCGCGGCATCGAGGTCGCGCGGCGCACCGTGGCCAAGTACCGCGAGGGCATGAACATTCCTTCTTCTTCCGAGCGCGGCCGCTTGTGCCTGGCCGCCTCTGCGCTATGATCGATTCGCAACGGTCGAATCCACATCCACTCACGAAATGGAGGCAGGCGCGGAACCAACAACTCAGGCATCGGTCTGAATTTCTGTCCGCCTCGTCGGGCGGACCTCGTGAAACTTCAACAGCAGAGGATTTCGTCATGCAGATCACCGTCACCGGGCATCAAGTCATCGTCACTCCCGCCCTGCGCGATTACGCCGAATCGAAGCTTGGACGCATCGTCCGCCATTTCGAGCACCTGCATGATGCCGCCGTGGTCCTCTCCGTCGAAAAGCTGTTCCAGAAAGCCGAAGCCACCGTGCACTGCGCCAGCAACAAGACCATCCATGCCGACGCGACCGGCGCCGACCTCTACGCCGCGATCGACGGCCTCGCCGACAAGCTCGACCGCCAGGTGAAGAAGCACAAGGAAAAGCTGCAGAACCACCACCGCGAAGTCGTGCGCGAGTCGCGCTACGCCAGTTGACGCTTCTTTCGCGCGCCGCGCGAGCATGCCGTTCCTCTCCCTCCGACTGCCGTCGGGGGGAGTTCCTTGACCGGGCTGCGATTGTTTTTCTCCCGCCATTGCCCTAGCGGCAAGCGTCGGATTTTGCCTCGCTCCTCGCTCCTGCTCAGCCTTTTGATTCTTCGTAGCCGCGTCCCTTCGCCTTTCCGCGCGCATCCGGCGCGCGGGTTACTTTCTCTTGCTCGCACAAGAGAAAGATAACCAAAGAGAATGC
>JAFEFQ010000216.1 GCA_018240505.1 Pseudomonadota bacterium
TGACCGAATACACGTTCAACACGGGCGCGGCGAAGCATCGCTTCTGCCGCGTCTGCGGGATCAAGTCGTTCTACGTGCCGCGCTCGAATCCCGACGGCGTCGACGTCAACGTGCGTTGCCTCGATCCGGCCACGATCGAAGCGGTCGACGTGCAGCCGTTCGACGACGGCGACCGCGACGCGGCCACCGCGGCGATCGCGCACCTGTCGCGCTGAAGCAGCGCACGGGGTTTTTTTCGGCGAGGACGATCAGAACAGGAAGCTCAGCGCGAACACGCCGAGCATCGTGAAGCACAGCGCGATCTTCGCCAGCGTGCCGAACAACAGGCCGAGCCAGGTGCCGATGCCGACATGCGCCGCACGCTCGAGGCGGCTGCCGACGAGCAGTTCGCCCGCGACCGCGCCGAGAAACGGCCCGAACACGATCCCGGGCAGGCCGAAGAACAGGCCGACGATGGTGCCGATCATCGCGCCCCAGAGCGCCTGCGCACTCGCGCCGACGCGTTTGGCGCCGAGCAGCCCGGCGACGAAATCGATCGCCAGCGCGAGCAGGCAGAGCACGCCGAGCACGATCAGGGTGAACGCGCCGACATGGACAAAATGATCTGCCCACGCCGCGAGCAGCATGCCCGCGAACACGAGCGGAACTCCGGGCAGCGCCGGCAGCACCGTGCCGGCGAGGCCGACGAGGATCAGCAACGCACTCAGGGCGAAGTACAAGGCCTGTTCCGTCGGCATGGCGCGGCGCTCAGTGCGAACCCGAGCCCGACGAATCCGACGGCTGCGCGCTCGATGCGCCGCTGTCCTTGTCGAACGCGTCGCGGTATTCGGGCTTGATCGCGTCGGCGAACAACTTCACCGGCACCTCGACCTGCTGCGCGCCGTCGGCGTCGGTTGCCACCTGGCCAGGCGGGAAGATCAGGGTGATGCCGATCGCCTTGCCGTCGACGCCGTCGACGAGGAAGGCAGCGAAATTGTCCGCGTCGGGTTCGGTGCCCTTCTCGACCAGCGCGTGCATCGCCTTGATGCGCAGCGTCTGTTCCGCCTGTGGCAGATTCTGATTGTAGATGCGCGCCTCGTATTCGGCGTAGAGGCGGCGCCGCGCCTCGTCGCTGAAGATTTTCAGCGCCGCGGCCGGATCGACGAACAGATCGCCGAACGCGACGATCTTGCCGCTCGGCAGATGCTGGTTGAACGT
>JAFEFQ010000217.1 GCA_018240505.1 Pseudomonadota bacterium
AGATCGCCGACACGATCACCGTGCTCGACCAGGGCGAGATCCTGATGACCGACACGGTGGACAAGGTGCGCCACGCCGACAACGAGCGTATCCAGGACTTGCTCAACCGCCGCCCGCGCGAGACGCCGGTCGACGCCGATGCCTATCTGCGCCGGCTTACCGAGGAGCACTCCGCACCGGTTTGACGGCGTATTTTTGTGAACCGCGCAACGAAACGGCGTCGTGTATTGTGTGATGCTTCACGGACATACGCAGAAAAAGGCAATCAGCCTTGGGGGAGGCGCCGCGTGCGTTTCGGTATCGTCGTCGATTCCGCCTGCGATCTGCCGGCGGAGTTCTGTGCCGCACACGGCATAAACATTCTGCCGATCAGTATCCGCCTCGGCGAGGAGACGCTGGTCGACGACCGTGATCCCGCGCTGATCATGCGCTATCTCGCCGAGGGCCTCGGTGCGCGCGGTGCCGCTGCGGAAACCGAGCCGTATACGGTCGAACAGATCCGCGACGTGTTTCTCGAGCGCCTCGTGCTTCACTACGACTGCGTGTTCTGCCTGACCATCACCTCCACGCGCAGCCCGATCTTCGAGCGCGCGCGCAAGGCCAGCTTCGCCATCCTCAACAGCTACCAGACGCCGCGCCGGGCGGCCGGCATCGACGGCCCGTTCCTGATGCGCGTGGTCGACAGCCAGACCCTGTTCGCCGCCCAGGGCGTCGGCGTGTACGAGGCGACGCGCCTTGTCGGCGCGAACTCGACCGTCGGGGCGATACGTGAACGCCTCGAATTCATCGCCCGGAACACCTACGGCTACATGCTGCCCCGCGATCTCTACTACCTGCGTGCGCGGGCACAGAAGAAGGGCGACGGCAGCCGCAGCGTAGGCTGGTTCAGCGCGACGCTCGGCAGCGCACTCGACATCAAGCCGATCCTGCGCGGATATCGCGGCGAGACCGGCCCGGTCGGCAAGGCGCGCGGCTTCGACACGGGCGCGCAAGCGCTGTTCGCCTATGCGCAGGCGCGCGTGCGCGCCGGCCTGCTCGTGCCCGCGCTGTGCCTGAGCTATGGCGGCGACCTCGCCGAAATGCGCGCGCTGCCGGGTTACGACTCGCTGCGCACGACCTGCGGGGAGCACGGCGTGGAACTGCTCGAAAGCCCGATGAGCGTGACCGGCATGGTCAACGTCGGCG
>JAFEFQ010000218.1 GCA_018240505.1 Pseudomonadota bacterium
GTATTTGTGGGTGACGCCGCACGACGAGATGCGCCTGATCCGCGAGAACAAGGAAGCGGCGTCGATTTCCTTCATCGGCGCGCTGCTCGGCTTCATCATCCCGCTCGCGACCGCGACCGCGCAATCGGTGAGCTGGCTCGACTGCCTGATCTGGAGCGTCGTCGCGATGATCGTGCAGGTGCTGACCTTCCTCGTCGTGCACTGGTTCGTGCCGCGCCTCTCCGAGGAGATCAGCAACAACGAGCGCGCGCCGGCGCTGCTTCTCGCCGGCATCTCGATCGGGATCGGCATCCTCAATGCCGCAAGCATGACTTACTGAGATCCCATCCATGAAACGTTCCCGTGCCTTGACCCTCGTGCTGATGGCGCCCGCACCGCTGCTGCTTGCCGGCTGCGACAGCGCGCCCGAAGAAACGCTGCGCAAGGGTTTCTACACCGACGTTGCCGCCTGCGAAAAGGACGGCAATGCCGCCGACGTCTGCCAGCGCGCGTTCGACAACGCGAGCCGCGCGAACGAGGCGAACTCGCCGAAGTTCAAGACCAGGGAAGAGTGCATCGCCGAATTCGGCGACCTGTGCCGCGAGCGTGTCGTGCACGATGGCGCGAGCCAATCGAGCATGTGGACGCCGTTGATGACGGGTTTCCTGATCTCGCAGCTGATGTCGCCGCGTTATCCGGCGGGATACTACGACGCGGCGCCGATCTATCGCTTCCGCAACGGGCAGTACACGCAGTACGGCGACGAGCGCAGCAGCGGCTTCGGTGGCGGCACGTCGGGAGGCGGTTCGACGACGCGCTCGTACCGCTCGGTCGACATCGCGCCGAATCGCGCCGTCACCGTGTCGCGCTCGGGCTTCGGCTCGGTCGCCGCCGCGCGCAGCGGCTGGGGCGGATCGAGTAGCAGTTCGTCGCGCGGCTCGTCGTCCGGCGGCTGAGCCGTGCGCCGCATCGAGATCGCCGAACGGCCCGATTGGCGCGCAAGCGCCGAGCGGCTCGGCTTCCGCTTCCACACGATAGCCGGCGAGGTGTACTGGGACGAGCGCGCCTGCTACGCGTTCACGCTCGGGGAAATCGAACGCGACATCGAAACGCCGACCGGCGAACTGCACGAGATGGCGATGGACCTCGTCGCCGACTGCGTGCGCGACGAAGCGTTGCTGAAGCGGCTCGCGATTCCGGAAAC
>JAFEFQ010000219.1 GCA_018240505.1 Pseudomonadota bacterium
CCTGCACGGCATCGACGAACTCGCCGACTTCGACGCCGTAAGCGCCGATGTTCTGCATCGGCGCCGCGCCGACGCTGCCCGGGATCAGGGCGAGATTCTCGAGGCCGCGCAGGCCGTGGGCCAGCGTCCAGTGCACGAAATCGTCCCAGACTTCGCCGGCGGCGGCACGCACGAGCGCGGCATCGCCCGGCGTGCCGGGCACGTGCTGCTCGACGATGTCGAGACCGCGTGTGCGCAAGGCGAGGACAACGCCGGGCCAGTCGCGCGTGAACAGCACGTTGCTGCCGCCACCGAGGACCAGCACGTCGCGATTGCGCTGCGCGGCCTCTTCGAGCAGGCCTGGTACCGCATCGAACTCGTGCACGTCGATCAGCGTCGCCGCGCGTGCGGACACGCGGAACGTCGTGCGCTCAAGCAGCGAGGCGTTTTCATGCACCGTGTAGCCGTAGCCGGTGACGAACGGCTGGGCCGGCGTGGCGCGGAGGTCGTTCATGCCGCTTTGCCGCGCCGCGAGCGCAGCGCCTCGACGCATTCGCCGATCAGCGCCGGCCCGCGAAAGACCAGGCCGGAATAGAACTGCACAAGGCTCGCGCCCGCGGCGAATTTTTCCGCGGCGTCCGCGCCGCGCGTGATGCCGCCGACGCCGACCAGCGGGATCTTGCCGCCGAGCCGCTGCGCCATGCCGCGCAGCACGGCGGTCGCCTTCGCCAGCAGCGGCTTGCCGGACAGGCCGCCGGCTTCCTGTGCATGGCGCGCGCCGGGGATCGTATCGCGCGCGATCGTTGTGTTCGTGCAGATCAGGCCGTCGATCTGTGTGGCCAGCAGCACGGCGGCGATGCCGTCGAACTCGGCTTCGCCAAGATCCGGCGCGATCTTGAGCAGCATCGGCTTGCGCGCGCCGTGCTGCGCGGCGAGCTGTTCCTGGCGTTCACGCAGCGCGCCGACGAAACGCTTGAGCGTTTCCTCCTCCTGCAGATCGCGCAGGCCTTGCGTGTTTGGCGAAGAGATGTTGACCGTGACGTAGCTCGCGCGCGCATAGACGCGCTCGAGGCAATGCAGGTAGTCGTCGACCGCGCGCTCGTTCGGCGTGTCCTTGTTCTTGCCGATGTTGATGCCGAGCACGCCGTTGAACTTCGCGCGCTCGACGTTGCGCACGAGCGCATCGACGCCGCCGTTGTTGAA
>JAFEFQ010000021.1 GCA_018240505.1 Pseudomonadota bacterium
GCGGCCTGCGAGATGCGCGGCCTGCGCCTGACCGAGATCCGCCAGCAGGTGCTCGACCTGATCGCGAGTGCGGAAAAGCCGGTCAAGGCCTACGACCTGCTCGACCGGCTCAAGGACGACCGCGGCAACGCCGCGCCGCCGACCGTCTACCGCGCGCTCGACTTCCTCATCGAGAACGGCTTCATCCACAAGCTGCAGTCGATCAACGCCTACGTCGGCTGCCACCACCCGAGCGTGGTGCACCACGTGCCGTTCCTGATCTGCGACGAGTGCGAATCGGCGACCGAGATCTGCGACGAGCGCGTCGCCCGGTTGCTCACCGAGCAGGCCAAGGCGCTGGGTTTCCGCACGCGCGCGCAGACTCTCGAAGTGCACGGCGTGTGCAGGCAATGTAGTAAAACATAGTTTTTGGGGGCGGTGAGCAAGCCGGAACTTGAGGCTTGTCGACAATCGTCGGTGGAGACACTTCGGTTCCTCGACAAGTGAATCGGACAGCCTTCCGCGAGCATCTCCGAGCCATTCACAATGGCGGATAGGAGGCGCCGAAGAGCGGCAAACGTTGCACAGACGAGTTCAAGATCGAAGCGGCACGGGCGACCATGTCGCGCACCGCGCTGCACGGCCGCACGGTCCACGAGACGCCCGATCAGCGCACCCATCCCTCCGTTTTCATGATCGTGGCGCCTTCTTCGCTGCTCAGAAAATCAATGAACTTTCGGGCATCCGGATCCGCATCCGGCGCCAGCACCACGTTGACGTCGCGCCAAATGGTGCGCTCACGGGAAAACGGGACCATGTCTGCCTGATCCGAGTGGGTGATCGGCCAATCTGGCCAGGTAATCCAGGCATCGGCATGCGTGGCGACAAACGCCTTGTACGCCGCGCCGCTGCCCTTGCCAAAAGCGACGATGTTCTTGCGAAAGCGCTTGACGTCGTCGAGGCGCCCCAAGCGACCGGCCACGTCTTCCCATACGCCGGTGCCGGATGTATTGGCGACGCCGGCACCCTCGGTGACGACGATCTTGATGCCGTCTTTGAGAAGGTCATCGAATCCACGGATGCCTTTGGGATTACCCTTCTGTACCGCGATGATCGCCGGGCGCATGTAGATCGGCATGACCTCGCTAGACGAGAAGTCTTTGTACGTTTCGAGAAAGGCGGTGATGTCCTGTTCTGCGGTACCCCAGAGAATGTCGGCATTGGCCTGGGCCTTCCCTGTCCAGGTCGATTCGGGGCCAGAGGTAATGACTACCTGAATGCCCGTTTTCTTCTGAAACGCCTCGGCCACCTTGCGAAAAGCGGTATCCGGGCCGCCGGCGCCGTACAACCGGACTACCCCGTCTTTGGCATCATGGATGATCGACGGGTCGGGTATCTCATGCGCCGTGACAGGGGGGCAGAGTGCCCAGGGCAGCAACAAGGCGAGTAATACGAGAATAGCGAATTTCATCAAAGCTTCTCCTGATGGCGGTGTCGGGCTCCCTCGCGGGAGGGGTTTTGGTTGTCGTCGATGGATGAGCGATCGGACGTGAGACGCCTCACCCGCCGGGTTATTCCGGTACGCGGGCGAATGTGTCGCGTGCAACTTTATTTTTCCGCGCGGGGAATAAATCGAAGGCTGCGGCGTCTATCGCGTGCAAGTCATACAGCAGGAGGCCGAGCCGGCCATGTTTGAACACGAGATCGATGATCAATTGCGCGAACTGCTGCCGCGGCTGCGTCGCTTTGCGCTCTGGCTGACCCACGACACGAGCAGCGCCGACGATCTGGTACAGTCAACGCTCGAGCGGTCGTTGTTGCATTGGCACCGTCGGCGTGACGACACCGCGCTGCGTCCCTGGATGTTCGCCATCGCCTACCGGCAGTATCTGGACGGCAAGCGTCGGTCGCGCCGCTATACCCGCATGCTTGAACTGTTTCGCGGCAGCGCCGAGTCGGAACAACCGTCGGCCGAACGTGAAGTCGTTGCGCAGTCGGTGGTGCAGGCAATCAACCTCCTGCCCGAAGAACAGCGACACTTGTTGTTGTGGGTTTCGGTGGAAGGTCTCAGCTATCGCGAGGTAGCCGAACTGCTCAACGTACCCATCGGCACCGTGATGTCGCGACTGTCACGCGCGCGCTCCGCGCTACGCCGGCTTGGCGATGGCGAGGTATCGAAGACTCCCACCTTGCGGGTGCTCAAATGAACGTTACGGGCGATACACATGGATTCGTCAGCGAAGCCGACCTCCATGCCTATGTCGATGGTCACCTGGATGAGGATGGCCGTGCGCGCGTCGAAGCCTGGCTGAATCATCACCCCGACCGCGCAGAAGAAATCCGCGGCTGGCAGCGCGATGCGCAGCGACTACGTGCCGCGTTAGGTACCTTGCCGGACTCGACCAGCAGATCGAATTTGGACCCGGCGCTGATCCGTGCGCTTCATCGGCAGCGCGTGCGCTCGCAATTCGCCTTGGCCGCGATGCTGGTGCTGACTTTTGCGGTTGGCGGCATCGGCGGCTGGCAGGTCCGTCGATGGGCCGCGTCAACGGAACCCGCACCCATGGCCGACGCATTGCAGGCCTACCGGATGTTTGCCATGGAGCGCCGCGCTCAACTGGATGTGACGCAACATCAGGCAGGCGATGTCCAGACATGGCTGGATGAAAACTTCCAGAACGCCGCGCGGTTGCCGGATCTCGACAATGCCGGCTTTCACCCGGTCGGCGGTCGCCTGCTGGCTACCGACAACGGACCAGCGGCCATGGTGATGTATGAAGATCGCCAGGGTAGTGCCATCACGTTCTATATTCGCCCACCGTCGCCCCACGCTGGCACATTGCCGCGCGGGCAACGGCTTGAAGGCCAGTTGGCCGCTACGTATTGGTCTGCCGACGGCTACAACTACGCACTGGTCAGTCGCGCCAATGCCCGGGAGGTGCGTGCCATACGCGATGCGTCGCGACCGTCGGCGACATAGCCGGAGTGACATCGAATCCGCAGCAAATGGATCGCCAATGGCGCTCCGCCCGGTCCGGCTCGCCGAAATCGCTTACTCGTGTGCCCGTGCCGGTTCTGTAGCGTGTTTCGGACAACTTCTGCCAGCGAACACGCACGCCAGCCGGCTCAAAACGTGATGTCGGAATTTGCTGTGCCCACCCGACCTGCGCGGGTCGCACGCTGGATCAGAACGACTTCGACAAGCCGAGATAGGCGCCCGCGCGCGGCCCGTACTGCGGCGCGCCGACGCCGATGCCCGAGCCGTCGCGCAACTGGTAGATCTTGTCGGTCGCGTTGATGAGGGCGAGGCGCACGTTGGTCTTGCCGACCGCGGGCAGATCGAAATCGCGCGCGGCGGACAGGTTGACCTGCCAGTACTGCGGCAGGTGCGCGCTGTTGGCGAAGTCGCGGCGCAGACCGGAGCCGTAGAGGAAGTCGACGCCGAGCTTCGTGCCGTTCCAGTCGTAGCTCACGCCGCCCGAACCGGTCAGGCGCTGGTCGTGGTCGAGGTGCACCCAGTGCGAGGCGATGTAGTCGAGTTCGTCCTGGTCGAAATTGTACTGGCCGGTCACGACCTCGCGGCCCATCGCGCGGCTCGACGACAGGTTGAAGTAGCCGTTGAGATTTCCATTCGCATAGTTGGCGGTGAACTCCACGCCGCGGATGCGGCCGCGATCGTAGTTGAACGGCGAGAAGATCAGCGCGGCGCCGAACTGGCCCTCGTCGAGCAGGTTGCGCACCTTGCGGTAGTAAGCGTCCAGGCCCAGCGTCCAGTGCGCGTCGAGCTTGTGCGTGAGGCCCACGTCGAAGTAGTGCGAGCGCTCCGAGCGCGTCTCCGCGTTGACCTCGGTCGGCAACTGGTTGGTCGTGCCCTGGAACAGGGCGATGTCGGTCAGCGAGATCAGCTCGGTCGGCGGCGGCGTGAAGTAGCGCGCGTAGCCGACGTGCAGCGCGGTCGCATCGCTCAACTGGTAGACGAAGCCGAGGCGCGGGCTGATCTGGCCTTCGCTGACGTAGGCATCGACCTTGTCCGCGCGCAGGCCGTAGTTGAGCGTGAGCCTGTCGCCGATGGCCCACTCGTCCTGCAGGTACAGTCCCCAGGTCTTCGCGTTGATGCGCTGCGAGTTGTCGACGATCGTGATCGGCACGTTGCCGGTCTGGTTGCCGTCGGCGTCGGCGGGGAACACGCGCGAGGTCGAGTCGCTGACCGGGTGTTCGCTGCTCGCGTAGAGGCCGTAGCGCAGCGTGTGGCTCGCGCCGAGCGGCGTCGCAAAATCCGCCTGCAGCGTGTCCGCGCGGTTGGCGCGATGGATCCTGCCGGCGACGCCGTTGAAGATCAGGTCGCCGACCGGATCGGGGTGGTAGTCGATGCTGGTGTAGCGCTCGCCGAGCGAGACCTGGTAGTCGGTGATGCCGAAATGGCCCTGCAGCGAGGCGACGCCGAAGCGCGTGACCTCGCGCTGGCGCTCGTCGAGCCCGGCCGAATCGAAGGCGTCGACGCCGGCCAGCGTGTAGGCCGGTTCCTGATGGGGGTTGTTCGGGATCCGGAAGCGGCCGTTGCTCACGCCGGCCATGAACGACAGGCGCGTGTCGTCGTTCAGCAGGTAGGAGAAGTAGCCGAAGCCCTTGACCTGGTTGGTGCGGTCGTGGATCGCGTTGTACGCCGGCGTCGGGTTTTCGATGCCGATGTCGCTCTGCGCGTATTCGAACGTCGCGAAATAGCTCCAGCGATCGCTGCTGCCGTGCAGCGAGAGATCGGATTGCAGCGTGCCGAACGAGCCGGTGAGCAGGCTGATCTTGCCGCCGAAGTTCCTGTCGTCGCCGTCCGCGTCGCCGGCGTCGCGGTGGCGGTGCGCGCCGCTTTCGGTGGTGATGTCGACCACGCCCGCGGTGCGGTAGCCGTACTGTGCGGGCAGCGCGCCGGTCAGCAATTGCACGCGTTCGATGATGTCGGGATCGAGCGTCTGGCCGAAACCGGAAATGCTTTCCGGGATGATCACGCCGTTGATGCGGTATTGCAGGTCGGCATGGTCGCCGCGCACATGCAGCTGGCCGTAGGAATCCTGCACGACGCCGGGCGCCTGCAGCAGGATCTGGTTGAGCGGCGTCGCGTCGCCGAGCGGCAGGCGCTCGATCGCCTCGGAGTCGATCACGTACTGGCTCGCGCCGATGTTCGGCGAAAGCTGGTTGCGCGCACGGTCGAGCCTGGCGTTGACCTCGACCGCCTGCAGGGTCGTCGCCGCGTCGGCGGGCTCCGCCGCGGCGGCATCCGCTGTTGCGGCGGGGGCGTCGGCGGCGAAGGCGGGTTGTGCTGCGGGCAGGGCAAGAGCGATGGCGAGTGCGAGCAGGGTCTTGTTCATGGCTTCGGGAAGGCGGATGCGCGGGGCCGGGGATTGAAAATGTAATGATATATTGTAACATATGCGGGCCGCGCAGACCTGCCGAAAGTCATGGTCTGCCGATGATCATTCGGCATATCATCCATGCCGGGGCGCAGGATTCGCCTCATCTACCGTTATGTTATAACTTCATCATGGCCAGCCATTCCGCCGACTCGCTGCACAAGTTCGCCGCCCACGACGCGCTCGCGCAGGTCGCCGACCGCATCGGCGCGACCGCCTCGTTCCTCTGCGCCGTGCACTGCGCCGCGCTGCCGTTCGTGCTGACCGTGCTGCCGACGCTCGGACTCGGTTTTCTCGGCGATCATCGTTTCGAGCGCATCTTCATCGCGTTCGCGAGCGCGCTCGCGCTGGGCTCGCTGATTCGCGGCTATCGTCGTCATCGTGTTGCAAGCGCGCTTTGGATCGCCGGCTTCGGCCTCGCCCTGCTGTGGACCGGCGCATGGCTGTTCGATACCGGATCGGCACCCGTCGTGCACGCAGCGCTGGTCACGCTCGGCGGCTGCTGCGTCGCGCTCGCGCATATCCTCAACCTGCGCCTGACGCATTTGTTCGGTGCGTGCTGCCCGCCGGATGCCTCGGCATCGTAGGGCGCGATGAATCGCGCCCTATGCGCATCGTGGCGCCTGCGTTCACGCGTGCGATTGTGTAACGCCGCGCCGAGCACCTAATATTCCGCCATCCCCATCGCGCAGACGAACCGCGCACGAGCGCAGCATGACCGCACCCGACCACCACCACGATCACGGCCACGCCGGAGCCGGCGAGCGCCGTCTGCTGTGGGCGTTCGTGCTGACTTCGCTGACCCTGGTCGTCGAGGCGGTGGGCGGCTGGCTGTCCGGTTCGCTCGCGCTGCTCGCCGACGCGGGCCACATGTTCGTCGACGCATTCGCGCTGCTGCTCGCCTTTCTCGGCGCCTACCTCGCGCGGCGGCCGGCCGACGACAGGCGCAGCTTCGGCTACGCACGGCTCGAAGTGCTGGTCGGGTATACGAATGCGCTGTTCCAGTTCGCGCTCGTCGCCTGGATCGTGGTCGAGGCGATCGGGCGCTTCGCCCGACCCGAGCCCATCCTGTCCGGCACGATGCTCGCGATCGCCCTCGCCGGCCTGCTCGTCAACCTGTTCGTGCTGCGCGTGCTCGGCGGCCACGACCACGACGATCTCAATGCCGCGGGCGCGCGCCTGCACGTGCTCGGCGACCTGCTCGGCTCGCTCGGCGCGGTCGCGGCGGCCTTGCTGATCCGCTGGCGCGGCTGGCTCTGGGCCGATCCGGCGTTTTCGATCCTCGTCTCGCTGCTGATCCTCAACAGCGCGTGGCGGCTGCTCAAGCGCTCGGGACACATCCTGCTCGAAGGCACGCCCGAAGACGTCGACACGGCCCAGGTCGCCGTTGCGGCAAAAGAGGGCGAGGGCGTCGTCGACGTGCATCACGTGCATGTCTGGCAGCTGGCCGGCGGCCGGCGTCTGGCGACGCTGCATGCGCGTCTGGCCGACGAGGCCGATGCGCACACCGCTCTCTCACAGGTGCAAAGCATACTTCGCGAGAAATTCCAGATCTCGCACGCGACGGTGCAGATCGAACAGCGCGACTGCGCGCATGAAGATTGCGGCGCGCAGGCGCACGACGACGATCACGCGCACGACGCCGCGCACGCGCACTGAGCTTTTGATTCCCTTCTCCCGGCGGGAGAAGGGGCGCACTTGCATTCTCGGACGCTCAGCCGCGGCGGGCGTCCAGCCACGCCTGCGCGCGCTCGCGGCCGAGGTCGCGCAATTCGCGCAGGAACGCGGTGCGCGTATTGAGCTTGGTCTTCGCGCTGTAGCTGTCCAGCGATTCGCCGGGTTCGATCATCTGGATCTCGATCTTCTTCAGGCGCCGGCCGAGCGCGGTCAGCGGAAAATTCTTCGCCAGCATGTTCTGCGCGGTCTGCAGCGTTTCCAGTTCGCGGATGAACGTGGTCGAGAAAGACAGCTCGGTGATGCGTTCGCCGATCTCGCGCGCGGTCGCCGGCGGCTGCGCGCGCTCGATCGGCTGCACGAGCACGCAGGCGATCGTCTCGGCGTCGCAGCGGTAGACCAGCGGTTCGATCGCGGGATTGCCCGCGTAGCCGCCGTCCCAATACGTCTCGCCGTCGATCTCGACCGGCGCGAACAACTGCGGCAGGCAGGTGCTCGCGATCAGCGCGTCGAGGCTCAGGTCGGCGTTCTCGAACAACTTCAGGCGGCCGTCGCGCACGCGCGTCGCCGCGATGAACAGCTTGAACGGCGACTGCCCGCGGATGCGGTCGAAGTCGAACAGCGAGGCGGCGATGTTCTTGACCGGATTGATGCCGAGCGGATTCATTTCCTGCGGCGTGAAGTAGCGCGTCAGGCCGAGCAGGATGCGCTCGGTCGCCGCGCCCGCGGGCGAGGCGAATGCCCAGCGCATCAGGCTCGCCTGCTGGCCCACCGTTTCCCAGAGCGCGGCCAGCATCTCGCGCGCGCCCTCGCGCCCGCCGTCGAGCCAGCCCTGGGTCAGCGCACAGGCGTTCATCGCCCCGCTCGAGGTCGCGCTGATGCCGTCGAAGTCGAGCGAACCCTCCTCGAGCAGCCGGTCGAGCACGCCCCAGGTGAAGGCACCGTGCGCGCCGCCGCCTTGCAGGGCGAGGCTGATCGTCACATCGGGAGATCTGGCGGCCATGCCGCAATCATAGCGGGAGTTGCGCGGCGCGCGGCGAATTCCCACGCGGCGCGCGCGCTGCTAAGCTACGCCACCTTTTTTCAAAATCATTACAGGAGACGACGATGGGCAGAGGCGACCGCAAGACCAAGAAGGGCAAGATCGCGATCCGCAGCTACGGCAAGGCGCGCCCGCACGTGGCGAAGAAGGCGGCCGGCACGAAGACGGCCGCGGTCAAGCCGGCGGCGAAGAAGGCCGCGCCAGCCAAGAAGGCCGCGCCGGCGAAGAAGCCCGCCGCCTGATCGCGCGCAAGCGCTCATGAAAAATGTCCGCCGTAAAGTCCTTAGTGCAGACAAGCAGCGGCGCGAAAGGTCCTGTGGGGCAATAGGTTAGGCCAGATTTCGGCCTCCATGTGCTCTTGCCGCTTTTCGAGCCAGGTGTCACATAGGCGCTTCGCGGCGGAAAGCGCAGGAGCGTCGCAGCGGGCAAGGTCGCATTGTCATCATAGCCCCTGACCTGCCACAAGATCCCGTCAAAACGGAAGCTCAGCCCCCGGGCTGCGCTTTCATCGTGCTAGGACCTTGTGGCGAATGGACTCTTCCAGAGAAGCGGCTGGCGGTGCATCGATTTCGGGAACGATGCGCTCATTGAACATCGCGATAACCAGTGCCGCTTTGGTCTTCCACCAGCGATAGAGAGTGGGCTTGCCAACGCCTGCGCGCTTGGCGACCTTCTCCATCGTCAGGTCGCGCAGGGACATTTCTTGAAGCAACTCGTACACGGCCGTGAGCGCGACCTGAAAGGCCCGACCCTGCACAAGCTGACCGAGCTGTGCGAGGTCATGGAAGTGCATCCGTTGACGTTGCTGACGCTGGCCTATGCCGGCGTCAGCACGCGCAAGACCGAGCAGCTTCTGGCGCAGGTGCGCCAGAAGCTTGAGGCCGTCTTGAAGGAGCGCGACGCGTCGTAGGCGCGTGCGTGACGTGCTGCGCCAGCAGCACGGCGCCCCGCCCATTGCGGCGGGGCACCATCGAAACCTTGCCCGCGTCGCCAGAGAACGCTGATCTGAGTTAGCGATGCGCGCGCATGTATGCCTCGATGGACGCCACCGCAGCACGAACATGCGGTTGCTTTCTCAAGTCGCGGTGATACACAAGGTAGAAAGACTGAGACGGCCCATCCGTCTCCGTTTCGATGCGAATCAACCCCGCGCTTCGCGGATCTTTTTCGAGAAACGCCGCAAGACCTACACCGTAGCGAACGGCTTCTTCAATGGCATCCATTGAACTGGAGCGGAATGCAAATCGCGTCGCGCCCAGCGCCCGCATCCATTTCTCGTGCGGTAGCGCCTTCCATCGTTCGTCAAGTCCGACGAACGGATGCGCGGCCGCCTCGCCCTTGCCGAGCCGCCGCGTTGAAAGATGGCGTCGCACATAGTCCGCAGATGCGAACAGCGCGAACCGAAAATTTGCCAAGTGCTTTTCGACAAGCACATTGGAAGTGGAGCGCGTCAGGCGAACGCCAATGTCCGCCTCACGCGCAGCCACATCCGCCATCCGATTCTCTCCTATCAGCTCAAGATCAACGGCGGGGTATTCCTGGCAGAACGCAAGCAGCGATCGGGTCAGTGTTGGAGCCATTCCATCCGGCACGCTGACCCGCAGCGTCCCAGCAAGAACGGTTTGATCGCGGCGCAGCGCATCCAGACCGTGCTCAAGCCCTTCGGCTAGTTGCACCATGCGCAATGCCTCTGGTTTCAGCTCTGTGCCTGACTGGCTGCGGTACACCAATTGCCGCCCTGCGGCAGCCTCCAGCGCATCCAGACGCCGCGCGATCGTGGATGTCGAAAGGCCAAGTGCTTTACCTGCGCCTAGCAAGCTCCCAGCTCGATGCACAGCCAGAAGAACGCGCAGATCGTCCCAGGAAAGTGTTTCCATAGATGGGAATCAGATTACCTTAATTTCCCATATACGGGAATTTGCGTCACACCTAAACTGATTCCATGAACATCATTCTGATTGGAGCGGGGCGAATCGGCAGCGCCGTCGCCTTCTGTCTGGCGAAGGCCGGTCATGACATGACCGTCGTGGCGCGCGGCGCACGCTTTGACACGTTGAGCCGCGAGGGAGCCATCATGACCGTTGACGGGCAACGCATGCCGGTCAAGGTCCTGGAGACGCTTGATCCGAGCGTTCCCTACGATCTGGCCATCGTCACTGTTCCCGAACACCAAGTTGCCTCCCTATTGCCGGCGTTGTCGGTCTGCAACGCGAGCACCATCCTTCTGATGTTCAATACGTTTCAAGGAATCGAGCCCTATCAGGCGGCCATAGGCATCGAGCGGTTCGCATTCGGGTTCCCGAATATGACGGCTTTTCTAGTAGATCAACGGCTACGCTTTCGCGTGGATGGCCCTGGCATGGTGACAACGCTGACGCATCCTGCTCTCGCCGCGTTGTTCAAAGATGCGGGTATGCCCAGCGAAGTTGAACACGACATGGATGCTTACCTCCGAAGTCATGTTGCGTTCGTGGTGCCGACCTTCCTCGCCGCGCTACTCACCTGGAAACGAGCCACTTCGCTCACATGGGCAGAGGCGAGGCAGCTTGACGCTGCATGGGTGGAAGGATTTGAACTGGTGAGAAGTCTAGGGCACACATTGAAACCTCGCCTGATCGGGACGCTTGCAGGCATGCCTTCACTCCTGCGTACTGGCCTGCTATGGCTTTTGAGCCGTACACGTCCCATCAAGGATCTCGGTGAGTTTGGCCCGATGGAAACCCGTGCGCTGATTGACGGGATGGCGGCGGCAGCCGCCGGCAATATTCCTCACTTATTGACGCTCCGGCCTTAGCTTGCGAGGGAATTACTCAAGTTCGTAGCACCCGTATTGATTTTCGCCATGATGACTCCTCGGAAAGACCCGATTCCCAAGAGCCTCATAGGGGCCACCAGCCGGGAAGTGGGTCAGGTTTCGGAAAGCACCGGCATATGTTGAACTCGTATAATTTGTTGATAAACCTGCTGTATCTGGCTTTGGCGTAGTCCAGCGAAGTTCGCCGCTGGAGTCATGGTGAAATGAAAAACCCCGCCATGCGCGGGTTTTTTTTCGCCTTTCATTCGCGCGCCGGCGGCTCATGTTGCGGCCGCTCTGCCGCCGATGACCACGCTGCGCGCGAGCGCGCCGCCGATCCAGTAGCACAGTTCGGCCGGGTGGCCGGCGTCCCAGACGACGAAATCCGCGCGTTGCCCCGGCGCGAGCGTGCCGCGGTCGGCCAGGCCCAGCGCGCGTGCGGCGTGCACGGTCGCGCCGCGCAATGCCTCCTCGGGCGTCATGCGGAACAGGGTGCAGGCCATGTTCATCGCGTGGCGCAGCGAGAGCAGCGGCGAGGTGCCCGGATTGAGGTCGCTGGCGACCGCGAGCGCGACGCCGTGGCGGCGGAACACCTCGATCGGCGGCAGTGTACTTTCGCGCAAAGTATAGAATGCGCCGGGCAGCATCACGGCGACGCTGCCGGCCGCGGCCAGCGCGGCGATGCCGGCTTCGTTCGCGTATTCGAGATGATCGGCGGAGAGCGCGCCGAATTCGGCGGCGAGCGCGGCGCCGCCCGTATCGGACAACTGGTCCGCGTGCAGCTTGACCGGCAGGCCCAGCGCGCGCGCGGTCTCGAACACGCGCCGGGTTTCCGACGGCGTGAACGCGATGGTCTCGCAGAACGCGTCGACCGCGTCGGCGAGGCCCGCGTGCGCGATCTTCGGCAGCATGCGGATGCAGACTTCGTCGACGTAGTCGGACTGGCGCCCGGCAAACTCGGGCGGCAGCGCGTGGGCGCCGAGAAACGTCGTGCGCACGCCGAGGCCGAGTTCGTCGCCGATGCGGCGCGCGACGCGCAGCATCTTCGCCTCGTCGTCGAGGGCCAGACCGTAGCCCGACTTGATCTCGAGCGTGGTCACGCCGTCGGACAACAACGTTCTCGCGCGAGTCAGCGACTGCGCGAGCAGTTCGTCCTCGTCCGCCGCGCGCGTCCTGGTCACGGTCGAGACGATGCCGCCGCCGGCCTGGGCGATATCGGCGTAGCTCGCGCCGTTGAGGCGCAGGTCGAATTCCGCGGCGCGGTCGCCGGCGAAGACGAGATGGGTGTGGCAGTCGATCAGACCCGGCGTGACCAGCGCACCGCTTGCGGACCCGACTTCACGCGCGAGCGCATCGGGTTTGCCCGGCAACGCCGACATCGGCGCGGCGAAAACGACGCGGCCGTCTTTCCACGCCAGCGCGGCGTCGTCGACCAGCCCGAACGGCGCGCCGTTGCCCGTCATCGTCGCGAGGCGGCAGTCGAGCAGCAGGCCATCCCAGGATGCGTTCATCGGGTCGCGCGGCGAGTTCGGGGGAAGGCATTTAACCATACGCCGCGTTGCGCGCGCAGCGCCGTTCATTTCGCCGTGCATGCGCCGCTGGCATACTGCGCGCCGGTGCAGGAAAAATTGGAAGACATGAAGAATTATTTCGCCGAGTCGTTGTGGAGCCCGCAGGGTTGGACGCGCGATGCGCACCTGGCAGTCGACGCGGGCCGGGTCGTCGCGGCGCCGGCGGACGCAGGCGCCGAGCGCCTCGGCCGCTACGTGCTGCCGGGCATGCCGAACCTGCATTCGCACGCGTTCCAGCGCGCGATGGCGGGCCTGGCAGAGAGACAGACGAACCCGGGCGACAGCTTCTGGACCTGGCGCGAGACGATGTACGCGTTCGCCAGCCGCATCGGCCCCGACGACCTGCGCGCGATCGCGGCACAACTCTACGTCGAGATGCTCGAGGCCGGCTACACCCAGGTCTGCGAATTCCACTATCTGCACCACCAGCCCAATGGACAGCCTTACGCCGATCCGGCGGCGATGTCGCTCGCGCTGATCGAGGCCGCGCGCGAGGCCGGCATCGGCCTGACCCTGCTGCCGACGCTGTACATGACCGGCGGCTTCGACGGCCGCGCGCTGTCCGAGCGCCAGCGCCGCTTCGGCTTCGACGTCGACGGCTACCTGTCGCTTTTGCGGCAATTGGTAAAAATGGAAAATGCGGCATTGCGCGTCGGCGTCGCGCTGCATTCGCTGCGCGCGGTGCCCGAGCGGGCGATGCGCGAGGTGCTCGAAGCGATTTCCCTTCTCCCCTCGGGAGAAGGTGCCCGAAGGGCGGATGAGGGTCCTGGTCTGCACCGAGGCGGCGGCATGGCCGAACCCTCACCCCAACCCCTCTCCCGCGGGGAGAGGGGCTCAGGCATGCCGGTGCATATCCACATCGCCGAGCAGATCGGCGAGGTGCAGGACTGCCTCGCGCTGCGCAACGCGCGGCCGGTCGAGTGGCTGCTCGACAACATGCCGGTCGACGCGCGCTGGTGCCTGGTGCATGCGACCCACATGAGCGCGCAGGAGACGCAGCGCCTGGCGCAATCCGGCGCGGTCGCCGGCCTGTGCCCGACCACCGAGGCGAATCTCGGCGACGGCCTGTTTCCGCTCAAGGCCTATCTCGACGAGGACGGCGCGTTCGGCGTCGGCTCGGACAGCCACATCTCGGTGTCGCCCGTCGAGGAATTGCGCTGGCTCGAATACGGTCAGCGCCTTGCGACGCGACACCGCAACATCGCCGTGTCGGCGGCGAACCACAGCGTCGGCGAAACCCTGTTCGGCGCGGCGTTGCGCGGCGGCGCGCGCGCGGCGGGCGTTGCGCTCGGTGCGATCGAGGCCGGCAAGCGCGCCGACTTCGTCGTCCTCGACGAGCAATCGGCGCTGCTCGCCGGTCGCGACCGGGCGAGCCTGATCGACACTTTCCTGTTCGCCGGCAACACGAACCTGGTGCGCCACGTCATGGTCAATGGCGACTGGGTCGTGCGCGATTTCCGCCACCGCGACCGCGACCGCATCGGCGCGCGTTATCGCGAAACCGTGGAGCGCCTCGCCACATCGAACTGAAGCCTGCGTTCTAAGCCGGCAGCGGCTGCAACTGCGCGGCGCGGCGGCGGATCAGCATGACGAGAATCGCGGCGACGATGCACGCGCCGCCGGCGACCAGAAACGCCATGACGTACTGGTTGGTCTGCACGCGGATCAGGCCGGCGCCGTAGGCCGCGGTCGCCGCGCCGAGCTGGTGGCCGGCGCCGATCCAGCCGTAGACGAGCGGGGAGAGCTGCGCGCCGAAGCGGTCGGTGGTCAGGCGCACGGTCGGCGGCACGGTCGCGATCCAGTCGAGGCCGTAGAACACGGTAAACAGTCCGAGGCTGCCGATGCTGAAGTCCGACCACGGCAGATACAGCAGCGACAGTCCGCGCAGGCCGTAATAGACGCACAGCAGCACGCGGCTGTCGTAGCGGTCGGACAGCCAGCCCGAAGCCGTGGTACCGATGATGTCGAAGATGCCCATCAGCATCAGCAGGCCCGCGGCGCGCGTCTCCGGGATGCCGTTGTCCGCGCAGAACGCGATCATGTGCGTGCCGATCAGGCCGTTGGTCGACAGGCCGCAGACGAAGAAGGTCGCGAACAGCAGCCAGAACGTGCCGCTCTTCGATGCGGTCGCGAGCGCGCCGAACGCGGCCGCGAGCGGGTTGGCGCGCGTCGCGTCGCTCGCATCGGCCGCCGTCGCGCCGTAGCGGAACTGGCCGACTTCGGCCGGGCGCTCGGGCATCAGCAGCAGCACGAGCGCGATCAGCGCGAGCGCCGCGCCGGCGACGATGTAGACGACCACGCGCCAGTCGTGGCCGCTATCGATCAACCAGGCCAGCAGCGGCAGGAACACCAGCGATCCGGTCGCCGTGCTCGCGGTGAGCAGGCCGAGCACGCTGCCGCGCCGCGATTCGAACCAGCGGTTGACGACGGTCACGCCGAGCACCATCGCCATCGTGCCGGTGCCGATGCCGGCGAGCACGCCCCAGGTCAGGATCAGTCCGAACGGCGTCGTGACGAACGCGCTGCCGCCCATCGCGGCGGCGAGCAGCAGCAGCGCGGCGACCATCGTGCGGCGCAGGCCGAAGCGCTGCATCGCCGCGGCGGCGAACGGCCCCATCAGGCCGAACAGGGCGAGGCCGATCGACACGGCCAGCGTGATCTCGTCGCGGCTCCAGCCGAAATTCTTCTCAAGCGGCACGATCAACACCGCCGGCGTCGCGCGGATGCCGGCGACGACGAGCAGGGTGAGGAAGGTCAGCGCGGCGACGATCCAGGCGTAGTGGAGGCGACCTTCGAGGGCGGCGGCGAGACGGCGGCGGAGCATAGATGGCCTTTCGGTTGCGGTGTTCCTGCCCGTCATTCCCGCCAGAAGCGCGGGAATGACGAGCAAAAAACGAAAGCGTTGGCGGTTCGTGTAGAATGGGAGTATATACACCCAATCCCGAGTATATGCACCCAATTTGTCGCGGGCAAGTTCGATGAAGAAAGAATCCGCCAAACCTTCGCCGCATGGCGAAAAACGCCGCAGCGCATGCGTCTGCATCAACCTGCGCAGCATGTCGCGCGCGGTCAGTCAGATCTACGACGACGCGCTCGCGCCGGCCGGGCTCAAGGTCACCCAGTTCAGCCTGCTGCGCGCGATCGAGCGCCTCGGCCCCACCCCGGTCGGCGCGCTCGCCGACGACCAGGAACTCGACCGCACCACGCTGACGCGCAATCTGGCCCTGCTCGAGCGCGACGGCCTCGTCGAACAATCGCCCGGCGCCGACAAGCGCACGAGCCTCGCCCGGCTCACGCGCGCCGGCAGCGCCGCGATCGCGCGCGCGCTGCCGCGCTGGGAGAACGTGCAGAAGGAATTGCGCCGGACGCTTGGCGCCGAAACGCTGGCGCAGCTGAGCGACCTCCGCGCGAAGGTCAGCGGCGCGGCGAAAGCGATCGTGACCGGCGTGCATTGACCGCTGCCGCGCCGCGATCGCGAAGATCGGCACGGCCGCATTCGACTTCCGCCCGCGTCAGCGGCGAGAATTGCGCGGCAGGCGCCGGGTAGCGCCGACGGGGAGAGCGGGTTGAGCGATATCCAGAGGGACGACGCGAACGGCTTCATCGCCAAGTGGAAGGGCAGCACGGCGTCGGAACTGTCCACCGCGCAGAGCTTCGCGCTCGACCTGTGCCGCCTGCTCGGCGTCGAGGCGCCGCATGCGGACGCCGAGCAACGCTACATGTTCGAGCGCCCGGTCACGTTCCGCCACGGCGACGGCAGCGAATCGGCCGGCCGCATCGACCTGTACAAGCGCGGCTGCTTCGTGCTCGAAGCGAAGAAGCTCAAGGCGGCGACGCAGACGCGCGGCTTCGACGAGGCCATGCTGCGCGCACGCGGCCAG
>JAFEFQ010000220.1 GCA_018240505.1 Pseudomonadota bacterium
CATTGCGTAAGTGACGGAGAAGATGTTCTGTGCAATCAAGTTCGCGTCAGGCGCGAAATCTTTCATGAGGAACGCAAGAAACTCATCTGATGCAGCCTTTACGGTCTGCAAAGATGACTTATTCTTTTCCCTAAACTGTTTTACCGCTAGCTCAATGGGCACGCCGAAAAATTCTGGCGTGTTGTAGACCATTATCCCAATAGGATGATGACCGCAAAGCTCAAACAGCTTATCGGCGGAGGTGTATATCTTCTCTCGTCCACGAACCTGCAACGACATTGCGCTGTCGGCGGCAAGAGTGACAGCGCTGCGATTGATGATCGCAATTTCGGCGGTCATTTAGCTTTCCATCGCGCCGCCGCCGCCGCCGAAGCAATCTCGGCACGTCGCCCCGGAGAAAGCTTCTGAGCTCTAGCTTTACCGCCCTTCAGTCCACCCATTCGCCCTAACGCCACTGCGGCAGCGTTCTTACCATCATCTGTCTGAAGGTCAGTCATTTCACCAGTCGCAATAGCCGCGACCAAGTAAGCGAGCTGGTTGGCGTCGCGAGGACGCTTGGGGCTGGAGCTGGTCATACCCTGAGTATGACCAGCCATGCTTGAGCGGTCAACAAGAATTGACAGGTTATCCACATGTCTGTGAACAGCGTCACGGGG
The DNA here is from genome assembly GCA_018240505.1 of Pseudomonadota bacterium. Lineage (GTDB taxonomy): Bacteria > Pseudomonadota > Gammaproteobacteria > Xanthomonadales > Rhodanobacteraceae > Rudaea. The sequence continues at coordinate 657 of JAFEFQ010000220.1, forward strand.
CTGTTCAGGATGCTTGACCGGTCATGAATTCAAACTGAGACACTACCGAAATGGCGCGTTTGTGGCTAGCTTTCCGCCTGGCGTGTAGGAAAATTCCTACAGCCGAATCAGTAAACTGCCACTGTCGCCAGCGAGCGGTTTGGCTACGCTGTCTCCCGTCCGTTGTGCACCATCGTTCATCCGAGAGGTATCGCCGTGATTGCCGTCTCCCCGCTCGACGACCTGGCTCGCCGCCTGGTCGATCTCGTTCCTCCCGCCCTTGGCGATGCCCGCGAGCGCCTCGGTGCGCCCGCACGCGAGGCCTTGGACGACTTGTCCGCCAACTTCAGGGACACGCTGCGCTCCGGCCTGCGCCGGCTCGATCTCGTCACGCGCGAGGAGTTCGACGTGCAGCGCTGCGTACTGCTGCGCACCCGCGAGATGGTCGAGTCGCTCGAGCATCGCGTCGCTGAACTCGAAGCGCTGCTCGGCGGCAAGGCTACGCCGCACTGATCAGGATCGTGGCCGATCGGCATGAGGCCGATGC
>JAFEFQ010000221.1 GCA_018240505.1 Pseudomonadota bacterium
CCTGCACGGCATCGACGAACTCGCCGACTTCGACGCCGTAAGCGCCGATGTTCTGGATCGGCGCCGCGCCGACGCTGCCCGGGATCAGGGCGAGATTTTCCAGACCGCGCAGGCCTTGGGCCAGCGTCCAGTGCACGAAGTCGTCCCAGACTTCGCCGGCGGCGGCGCGCACGAGCGCGGCATCGCCCGACGTGCCTGGCACGTGTTGCTCGATGATGTCGAGACCGCGTGTGCGCAACGCAAGCACGACGCCGGGCCAGTCGCGCGTGAACAGCACGTTGCTGCCGCCGCCGAGGACGAGCACGTCGCGCTTGCGTTGCGCAGCCTCTTCGAGCAGTCCCGGCACCGCATCGAATTCGTGCACGTCGATCAGCGTCGCCGCGCGTGCGGGCACGCGGAACGTCGTGCGCTCGAGCAGCGAGGCGTTTTCGTGCATCGTGTAACCGTAGCCGGTGACGAACGGCTGGGCCGGGCTGGCGCGGAGGTCGTTCATGCCGCTTTGCCGCGTTGCGCGCGCAGCGCCTCGACGCATTCGCCGATCAGCGCCGGTCCGCGATAGACCAGCCCGGAATAGAACTGCACGAGGCTCGCGCCCGCGGCGAATTTTTCCGCGGCGTCGGCGCCGCGCATGATGCCGCCGACGCCGACCAGCGGGACCTTGCCGCCAAGCCGCTGCGCCATGCCGCGCAGCACCGCGGTCGCCTTCGCCATCAGCGGCTTGCCGGACAGGCCGCCGGCCTCCTGCGCATGGCGCGCGCCCGCGATCGTATCGCGCGCGATCGTCGTGTTCGTGCAGATCAGGCCGTCGATCTGCGTGGTCAGCAGCACGGCGGCGATGCCGTCGAGCTCGGCTTCGGAGAGGTCCGGCGCGATCTTGAGCAACATCGGCTTGCGCGCGCCGTGCCGCGCGGCGAGCTGTTCCTGGCGTTCGCGCAACGTGCCGACGAAGCGCTTGAGCGTTTCCTCGTGCTGCAGGTCGCGCAGGCCCTGCGTGTTCGGCGAGGAGATGTTGACCGTGACGTAGCTCGCGCGCGCATAGACGCGCTCGAGGCAGTGCAGGTAGTCGTCGACCGCGCGCTCGTTTGGCGTGTCCTTGTTCTTGCCGATATTGATGCCGAGCACGCCGCTGAACTTCGCGCGCTCGACGTTGCGCACGAGCGCATCGACGCCGCCGTTGTTGAA
>JAFEFQ010000222.1 GCA_018240505.1 Pseudomonadota bacterium
AGATCGCCGACACGATCACCGTGCTCGACCAGGGCGAGATCCTGATGACCGACACCGTGGACAAGGTGCGCCACGCGGACAACGAGCGCATCCAGGACCTGCTCAACCGGCGTCCGCGCGAGGCGCCGGTCGATGCCGACGCCTACCTGCGCCGCCTGACCGAGGAGCACGCGGCGTCGATCTGATCGCCGTTTTGTGATGAGCACGGCGAAATACGCCTGTGCGTTGTATGATGCTTCACGAGATAGCAAAAAAGGGCGGCAAGCCCGGGAGGGGGGCCTCGTGCGTTTCGGTATCGTCGTCGATTCCGCCTGCGATCTGCCGGCGGAATTCTATGTCGGACACGGCATAAACATTCTGCCCATCAGTATCCACCTCGGCGAGGAGACGCTGGTCGACGACCGCGATCCCGCGCTGATCGCGCGCTATCTCGCCGAGGACCTCGGCGCGCGCGGCGCCGCCGCGAGAACCGAGCCGTACACGGTCGAGCAGATCCGCGATGTGTTTCTCGGCCGGCTCGTGCTCGACTACGACTGCGTGTTCTGCCTGACCATCACTTCCACGCGCAGCCCGATCTTCGAGCACGCGCGCAAGGCCAGCTTCGCCATCCTCAACAGCTACCAGGCCGTGCGCAAGGCAGCCGGCGTCGACGGTCCGTTCCTGATGCGCGTGATCGACAGCCAGACGTTGTTCTCGGGGCAGGGCGTCGTCGTCTACGAGGCGACGCGGCTTATCGACGCGCACTCGACCATCGGCGCCGCGCGCGAACGCCTCGAATTCATCGCCCAGAATACCTACGGCTACATGCTGCCGCGCGATCTCTACTACCTGCGTGCACGCGCGCAGAAGAAGGGCGACGGCAGTCGCACCGTAGGCTGGTTCACCGCGACGCTGGGCAGCGCGCTCGACATCAAGCCCATCCTGCGCGGCTGGCGCGGCGCAACCGGGCCGGTCGGCAAGGCGCGCGGTTTCGACGCGGGCGCGAAAGCGCTGTTCGCCTACGCGCAGGAGCGCGTGAGTGCCGGGCTGCTCGTGCCCGTGCTGTGCCTGAGCTACGGCGGCGACCTCGCCGAGATGCGCGCGCTGCAGGGCTACGACTCGCTGCGCATGACCTGCGAGGAGCATGGCGTGGAACTGCTCGAAAGCCCGATGAGCGTGACCGGCATGGTCAACGTCGGCG
>JAFEFQ010000223.1 GCA_018240505.1 Pseudomonadota bacterium
CCGCCGACTTCCTCGCCGAGCAGGTGCAGCGCGGCGAGCCGATCTACGGCGTGACGACGGGCTTCGGCAGCAATGCCGACAAGCTGCTCGGCGCGCATCGCGCGCGCGACGAGTTGCCGGGCGGCAATCCGGAGAAGCGCGACGGCACGCTGTTGGAAGAGCTGCAGCACAACCTCGTCGTCACCCACGCGGTCTGCGTCGGCAAGCCGCTCGCGGTCGAGGTCGTGCGCGCGATGCTGACGATCCGCGTCAACACGCTGATGCGCGGGCACTCGGGTATCCGCGCGGCGACGCTGCAGTCGCTCGCCGAACTGCTCAACCGCGACGTGATCCCGGTGATTCCGGAGAAAGGCTCGGTCGGCGCGAGCGGCGACCTCGCGCCGCTGTCGCATCTCGCGATCGTGCTGCTCGGTGAAGGCGAGGCGTTTTACCAAGGCGAGCGTCTGCCCGGCGGCGAAGCGCTGAAGCGCGCGGGAATCGCGCCGGTGCGCCTGTCGTTCAAGGAAGGACTCGCCCTCAACAACGGCACCGCGCAGATGCTCGCGAGCGGCGCGCTGGCTCTCGACGCGCTGGAAAAGCTGCTCGCCACCGCCGACCTTGCCGCGGCGATGACGCTCGACGCCTTCGCCGGCCGCAGCTCCGCGTTCAAGGCCGAAGTGCACGCGCTGCGCCCGCATCCGGGCCAGGTGCAAACCGCCGCCAATCTGCGCCGGCTGCTCGGCGACTCGACCCTCGTCGATATTCCGTATCACCTCGTGCCGCGCTTCAAGACCTGGCTCGCCGACTCGTGGAGCGATGCGCGCGACCAGCAGCATCGCTTCGACATCGGCTGGGACTACGTGCCGCCCTCGCAGCGCCACGGCAAGGAAAATTTCTACCGGCGCTTCATGCCGTTCAAGGGCGGCAAGAAGCACCAGCCGCAGGATGCCTACAGCCTGCGCTGCATCCCGCAGGTGCACGGCGCCGTGCGCGACGCGCTCGCGCAGGCGCAGCGGGTGTTCGACATCGAATTGAATTCGGTCACCGACAATCCGCTGATCTTCCCCGACGCGGCCGACGCGAAGGTGATCGAGGATCAGGTCATCTCGGCCGGCCACTTCCACGGCATGCCGCTCGCGCTCGCGATGAGCTACGTCAAGGCGGCGATTCCCGTGCTCGCCTCGATCAGCGAGCGGC
>JAFEFQ010000224.1 GCA_018240505.1 Pseudomonadota bacterium
ATGTCGTCCACGCTCGCGCCCAGCGTCTGGAAGATGCGGCTGACGTTCGCGTTCTGCAGGGCGAAGCCGAACTGGATGCCGAGGAATCCGAAACACATGTTCCAGATTTGCCAGAAGTTCAGGGCGGGTTTGGTGGTCATGGATTCGTGGCAGGCGACAGGAGAGGGTTGCTTCCCTTCTCCCGTCGGGAGAAGGGAAGCAAATGCTATGGCAACGGCACGATGCGCAGCTCGCCGTAGTCGGCTTCGTTGACCGGGCCGCCTTCGCCGCCCTGCTCGCCGGTGTAGAGCTTGTTGCGCGACAGGAAGCTCATGTTGAAGCCTTGTTCGAGGCTAAAAGTACACTTTTTCCCGGCCTTCGCCGTGAACGTGGCCGCGGTGGACAGGTCTTTCGCCACGCTGTGCGGCATGACCAGCGGCGCGCTCTGTCTGGCCGTGCCTGCGCAGTCGATCGCGAGCATCTTCACCGCGGCGGTGACGCCGGTGTTGATCGGGCCGTGCCGGTTTTCGTAGGCGAGGCGCAGCTGGTAGCGACCATCGCGCTTCGCCGTCCACGCGCGTGGCCAGGCACCGGCGACGTCCTCGAACTGGCCGAGGCGGACGATGGGGCCGGGCAGCGATTCGAGCTCGGTCGAGGGATCGACGCGCGTGGTCCACAGGCTTTGCAGCGCGGCGGTGTCGGCGATCTCGATGCTCTTGAGCGCCTGCTCGCCGCCGGGCTTCCAGGTCTGCGCGAGCTTGCCGTCGAGCCAGAAGCGCACGGGCGCGTGACTGCCGTCGGCGATTCGCGGCGCGGTCGGCACGATCTCGGGCGTGTCGGGCGCGAACTGCGGCGCGCTCAGCTTCAGCGCGGCGGAATCGACGTGTATGCCGCGCAACGTGACGCGGGTCAGCTTGCCTTTCGTTTCCACCTTGTCGGCGACGAGCAGATTGGCGTCTTTCGCCAGTTCGCGCGGCTGGGCGAGAACGACAGTGCGGTCGGGCAGGTGCAGGGCAATCGAGTCGCTCTTGCCGAACAGCATCGGCGCCAGTTCGACCGGAATCTTCGGCTCGACCGCATCGCCGTCGACGCCGAACACGCCTTCGACGATCGTATCGAGCATCGCCGCGATCGACCAGAGCTGGCGCGGCGAATTGACCACGGGGCCGCTCCAC
>JAFEFQ010000225.1 GCA_018240505.1 Pseudomonadota bacterium
TGGCGCAGCCGTTCTCGTACCGCTATCCGCTGATCGACGGCCAGGGCAACTTCGGCTCACCCGACGATCCGAAGTCGTTCGCCGCGATGCGCTACACCGAATCGAAGCTGACGCCGATAGCCGACCTGCTGCTCGACGAGCTCGGCCAGGGCACGGTCGACTTCACGCCGAACTTCGACGGCACGCTGAAAGAGCCGTCGTGGCTGCCCGCGCGCGTGCCGCACGTGCTGCTCAACGGCTCGACCGGCATCGCGGTCGGCATGGCCACCGACATCCCGCCGCACAACCTGCGCGAAGTCGTCGACGCCGCGATCCTGCTGCTCGACGAGCCGGACGCGTCGATCGCCAACCTGTGCCAGAAGATCAAGGGTCCGGATTTCCCGACCACGGCCGAGATCATCACGCCGAAGGCCGACTTGAAGGCGATGTACACAAGCGGCAACGGCTCGGTGCGCGCGCGTGCGCGCTACGTAGTCGAAGACGGCAACGTCGTCGTCAACGCGCTGCCCTACCAGGTCTCGGGCGCGAAGATCATCGCCCAGATCGCCGAGCAGATGCGCGCGAAGAAACTGCCGATGCTCGAGGACCTGCGCGACGAGTCCGATCACGAGAACGCGGTGCGCCTCGTCCTGATTCCGCGCAGCAATCGCATCGATCTCGACGAGATGATGCAGCACCTGTTCGCGACCACGGACCTCGAGCGCAGTTACCGCGTCAACCTCAACATGATCGGCCTCGACGGCAAGCCGCAAGTCAAGGATCTGAAAAAAATCCTGAGCGAGTGGCTGCGCTTCCGCGAGCAGACCGTGACGCGTCGCTTGCAATATCGCCTCGACAAAGTCGAGCGCCGCCTGCACCTGCTCGAAGGCCTGCGCATCGCCTTCCTCAACCTCGACGAAGTGATCCGCATCGTGCGCACCGAGGAGGAGCCGAAGCCGAAGCTGATCGCGCGCTTCAGGCTCTCCGAGGAACAGGCCGACTACATCCTCGAAACGCGCCTGCGCCAGCTCGCGCGGCTGGAGGAAATGAAGCTCAACGCCGAGCGCGACGCGCTCGAGGAAGAGCGCGCGAAGATCGCGGTGATCCTCAAGTCGCCGGCGAAGATGAAAACGCTGATCAAGGACGA
>JAFEFQ010000226.1 GCA_018240505.1 Pseudomonadota bacterium
ACCTTGTCGCGCTTCGGCGCGATCAGCAGGCGGTTCGGACTCATGCGCACCTCGCGCGAGAATTCGTTGAAGTTGCGCGCGGCGACGGCGAGGTTCTGCGTGATCGAGTCGATGCGCTCGGACAGCGAGGCGAGGATGCCGCGCAGATCGTCGACCGAATCGCGCACGCCGGGGCGGTTCTCGCGGATCACGTCGTCGAGCTGGCTGATCGCGCTGTTGAGCTTGGCCCGGGTCTCGCCGAGATCGCGGGTCAACGTCTGCACGTTGCCGAGGATCGCGCCGATCGCGGCACGGTTCTGCGGCTTGAGCAGGTCGTCGACCGAGCTCGAAGCCGAGTTGAGCCGCTGCAGCAGCTGGCGCGATTGGGATACGATTTCCGGCGTGTTCGCGTCGAGCTGGCTCGCGATCGAATCGACATGCGTGGTCAGCGTCTTCACCAGCGGCGAGACCTGGTTGCGCGCAAGGTCGCCGAGCTGCACGGCGAGCGCGTTCATCGAGGTGAACAGGTCGGCATTCTCGACGCCGGCCAGTTCGCTGCCGGGCCTGGCGACATCCGCGCTCGCGCCCTCGCTGATGCCGATCGCGACGTCGGCGAGCAGGCCGGTCGAGGTCAGGCGCGCGACCGAATCCTTCGGGATCGGCCAGTCGCGGCGCACGGCGAGCGTCACCTTGTAGCGCGTCTCGAACTTGCCGCCGACCGCGCCGCGTTCGGGGTCGATTGCGCTGACCTGGCCGATGCGGAAGCCTTCGTAAAATACCGGGGCGCCGTAGCGCAAGCCGGTGACGTTGCGATAACGCGTGACGTAGTCGGTGCTCGCCGTGCCGCGCCCGGTGATCGCGGCGAGTGCGACGAGCAGCAGCGCGAATGCCGCCGCGACGACGGCGCCGACCAGCACGTAGTTGATGTTGTCGCGCTTCACCCGCGTCCCGCTCCGGAGTCGCGACGGTATCGCCGTCGCCTGCCCGAATCATACACGGGGCCGTCTGCCGCGGGCGCGCTCAGAAGCTTCTCAGAACTGCGCGTCGTGCTCGGGCGAGGCGAACCCCAGCGTCAGCGCGCCGACGCCGACGTTGACCATGCCGGTCACGCTCATCGGGCTTTCGAGCAGTTCCACGCC
>JAFEFQ010000227.1 GCA_018240505.1 Pseudomonadota bacterium
TCGGCCTCGCCCTCGTCATCATCGGCAACGGCCTGTTCAAGCCGAACATCTCGACCATGGTCGGCCAGCTCTATGCGCAGGGCGACAGCCGCCGCGACGCGGGCTTCACGATCTTCTACATGGGCATCAACGTCGGCGCGATGGTCTCGCCCGTGGTGACGAGCTGGCTGGCGAGCGCGATCACCGCCACGCCGATGCAGCAGAACTACAAGGTCGTGTTCGCTTCCGCCGGCGTCGGCATGGCGATTTGCTGGCTGTGGTTCTGGATCGGGCGTCGGCAGTTGAACGGCGTCGGCCAGTCGGCGCGGACATCGCTGAGCACGCGCAATCTCGGCCTCGTCGCCGCCTATCTCGTCGTCGGCGTGCCGCTGATGTATTTCCTGCTCGCCAAGCTTGGCGCGACGGCATTGGCCTGGATTCTCGGCGTGCTGTTCGTCGGCCTCGCCGTGATGCTGCTGATCGAAGGCCTGCGCGAAGGCGCGGTTGCGCGCGACAAGGTGATCGCGATGCTGATCATCTTCGTCTTCAACGTGCTGTTCTGGATGTTCTTCGAGCAGGCCGGTTCGTCGTTCAACTTCCTTGCCGAGAAGATCGTGCATCGCGATTTCGGCAACTGGGAATTCCCGGTCGCCTGGTTCCAGTCGGTCAATTCGCTGGCGATCATCACCCTTGCCCCGATCATCGCTGCGATCTGGGTCTGGCTGGGCAAGCGCAACGCCGAGCCGTCGATCGCGTTCAAGTTCAGCCTCGGCCTGATCTTCAACGGCCTCGCCTTCCTGCTGCTGATGTTCGCGCTCACCCATCTTGTCGACGGCGGCAGCAAGATTCCGTTCTGGACGCTGTTCATGGTCTATGTGATCCAGTCGGTCGGCGAGTTGTGCCTGTCGCCGATCGGCCTGTCGATGGTGACCAAGCTCGCGCCGACGCGCTACGTCGCCTTCGCGATGGGCGGCTGGTTCCTGTCGGTCGCCAACGGCAACAATCTTTCCGGCATCTTCGCCGGCGAAGTGTCGGGCGAAAGCGGCATGACCACGGCGTCGGCGCTGTCGGGCTACACCTTCGGCTTCTGGGCGCTGGTCGGCTCGGGCGTGGTCC
>JAFEFQ010000228.1 GCA_018240505.1 Pseudomonadota bacterium
CTGATCGGCATCGTCAAGAAGAACGCGATCATGATGATCGACTTCGCGCTCGAGGTGGAACGTGGCGGCGTGCCGCCCGAGAAGGCGATCTTCGAGGCCTGCATCGTGCGCTTCCGGCCGATCATGATGACCACGTTCGCCGCGCTGTTCGGCACCTTGCCGATCGCGATCGGCCTCGGCGCGGGCGGCGACTCGCGCCGTCCGCTCGGCCTGGCCGTCGTCGGCGGCCTGCTCACCTCGCAGGTGCTGACGCTGTACCTGACGCCGGTGATCTACATCTACTTCGACAAGCTGCAGAACTCGCTGCGCCGCAGGCGGCGCAGCGGTGACAAGGTCGATGCGGGTGCGACGCGTGCAGTCGCGAGTGATGCGGGGACGTGACCGCTTGGTCGCTATGAACGGTTGATACCAGGTAGCTGCATGCCATCGCGCCGGATTTTTGCTTGACGCGTAGTCAGAGCCAGTTGAACATTCCGCGCAACGCTCCGGATGCGGGGGCTATTTGTAGTTAGGCTTGCAAGTCAGGTACATGGCGATTCAGATCAAGAGCACAAATGCGGGCTACGAGGCAGTTGCAACGCCTCCGCATGTTCGCGTGCAATCTTGGCAAACGCCAAAACCCATGGTAGCCCGAGAATTGGTTGCTGCATTGCGCGAACTAGGCTGCCACCCAACCGACATAGGCGACGCATTCTATGCTGCAAATCCAAACTGGCTGGCTGACGTTTCCGCATAGTCTTTTTGCTGCTGTGCAAGCTTAACTATCCAGCGGAAACCGGGGTCAGAGTCTGAGGTTTCCCCACGTTTTCACGCAGGCACTCCGAGCTGATCAAGCAGTGTCGCATCGGGTCGTCGTATCCGCTTGAGTAAAGCCGTGACGCAGCCGCATGGCCATCCTCGCAGCAAGGCTTCGCGCCCGATGCGCATTGTTGAGTAGAGTTTGCGCGATGCAGGATAAGGCGCCAACCACCGGTCGATGCCGGATGCCTCGCAGGCTAGCAAGTAGCCCGGATGCAGCGAAGCGAAATCCGGGGTGGTGGGCACGATTACCCCGGATTGCGCCGCTTGCGCGGCT
>JAFEFQ010000229.1 GCA_018240505.1 Pseudomonadota bacterium
CATTCGCTGCGCGAATGTTCGCTTCGGCATCCTGCCTGCGCAGTCCGAGCACCGCTGGCGCGCAAATTATCGAGCGCAGTAGGTTTTTCGAGGTGCTCATCATTCGTCCTCGATCCTGATCACGGTGCCGCTGCGCGCGTCGAGCACGACCTCGCGCAGGCGACCCGTCGCGGTCAACACCTTGACCTCGTAGATCGGACCGCCCCTGAACTCGACCTCGACGGCGTCGCCGGGCACGCTGGCCAGCGCAATCGCGAGGATCTTCGTCAACGGCAGGATCTCGCCGCGCTGCATCGCCGCGAATGCCTCCTGCTGCGCCTGCTTCCTGCGCGCCTTCTCGGCCTCCTTGCCCTGCGCGCTTTTGTCTTGCGCCTGCGCGACATTCGCGGCGATGGCGAGCGCCGTCACGGACACGGGAAGCAAGCTGAGGAATGTTCTGCGGTTGATCATCGGCGCACCCTGCCAGCGGCCTGCTGACATTTGCCTGACGCGATCCGCCGGGTTTGCGTCAGCTTCGCCCTTATAAGGTGGCGTCACCGCGATCAGGCATCGGGAGTTTAGCGATGAACGGAAATTCCGGCCATCGGGTCGTTTGCGCAATCCATCCAGCCACTATCATTCCACACGCGTGCCGCCGCGCCGGCGCCGCGCCTGCCTTGTCCGCCCCCCATCCCGTCCGCCATGAATAAATCGCTTCGCATGATCCTCGGCGTCGTCCTGTTCGGCGCGGTCGTCGCGGGCGGCTTCGCATGGCATCCGTGGGCGGCGACCGCCAAGCCGAAAACGGGCGGCAAGCCGCCGCCGCTGGTCGGCATCACCGCCGCGCGCACGCTCGACCTGCCCGTGCGCTTCGCCGCGCAGGGTCACATCGTGCCGCTCAACCAGGTCGACGTGCGGCCGCAGGTGACCGGCGTGATCCGCACGGTGAACTTCCGCGAAGGCGACGAGGTCAAGCCCGGCCAGCTTCTGTTCGAGCTCGACGCGAGCGACGTCGTTGCCCAGTTGCACCGCGCCGAGGCGCAGGCGAACCAGATCCGCGCCCA
>JAFEFQ010000022.1 GCA_018240505.1 Pseudomonadota bacterium
GACGTCGAGGTCGACCGCGCGCAGCACGGGCACCGAGTCGATGTCGTCGATGCCGACGAGCAGCTTGCCTAGCGCGCGCAGACGGTCGCGCGGCCGGAACACCTTCGGGTAGGACTTGCCCAGGTTGCGCGCCACGGCGAGCAACTGACCGTCCTCGCGTCGCGCGATCGGGGCGTTCGCCGCGCTCACAGGAAATCCTCGAAGCGTGGATCGAGGCGCCGGAACACCGCGTAGCCGATGACCAGGATCGCGAACGCCAGCCCGACCGCGCCCAGTTGCGTGCCGATGCCGACCGAGCCCATGCCGAGCAGTTCGGCGCGCAGATATTCGGGGTAGAAGGTGAAGGGGTTCCAGTCGAGCCAGGCGCGGAAACGTTCGGGCAGGAAATCGCGCGAGTAGAGCACGGGCGCAGTGAACATCATCAGCGGCAGCAACTGGCCGAGCACTTGGGAAAGATCGCGCACGAACACCTGGGTCGCGGCAAACAGATAGCCGAAGCCGAGCGCGAGCACGAACAACAACGCGAACGCGAGCAGGGCCAGCGGCAGATGCGCAAGTTGCAGCGGAATGCCGAGCAGCTCGACCACGACCACAACCACGATGAAACCGATGCCATGCAGCAGGAAGCTCGCGCTGCCCGCGGCCAGGACGAGCACGCCGCGCGGAAAGGCAACCTTGCCGATCAATCCGGCGTTGTCCTGGATCGCGGTCGCCGAGCGCATCACCGCTTCGCTGAATGCATTCCACGGCCATACTCCGAGCGCGAGGAAAGGCACGATCGCGGCAGGTGAAGCGTCGCCTCCCGGCAACCGCATCTTGAACACGTAGGCCCAGACGAAGCTGTAAATGGCAAGCTGCATCAGCGGTTGCAGCAGGGCCCACAGGCCGCCGCTGATACTGCCCAGATAGCGGTTGCGCAGCTCGCGGCGGACAAAGTGGACCGCGATGGCCCACGATTTTCCGGCTCGGCGCAGATGGGACTCATCGCGCATCATGCCATCGGACTGCCGTCAATCGGCCAACGCATCCGCGAGAAGGATGCGCGTGCATCGGGCGACCTGCCCCCCCGCCTCGCCGAGCAGGCGAGGCGCGCGCGCGCGGCGTGGCCAAATCGCGGACGCCAGCAGAAGTGTCCACCCGCGTGGGCACCCTTCTTCTGCGCAACCACCCGTCCGCGAACGGCGATGGGGTCGGGAACGACGTCGCATCCTGTACGCATTTGAACGCGGACGCTCCGGGCTACTTGGAGCCGGATTGCGCTGCCTTGACCGCGTCCCCGATGCTGGGCTGGTCGCCGAGCTTGTAGTGCTGCTGCAGCGCCTCCATGCCCTGCGGATTGACGCTCGGCGTGGTTTCGTCGAGCTTGGCGAGAAAGGCCTTGCGCTGCTCGTCGACGTAGTTGGCCCTGAGCTTGGCCATCAACTGATCCTTGACCGCGGCGAAGTCCTGCTGGCGCGCCGGCGTCTTGCGCATCAGTTTCAGCACGTGGTACCCGAACTGGGTTTTCACCACCGGCGAAATCTCGCCGACCGTCGTCAACTTCTTCGCCGCCGCAGAGAACTCCTTGACGAACTTGTCCGACGTGGCGTCGCGAATCTGGCCGAGGTTGTTCACCTTGCTCGGATCATCCGAATACTTCTGCACCAACTGGTCGAAGCCGGCCGGATTCGCCACCGCCTCGGCGCGGGCCTTTTCCGCCAATGCCCTGGCCTCGCTGTCGCTGCGGCCCTTTTCCGAGATCAACAGGTGTTGCACGTCGGCGGTTTCGGAAATCGCGTAGTCGGCCTTGTGCGCGAGATATTGCTCCTTCGCCGCCAACTCCATCGAGGGGACCTGCAACGAGGCCTCAAAGGCGCTGACGCGCCGACGCGAAAGCGCCTGGTCCCGCAGCACCGCAATCTCGGCCTGGACCTGCGGGTCCTGATCGAGCTTCATCGCGACGGCCTGCTGCGCCAGCTGCTTGTCGCGCAGGATGCCGATCAGCATCTGTTGCACGCGCGTCGGGTTCTCCAGATAGCCGACCCGGCGATCCGCGGGCATCTGCTGCAGAAAGCCCTCGACATCGGCCAGGGTTACACTGGCTCCACCCTGCTTGACGATTTCCACGTTGTCGTCGGCACAGGCGCCGCCCGCGAAACCGGCCAGCGCCAGTATCGCAACATAAATTTTCTTTGCCATCATGTCGTCATCCAAAAGACAAAGGCCGGATTCGCCCGGCCTTTTTCACTGTTGAACCAGAAGGAAACCAGCGAACCGGCAACCCCGGCGACGAACGCCGGGACTGCCGAACGATCGGACCCCGAGCTTCAGCCGCCCGTATAGATCGTGTAGGACACCGTCGAGGAGGCGCAGGAATTCGGCCGGCCGTTATAGCACAGGAGGTTGCCTGCAGCGTCCACGTCCGCCAGGTTGAGGTAGTAGGTCGTGCCCAGCGCCACTGAGCAGTAGTTACCAGGCGCAGTGGTCACGAAGATGCCGTTGGCGGCGCTGCGGCCCACGCCACAGACAAACCCCGCACTGCCCTGCGTCATCGCGCCCGGCACCGTGCTGATCGCGACCGTGCCGCCATCGCCGTAGCTCGGATTGGCGGTTATCTGGAACGAGCCCGAGGCTACCGGCGTGAACGCGAGCGCGATGTAGTGGCCGCTCTGGATCGAGAACGTCGGCGAATAACCCGCGTAGGAATAGCTCGGGAACGAGCCGTTGAGCACCTTGCCGAGATCGGTCTGGTCCATACCCTGCGAGCCCGCGATCGGACCCGGCTGGATGAACACATCGCCGGAACACTGGCGCTGCAGGATCTTGCCGTTGATCGACGAACTGGGCTGCGCGGTCGCGCTGCAGGTGCCGCCTCCGCCGCCACCACCGCCGCCATTGGAGACGGTCAACGACACCGAGGCCGGGGATACGGTCACCGCGGCGCCGGCGTTCGTGCAGGTCGGAGCGAAGGTGTAGGTGCCCGCCGTCGTCGGCGTGCTGAGGATGAAGGTGCTGCCGCTGACGGTGGCGGTGAATCCGGCCGGCGGGGTCAGCGCACAGGTTGCGCCAGCCGCGGCGCCGTTCGGCGTCCAGGTGATCACGGGCGCGGCCGCGCCGCTGCCAAGCGTATAGGTGCCCGGCGAAATCGACAGGGACACCAGCGGACTGGGCGTTCCGCCACCGCAGCCTGCTGCATCCGTAGTCACGGTATTGGTGGCTGAATTGTAGATAAGGGTGTTGACGGTCGCGACGCAATTGCCCACCGTCAGGGTGGCCGGGGTGGAAAAGTTGGTGGTGGTGGTCTGCGCAAACGCGCCGGACGCGAGCAACAGCGCGAGACCGGTCAAGCTCAATTTCTTCAACATATTGTTCTCCTCATACTGCAAAGGCTTGGTCTATCGTCGACAACGTATGTGGTTCAGCCGGCCATGCATGATGGATTCGGGCGAACCGATTTTTTTGGATCTGAAAAACTGCGGGTCTGAAAAAAAAAACAAGGAGGAGCTTTCGCTCCCCCTTGTCCTTGAAACACTACATCACCTGTATTCCCATGCCTCAGGAGCAGGTCGCGCCAGCCGTGGTCGCGCAGGTGCGGTGCAGCTTGTGACGGAACAGCGACGAGTAGTTCGACAGCACACCGCCGACATTGCCGTTGACCAGGTTGGCAACCCAGAAACCGGTCGCCGGCAGGCCGCGGAACACGTTGGTGCTGCCCACCGTGTACGTAGCCGGCAGGACGTGGGCCGTCTGACTGGCCGCACCGTAGAACGAGATCTGCGCCCAACCGTTGCTCGCGCCGGTGTTGATGTTCGACGTCAGGTTGGAGCCGAGCACCTTGCTCGCGCCCGTACCCTGGTTGAACGTCACGACCTGGGCTTCGTAGCACAGCGCGTTGCCGAACACCTTGACCGGCGAGAAGTTGATCGTGCCACCCGGCGACTTCTCTTCGCGATCATAGGTGTTGATGACGATCGGCGCGCACGACGTACCGCCGTTGCGGCTGCTGAACACGACGTCGAACGGCGGATCCGCGATGACCGGACCGGTGACGATGGTCGGATCGACGTAGAAACGCTTGGTCGGGAAGGTGACGACCCACTCGGAGGCCGCCGACGTACCGGCGCCGGTCCAGTATTCGTTGTACACGGCGTCGGCCATGAACAGCGAGCTGACCGCGTCGACGCCGAGGGCGTACGTCGTGGTGACCAGGGTCGGGATGCTGCTGGTCGGGCTCGGGGCGAACACATAGCTGGTCGTCGAGGTCGCGCTCGCGATCGACGGGGTCAGCGAACCCGGAGCCGTGTGGAAGGACGTACCCGCCACGTAGAACTGGTCAATCGCGTCGGCGTTGTAACCGGCGATCGTGCCCTGGCTGACGTTGATGACCGCACCCGAACCGAACAGGCCGCCGCTCGGGCTGGCGATGTCGGCCGTGCCGGTCGGCACCCAGTAACCGCCGTTCCACGCGCCGTAGACCTGCGCGCAGTTGGCCGGCACGCCGTTGGCGCCGTGCGTGATGGCCTTCAGGCTGTTGTTGGTCGCATTGGTCACGGTGCCCATTTCGATCAGCTCGACATAACCTTCGAGCGTACGCGACACATCCGTCGGGCCGCCGTCGGTGGCGGTGACGCCGCCGTCGAACGCACTCGTCTGGAACGGATACGCATTGGTCGCGCCCATCGGAACGGTCGGGACCGTGCAGCTGTTGTCGTTGGTAAACACGCCGGCGCCGCCAGCGACCGGAACCACGCCCGCCGTCCACACGTCGTGCGGCGACAGATACAGGTTGAAGTCGAGCACTTCGCGGCTGTCGTAGGCTTCAAGGAAGCGGACCTTGACGGCCTTGCCGGCAGCGGTCGTGTTGACGACCGTCAGCAACGTGTTGTTGCCGGCGTTGACGGTGTAGTACGGGTAGATGAGGACCTGGCCCAGGCCGTCGCTATTCAGATAGACGGCGCTCGCCATGTTGGAAATGCCAGCAACACCGGCGATACCGGCGATGACGGCAGTCGTGAGACTGGTTCTTTTCATTACTAAACTCCTTTCGGTCACAGGGCTTATGTTTTTGCTGGCCCGCCCATTCGCGCTTCCCCTTTTTGGCAAGAAGTCCCGACGAGTCCAAGCAACAGCGCTTCAAGTCTACGATATCCAAACGGCATGCGCAACTCCCCAGTACATCCATGCTTCCGGGTGCGCCGGCCGGGCGCGAGGCGCTTGCCTGGCCCGCATTTGGCCGGCGCGTTCGCGCCAGGCAGGCGACACGGGAAACCCGGCGGGAAACAATGAGATATATGCTCCCCGCCCTGGCATCGATGCGCTATTTCTGGCCATCCTTGTGTTCGGTCTCGGCAGCCCCCGGAGCGGCGCTCTTGGGCGCCTCCGCGGCAGGTGCCGCCGCCGGTGGCGCGGCCTGTTCGGCCAAGCTTTTCGCTTCGATTTTCGAATCCGGCAGGAAATACCATTCGCCGTCGCTGCGTATCCATTTCTCGACCACGGGAGCCGGATATTCCATGTCGCTCGGCCGCTGCATGATCGCGCCGGGCAGGACCGTGAGCACGGTGAGTTTGGCGGTACAGCTGTCCTCGTCGCACTGGACCGAATCCACTTTCGCGGACTTCCATTGAATTCGCGCGGTGGCGACAAACGACACGTACTGTTCGAGCGTGTGGGTGGAGCGATATCCCGGGCTGAGGTAGTCGTAGGCTTTCACGGCATGCTTGCCGGCGAGCAAATCCCAACGTTCGGTCGCCCGCTGTCGGACGAGCTCCGCCGGATCTTTGCGGCTACAGCCCGCCGCGAGGAGCAACGACATGGCAATGCCGCTGGCGAGAAAGAGAATCTTGGTTCTGGTCATGTGCATACTCACTGCTTGGGTTTTTCGCTCGGCGCAGCCGCGGGAACCGGGGTGACGATCGCCCCTTGCACGTCCGGTGCCGCCTCCACTTTCTGCGCCTTCTGTTTGGCACGCAGCGGAGCAAGCGATTCGAATTTGTCCTGATATTCCTGGGTGATCGCCTGCGCGTCCTCGGAGTTGTAGATGACGCGCGGCGTGATCAGCACGATGATCTCGGTGCGCGTGCGCGAGTTGTTCGAACTCTTGAACAGATTGCCCACGACGGGAACGCTGCTGAGCAACGGCACGCCGGTGCTCCCGGTCGTGTTGTCTTCGCGGATCAGGCCACCGAGCAACACCGTCTGCCCGCTCTGCACGGCGACCTGGGTGGTCAGGCTGCGCTGGCTGATCGGCGGGTTGCCGCCAGGCGTCGACGCGCTGCCGGGAGTGGTGATTTCCTGCGCCACGTCCATGTAGACCAGGCCGCCCGGATTGACGCGCGGCGTGATCTGCAGGGTCGTGCCCGTGCTGACGTACTGGGTCGAGCCGATCGTGCTGTTGACCGTGGTTCCGCTCGTGCCCGAAACAGTGCCCAGACCATTGTACGAAATCGTCTGGATCGGAATCTGGTCGCCCACGGTGATGCTGGACTGCTGGTTGTTGAGCACCACGACCGAAGGCGCGGAGAGGGTCTTGGCCACGCCGTCCGTCTGCAGGGCATTCAGCGCCACCTGGAAATTCTTCGTCACCAGGGAATAAAACATTCCGCCCGTAGTACTCGGGTTTGCGTTACCGCCCCCGCCAAGCGAGAAGCGATGCCGATCGCTGACATTACCTTGGTAACCTGAGCCGTAGTCGTAACCGGTACCGGAACCCGAAAGGCCGCCACCGTTGTTGTTGATCAAGCCGGCGAACCACCACTGCACGCCGTAGTTGAGCGCGCCGGTCAACTTCACTTCCAGCACCTTGGCTTCGATCTGCACCTGCAGCGGCGGCACATCGAGACGGTGGATCGCGGCGAGGATCGAGTCGTACTCGCCCGGCGTCGCCATCACGAGCAACTGGTTGTTCTCCTCGATCGCGGTGATGCGGATGTCGGTTTCCTTGTTGCCGCCGAGCGGCGCGCCGGTTCCGGTCGTCGACAGGTTCGGCGTCGCCGGGCGCGGCTGGTTGTTGATGCTCATCGCGCCGCTGCCGATGCCGCTGGACAGGCCGCCGCCGATCGAGCTGCCGCGCAACCCGGGCGCGGTATTGCCCGAGGTGCTCCTGCTCGTCGCGCCGCTGCTCTTGCCGGTGAAGATGGCATTCAGATGATCGGACAGTTCCACCGACTTGACGTTCTTGACGTCGTAGACGTAGAGCTGGGTGCCGTTCTCGCCGACGCCGAGGTCGAGGCGGTAGATCCACTCCTGCGCGCGCTTCAGGTAGTCGGGCTGCGGCGTGATGACGACGATCGAATTGGTCGCCTCCATCGGAATAAAACGAAACATTCCGGCGACCGGCGTTTCCGCCTTGTCGCCGAACATCTTGTCGAGTTCCGGCATGATCTTGCCGACGTCCATGTTGCGCAGGCCGATGACGCCGACCGACATGCCCTTGAGCCAGTCGACGTCGAACACGTTGATCGTATGCTCGTAGCTCTGCAGCTCGAACGCGGTGCCGGCCAGCACGATCATCGCGCGCGCGTTGTCGGCGGAGACGATCGCATCGGGCTTCGCGTAGGGCTTGAGCAGTTTCTCCATCTCCTTCGGCGCGATGTACTTGAGCGGAAACACGCGCACCTGGTAGCCGGGCACGGCCTTGACCGAGTACAGGCTCGGGCTCAGGCTGCCGGCGATCGCCTCCTTGATCGGCACGACCTCGTAACGGCCCTGCTTGCGCACGAGCGCATTGTTCGTCCACGCCAGCAGCATCTCGAGGATCGGCATCGCCTGATCGATCGACACCGGCTTGGAGCTCGAGAACGTGACGTTGCCCGTGACCGCCGGCGAGACCGTGTAGTTCTCGTTGAGCAGTCCGCCGAGGATGTTCTGCACCACGGCCTGGATCGGCAGGTTCTCGAAGTTGAAGGTGATTTCACCCGCGGCAGCCGAACCGCCAGCCTTCGCCACCGGCGCCGAGGCGGCTTCGTAGTTGATGAGACGGCCGGTGCCCGGTGTCAGCGTCGAGTCGGTGCGCGGCTTGCCGTTGGAGCCCTGCCTGATCGTGATCGGCTTGGACTCGTCCGGCGCGTGATACGGCGGAGGCGGAGGCACGGGCTTTTCCGCACTCAGTTCCGCGGTCACGGCGTCCTGCTTCATCCCGGGCAGGTTGGCGCATCCGGTCAGCAGCACCAACATCGACAGCGACGCCAGGATGGCGGGGCGATAACATGAGATCACTTCAGCACTCCTTCGAATGACGGGCTGACACTACCGATCACGATCGCCCTCGGGCTGGTTCTGCAGGTCCGTTGCCCTTTGCGCCTTCTCGCGCGCAAGCCCTTCGGCCTGTTTCGCACGGGTGATGCTCTGTTTCTGGCGTTCGGCGTCAGCCGCCGGGTCCCTTCCGGCCGGCAGCGGCGTGAACGAAACCGGCGGAGCGGACGCGGTCATCGCGGGCGGCGGCGCGGCGACGGGAGCCGCGACCGGCTTCGGCGGCAACGCATCGGGCGGCGGCGGCGTGGCCTCCGCCTCCGGCGCGACTTCCGCGGCGGGCGCCTTGGACGCCGACGGCTTGGATCGGCCACAGCCAGCCTGCAAAAGCACAAGCGCGAGGGCCAGACCGAAAAACAGTGATTTCATAGACATCGTTGTATACCCGAAGTAGACCTAGATTACTGCTGCTGTGCGGGCGGCGGCGCTTCCGGCGCCTGCACCTGCGGTTGTTGCTGTTGTTGCTCGCGTATCTGCTGGCGGCGCGCTTCGATGCGCTGCTGCAGATCCGCCGCCGCCGCGGCATCGGGCGAGGGCGGCTGCGCCGGAGCCGGAAGTACCGGCGGCGCCTGGCCCGGCTGCGGCGCCGTCGCAGGCTGTCCGGGCACGGGTGGCACGCTCGCCGTGCGCGAGGGTGGCGGCGGCGTGGGTTTCTGACTGCTCGCGACCGGAATGAGTTCCACGGTTTCGCTCTGGCCAGCGGAATTCTTGAACACCGCGCTGCGCGGCTTGAGTTCGGCCAGGCTCCATGCGGCCCATTCGCCCGGCATCGCAGCGCCTTCCTTCACCGTCATCGACTTTTCCTTGCCTTTCTCCTTGACCATCGCCAGGCGCGCCTTCGAGGTGATGATGACGCCGGACAGCACCACGTCGAGTTTCGGAATCGGCTTTGCCTCTCCTCCGGGCACATCGGGCATCGGCGGCGTCGGCCTGCGGTCCTCGTTGAACAACGGTCGCGCATTGACCTCGGCAAAGCCGTCCCACGGGCCGAGCCGGAACTGGGCATTGGCCAGCTTTTTCGTGCCCGCCGCCGGATCGGGCGGATCGAGTGGCCACCAGCTGTAGCCGCGGCCGACGCCCAGCCAGAACAGCACGACCAGAAGCAGCATGAATGCGGCAATACCGACCAAGGCCAAGGTCAGCCCCTGCGAGACGCGCAGGTTCATTTGCCCTCCTTCACGCCGCCCGGTTGGCGCAGGAAGCCGGAAAGCAGGAACTGCGAGTTGACCAGAGTCGCGCCGGGCGGCGCGGGCTTGCCGCCGGGAACGAACATCGGTGGCTGCCGGTACATGACGAGGCGGTCGATGAACAGATAGGGATTGCTCGATTCGAGCGTGTACAGCACCTTCGCGAATGTTTCCGCCTGGCAGCTCATGTTGACGTTCGCCGACACACGCAGGTACACCTCCGGGGTGTGGCTGCCGGACGGTGAAATGCCGTTGACCGTGCAGCGTCCGTTCGGATCGAGGTTCTGATCGACCGCGCGCTTGAGTCGCTCGGACAGATCCGAGAATGCGCTGGCCGCATCGGCATCGTTGAGAAACGCCTGGTTTTCCTGCTCGAGTCCGGCGACGTCCTTGAGCTGCCGCTCGATGACCGGTTTGCTCTGGATCAGCTCGGCGAAGCGGTATTGCTGATCCTTGAGGTCGTAGTACTCGTCGCGCATCGCCAGATACGGCGACACCAGCCACCAGTGCACCAACAAAAGGTAGGCGAGCAGCAGCGTGATCAGCAGCAGGACCACGGCGAGAAAACGCTGGCCACGCGCGGAGTCAGGCAGCAGGCGCATCGACGCTCCCTGCGGCTTTCCTGCCGTCCCTTTCGCCCGCATTCTTGTCCTTGTCCTGCGCTTCCGGCGCGGCCTGCTTGTGCAACTGGAAATTCATCGTGAAACGGTCCTTCCTCGTGCGCGCGTCCGGCTGCACCGTGCCGATGAAGGCCGCGTTGTCGAGCACTTCGGATTTTTGCAGGCCTTCGATCAGCTTGTTCGCATTGCCGCTCTGGCCCTGCACTTCGACCTTGCCCTTCTCGTCGACCGTCAGGCGTTCGAGGAACGTGTCGTCGGGCAGGCGTTTGGTCAGATCGGCCAGCATCGCCGTCATCGGCGTCGAATCACGCTTGAGCCGATACAGATAGTTGGCCGAACTCGTGTTGTCCTTGAGCCGTTTGGCCAAGGCCGCGGTCTGCTTCGCCTCGGCCTTGGCTTTGTCGACCTCGCTGCCCATCGTGTCGAGTGCGGACTGGCGATTGTTGAGAAAGAGCAAGCCGGCCACGACGAACAGCAGCGCCGACGCCGCGCCAAGCGCGAGATTGAGGCGCAGGCGCTGATTGACGCGCTTGACTCGCCGCTCCTGCGGCAGCAGGTTGAGTCCTGCGCGGCCGCTGCCTGGCTCGTCGCGCCAGCAATCCACGCCGTCGAGCGCGATGCCGGTCGCGGCCAGGGCGGCCAATTCCTTGTCGAGCTGGTCGCGCGGCACGACATGCAGTTCGACCTTGAGATTCTTCGCCACGGCGTCGCGCTGGACGACGCGATAGTCGAAATACACCTGGTCGGCCTTGAACGGCGTCTGCCGGTCCATCTCGAACGCAAGCACCTGGCGCAACCGGTCTTCGGCCGCGGCAGGCAGGGTCAGTTCGCGGCGCAGCGCACGCCGCGCAGGAAAGCAGTGGAACACGCGCAGGCCGGGATCGTCGATGCGGTCGCGCAAGCGGGCGAACTCGTTGCGCTGGTCCTCGGCAGCCTGATCCCGCGCAATGCGCCCGTATTCGACGCAGCGCTCGCCCGACTGGCGCCAGATGCGCAGTCCGCCCGCATCGGTGTCGACCAGCAGTTCCTGTGCGCCTTCGGCGAACAGCTCGCGCCAGCGCGCAGGCAACAGGTTCTTCAGCTCGCGCGTCCACCATGCGAAGAACTTCGGCAACCCGCTCCCGGCGTAACGCACGCGCAGGCGCGCAAGCTGGGTGTCGATGGCGGAAGTCACACTCATGGGCAGAATCTATCGGGACGACTGGAGGGGCAAGGGTCTGTTTTTGTTCGCAATGCAAAACGCGGCTTAAAGACTGCGCCGAAAAGGATAAGTTCTCGAAACGCAATGAAAGGTTACGGGAAACGGTCGCAGCCGCCCGCTCCCGCGCTACGACGCTTCGCCGTCACGCCAACGCAACACCGTGTAGGGCCTCCCCGACGAGCTCATCCCGCCCACGCGCAGGGTGGCGTCGAAGGTCATGCTGACGCCATTGGGGAGGGTGGCCTTGGACTTGATACTATACGTGAGGCCGCCGCTCGTGGCCATGATCGCAGCGCCTCCGGGCAGAGTCAGACCCGCAATCGCCCCCATGGTTCCCGGCGGTGCCGCCTGGCGCACGGCGATGATCTGCTGCGCCAGTTGCGGGGTCATTCCGGGTATCGCCATCAATGCTTCGTAAGGGGCGTAGGCCGCGTTCGGCGTGCGCGAGCCGGAGTACACCGTGATCGCGGGTTCGATCTTCTTGTAAATCTCGTAGTTCATGCCGAGCACCTGCTGCACCTCGGCCACGGTCTGGAACGGCAGGTTGGTCGGCCCATAGTCGAAGCCGGCCGCGGCGTACTGCGGCGCCTCGGCGCCGTGCGGGCGCACCTGACTGTCGGCGTCGCGCCAATCCTGGATCGCATCGGACAGCGCATCCGCCGCGCCGAGATCGAGGCCGACCGACTGGAACAGCGCGGTCAGCGTAGCGCTGTCGGCGACGTTGAGATCGATCTTGCCCGACTCGTTGGTGATCTCCACGCGCACCGTTGCGCCCTCGTAGGGAAATTCGTACGGCCGCCCATCCGCTACCCAGCGCTGCAGCGGGTCGGGATCGCGCAACTGGAACAACGCCAGCTCAACCCCGGCCATGGCGTCGTAACGCGCCGCAGTCGTGTCGAACATGTGCCGGGACTGCATGTTCTCCGTACGCGCGATCAGGGCGAAACTGCCGAGCAGCACCGCCATCAACGCGATGACCCACATCACGAGAATCAGCGCGACGCCATCGCTGTGGTTGAACGACATCGGCGCGCGCCGCGCGACGATCGCTCCGCCCCGCCCGGCGGGCAACGCACGCAGGTCGACGGATCGCATCGAGCCGCCGCACGTCATCGGCCGAGTCCCAGCGGGCCGGGGTGCCGCGCGCCACTGTCCATCATCAGCGGAATGGCCATGCGCGGCCATTCGATCTGGCCGCCGGCGGCAAGGCGCAGGTCGATCGCGACCATCAGCGGCGTCGTGCCCGGATCCTTCCAGTTCTGGCTCCAGTTCATCAGTTCGCCCTTCTCGTTCAGCGCGCGGTAGCTGAAGCTGCCTTCGCGAATGTGATCGAGCAGGACCACGGTCGATTCCTCGCTGGCCTTGCTCTTGTCGAGATCGAACCCGTTGAGCAGGGTGCTCGTGAACACGAGCTGCATGCCGTCGTCGCCCGGCGCCAGCGCCAGCGTCTGCACATACGCACCGCCGCGCGAGAGATAGCCGGGCATCGGCGCGACGAAGCGCATGGATTTGCCGTCGGCCCGGAACATCTCGACTTGCGTGCCGTCTTTCGAATGCGCGTAGGGAAACGGCAGGATGCGCGAAATCTGATGGCGCAAGAACTCCTGCACGGTGCGCACCTTGTCGACGCGCTCGATCGCGGCCTCACCCGCATGCATGCCGCGCACCGAGGCGCTGATGCCGCCGTAGGCGCCGGCAAGCAGGATCGCGAGCAGCATGACCACCAGCAGCATCTCGAGCAGGGTGAAGCCGCGCTGGCCCGAACGCACGCGCATGCCTAGCCGAACCCCGGAGGCAAGCCATTCGGCAGGTGATTGCTGCCCGGCTGCGGCGGCAGCATCGCGCGCAGCGTGACGAAACGCGCGTGATGCTGCAGATATTGATTGCCCCAACTCACGATCAGCTCGAGCTGGAACAGTTCGGGTTGACCGGGGGTTGGCAGCGCCGGCTTCAGCGTCGAGCCCGGCGCGGCCTGCGGTTGGTAGCGCTGGACGTTGAGCTGCCAGTGATAGGTATTGTCGAAATCGCCGCTGCCGCCGCCCTCCTTGAGCGGCTGGCCGATGCCCTGCACGTCGAGCAGAGACTGCGCGTACAGCGCCGCCTGGGTCGCCTCGGCCGATTGCCGCGTGGTACGCAGCGCGCCGCCGAGAATTTGCATCAGCACGCCGAAGCCGAGCGCGAAGACCACGAAGGCGGCAATCAGCTCGATCAGGGTGAAGCCGCCGCTTTTGTGGAATGACGGTGACGCGCGACGCGCGGCGCCCCCCCCCCTTCTGGCCGCGGGAGACGGCAAGGGCTGGCGGTTCGTCGCCCGGGCGGCCTGAGCGGAGACCCGCTTCATTGCCGCAATTCCTCGCGCGTGACCATGCCGGTCAGCCAGTCGACGTTGATGCGCCACTCGATCCGGCCCATCAGTACCGAAACGTGACCACCGGTCGAGGCGCCGTCGGGGAAGAAGCGGATGCTGCCGGAGGTCTCGTTGCGAATTTCCTGGTCGGCCGTGTACATCGTCATGCGCATGTTCTTCGGCAATTGCACGGTGGCCTTGTTGGGCGCCTTGTAGCTGTTGGCGGCGAGGTCGAGATCGAACGTCGTCTCCTTGCCGGTGACGATCGCCTGACCCCGCGTGTAGCGCAGCGCCGCGACGAGATCGCGGCTTGCCGCCTGGATGCGCGCGCCGGCGAAATTGTGCGAGAACGACATCGTGACGATGCCGATCGCGATCGCGATCAGCAGCAGCACGGAGACGAGTTCGACCAGGGTGAATCCACGCGCCGGCAACGCGCGATGGACAGTCAGCGGCGAGCGGCAAACGCGGCGAGGCTCTCCGCGGCACGCCCGCGCGCCACGCTTTTTCCGCTCACCACTCACCGCTTGGCCGCTCACCAGGGATCATTCCCAGTTGCCGACGTCCTTGTCCATGCCCTCGCCGCCGGCCTTGCCGTCCTTGCCGTAGAAGATCACGTCGTACTCGCCGTGATCGCCGGGCACCTTGTAGCCGAACGGGTGGTTGAACGGATCGTTGAGGTCGCCGGGCTTGGCGTAGGGGCCGTTCCAGTTCGCCGCATTGCCCGGGCGCGTGGCCAGATCGTTGAGACTCGCCGGCGGCCCGCCGTTGTCGAGCATGTAGGCCTGGATCTTCATGTCGAGCGAATGCACCGCGGCCTTGCCGGCGTTGTATTTGCCCTGGTTGAAGCGCTGCACGGCGTAGCTGCCGACCACGCTCATGACGATGCCGATCAGCGCGATCACCATGACCATTTCGATCAGGGTGAAGCCGCGCGAGCGACCCGACTGCGCGCGCGCCGCCGTTTGTGCGAGAAAAATCTTGTTCATGGAAGTATTCGTCCTGTGGGATCGATGGAAATTCTATTGGATCGAGCCGCTGATGCTCATGATCGGCAGCAGGATCGCCATCATGATGAAGCCGACCACGCCGGTCATCACCAGGGTCATCACCGGCACGAGACCGGCGAGCATGCGATCGACCGTGTTCTTCGCCTCGATGTCGAACGTGTCGGCGACCTTGAGCAGCATGTCGTCGAGCGCGCCCGACTCCTCGCCTACCGAAATCATCTGCGTCGCGAGCTTGGGAAAACGCTTGCTCTGCGCGAGCGCGTGGGCGAGACCGCCGCCGGTCTTCACGTCCTCGGCCGCCTTGTCGACCGACTCCGCCAGCGCGGTGTTGCCGAGCACGTTGCGGCCGATGCCGAGCGCGGTAAGCAATGGAACGCCATTCTTGAGCAAAGTTCCCAGCGTGCGCGCGAGACGCGCGGTTTCGAGCTTGGCGACCAGCGGTCCGTAGACACGCATCGTCAACATGCGCGCGTCCCAGGCCAGGCGCGCGTCCGGATCGGCCAGGCGCCGGCGCAGGAACCAGACGGCGAAGACGACGAGCGCGATGATCAGCCACCAGAAGTTCTGCAGCGTCGTGCCGGCGAACAGCACGATCTGGGTGATGAATGGCAACTCGACGTTCATGTCCTTGAACATCGGCATGAACTGCGGCACGACGAAGACGAGCAGCACGACCAGCGCGGCGAACACCATGACGACCAGGATCGCCGGATAGATCATCGCGTTGACCACGCTCTCCTTGAGCGCCTTGGCGCGTTCGAGATAGGTGGCCAGGCGCGCGAGCGTCGTGTCGAGCGCGCCGCCGACTTCGCCCGCGCGCACCATGTTCACGTACAGGCGCGTGAACACGCCCGGCTCGGCCTCGAGCGCCTCGGACAGCGGTGCGCCGCCGCGCACATGGTCGCGGATGCGCTCGACGATGCGCCTGGCCTTCTCGCTCTCCGGCAGCTCAAGCAGAATTTGTAGTGCGCGGTCGAGCGGCTGGCCGGCGCCGAGCAGGGTCGCGAGCTGCTGGGTGAACTGCAGCACCTGGGTCTGGCTCATCGCCTCGCGCTTGAACAGTCCGGCGAGCCCGCCGCCGCCCGCGGCGCCGTCGGCCGCGGATACCTCGAGCGGGATGTTGCCCGCATCCTGGATCTTCGCGATCGCCTCGTCGTTCGAGGCGACGTCGTACTGCCCCTCGACGATCTCGCCGGCCGGCGTGACGGCCTTGTAACGGAAGAGCGCCATCAGCTTTCCGAAGTCACGCGCAGCACTTCCTCGATCGTCGTCTGGCCCTGCAGCGACTTGACCAGGCCGTCCTCGTACATCGTGCGCATGCCTTCGCTGCGCGCCTGCTCCTCGAGCTTGGTCATGTCGGCGTGCTGCATGACGAGGCGACGCAGCGGCTCCGACATGACGAGGAATT
>JAFEFQ010000230.1 GCA_018240505.1 Pseudomonadota bacterium
CCTTGCTGGAGGAGTTGCAGCACAACCTCGTGACCACGCATGCGGTGTGCGTCGGCAAGCCGCTTGCGGTCGAGGTCGTGCGCGCGATGCTCGCGATCCGGGTCAACACGCTGATGCGCGGGCATTCGGGTATCCGCGCGGCGACGCTGCAGTCACTCGCCGAATTGCTCAACCGCGACGTGATCCCGGTGATTCCCGAGAAAGGTTCGGTCGGCGCGAGCGGCGATCTCGCGCCGCTGTCGCACCTTGCAATCGTGTTGCTCGGGGAAGGCGAAGCGTTTCACCGAGGCGAGCGTCTGCCCGGCGGCGAAGCGTTGAAACGCGCGGGGCTCGCGCCGGTGCGCCTGTCGTTCAAGGAAGGCCTTGCGCTCAACAACGGCACCGCGCAGATGCTCGCGAGCGGCGCGCTGGCGCTCGACGCGCTGGAAAAACTGCTCGCGACCGCCGATCTCGCCGCGGCGATGACGCTCGACGCGTTTGCCGGCCGCAGCTCGGCGTTCAAGGAGGAAGTGCACGCGCTGCGCCCGCATCCGGGGCAGGTTGAGACGGCCGCCAATCTGCGCCGACTGCTTGGCGATTCGACCCTGGTCGATATTCCGTACCATCTCGTGCCGCGCTTCAAGACCTGGCTAGCCGATTCGTGGAGCGACCCGGCCGACCGCGCACATCGTTTCGACATCGGCTGGGACTACGTGCCGCCGTCGCAGCGCCACGGCAAGGAAAATTTTTACAAGCGCTTCATGCCGTTCAAGGGCGGCAAGAAGCACCAGCCGCAGGACGCCTACTGCCTGCGCTGCATCCCGCAGGTGCACGGCGCCGTGCGCGACGCGCTCATGCAGGCGCAGCGCGTGTTCGACGTCGAATTGAATGCGGTCACCGACAATCCGCTGATCTTCCCCGACGCGGTCGATGCGAAGGTCATCGAGGATCAAGTCATTTCCGCAGGCCACTTCCACGGCATGCCGCTGGCGCTGGCGATGAGCTACGTCAAGGCGGCGATTCCCGTGCTCGCCTCGATCAGCGAGCGGC
>JAFEFQ010000231.1 GCA_018240505.1 Pseudomonadota bacterium
CCTGGGCATCCAAACCCTACATCGAACGCTTCCGCCGCGAGGCCCAGAACGCCGCGCGCATGCAGCATCCGAACATCGTCGCCATCTACGAGATCGCCAGCACTCCGGAGTTCCCGACGACTGCGCGCCTTTTCGCCGTGCGCCTGGCCAATCCGCATCCGCAGCGCAGCGTGGCCGGCCTCGCATTCGAATCGACCGATGTCGAATGGAGCCTGCCGGCATCGCTCGCGATCACCGCCGCAACCGAAGCCTCGGCCACTACATCCTCATCGCCAGGCACTCACTGAGGGGAGCAGAGTGCTTGCACCCGCTTCATCGTTGCCGATCCGAGTCGGTCTGGCCGACCCGCTGCGCGACGCTGCTATACTTCGCGGCCTTCATCAGAGATGCGGAGCCCGCCATGCTCAACAACATCAAAACCGACGCGCAGACGCGCATGACCAAGAGCGTGGACGCACTCAAGCACGAGCTGACGCGCCTGCGCACGGGCCGCGCCAGCACGGCGCTGGTCGATCATCTCAAGGTCAACTACTACGGCTCCGACGTGCCGATCGGCCAGGTCGCCAACATCGCCGTCGCCGACGCGCGCTCGCTGACGATCACGCCCTGGGAAAAACCCATGGTGCCCGCGGTCGAGAAGGCGATCATCGCGGCCAACCTCGGCTTCACCCCGACCACGGCGGGCACGGTGATCCGCATCAACATCCCTCCGCTCACCCAGGAGCGGCGCAAGGAATTGTCCAAGCACGTTTCGCACGAGGGCGAGAACGCGAAGATCGCGATCCGCAACGTGCGACGCGACGCGCTGCACCAGGTCAAGGAGCTGCTCAAGGACAAGAAGATCACCGAGGACGAAGAGCGCAAGGCCGAAGACGACATGCAGAAGCTCACCGACAAGTTCGTCAAGGACGTCGACGGCGTGGTCAAGGCCAAGGAAGACGAATTGATGGCGATGTGAGGGCGGTGAGCGGTGAGCGGTGAGCGGTGAGCGGTGAGCGGTGAGCGGTGAGCGGTG
>JAFEFQ010000232.1 GCA_018240505.1 Pseudomonadota bacterium
CGTTGATGCGCACCAGGCGCACGATCATGTCGACGACGTCGGCGCTGTAGCCCGCGCGCACGATGTCCTCGCGCGACTGCTCCTGATCGACGTAGCGCAGCAGAATCGCATCGAGCACGTCGTAGGGTGGCAGCGAATCCTGATCGGTCTGGTTTTCGCGCAGTTCGGCAGTCGGCGCGCGCGCGATGACCTCGGGCGGAATTGCCGGCGCGCCGCCCACCGTATTGCGCCAGTTGGCGAGGGCATAGACTTCGGTTTTGTACAAATCCTTGATCGGCGCGTAGCCGCCGCACATGTCGCCGTAGATCGTGGCGTAACCGACCGCGTATTCGCTCTTATTGCCGGTGGTCAGCACGAGGCCGCCGAATTTGTTCGACAGCGCCATCAGGATCGCACCGCGACTGCGCGATTGCAGGTTCTCCTCGGTCGCATCGGGCGCGCGCCCGGCGAACGCAGGTGCCAGCGCATCGAGGAGCCCATGGAATGGCTTCTCGATCGGCACCGTCAGCAGATTCACCCCGAGCGCGCGCGCCTGCTCGTCGGCGAGATCGTTGCTTTGTACAGATGTATACTTCGACGGCAGGCGCACGCCGGTGACGTTGTCCGCGCCGAGCGCATCGACCGTGAGCGCCAGCACCAGCGCGGAGTCGATGCCGCCGGACAAGCCGATCCAGACCTTCCCGAAACCGTTCTTCGCGCAGTAGTCGCGCGTGCCGCGCACGATCGCGCGCCAGGCGAGCGCGTCGCGGCCCTCGTCGCCGTCGGCCGGCCACGCGACCGGCGCGAACCTGCGCGTGGCCGCGTCGTAATCGGCGACGCACCAGTGATCCTCGAACGCGCGCGCGGCGTGGTGGATATGTCCGTCGCCGTCGGCGAGCACCGAGGCGCCGTCGAACACGAGCGCATCCTGGCCGCCGACGAGGTTGAGATAGGCGAGCGCGACGCCGGTTTCCTTCACCCGCGTCGCGAGCAACGCATCGCGCTGCGCATGCTTGTCGCGCTCGAACGGCG
>JAFEFQ010000233.1 GCA_018240505.1 Pseudomonadota bacterium
GAAGCGCACCGCATGGCGCTCGCCGCCGCCGGCGGCGAGATTGACCAGCGTGCCCGGAATCGCCGCCGCCGTGCCGATCGCCACTGCGGCCGTGCCCATCATCGCGTGATGCAGCTTGCCCATCGACAGCGCGCGCACGTTGAGGTCGATGTCGTTCGCATGAATCGCCTTGCCGCTCGATGCGGCGTAGTCGCCGGCGGCGCGACGAAGGCGACCTTCGGCGTATGCTGGCGCTGCGCCGCTTCGGCGGCATCGTGGATCAACCCCATCTTGATCGCGCCGTGCGCGCGAATCGTCTCGAACGTCGCCAGCGCCTTGGCGTCGCCGTTGATCGCGCCCTGCAATTCGGCGCCGGTGTAGCCGAGGTCCGCGGCGTTGAGGAAGATCGTCGGGATGCCGGCATTGATCAGCGTCGCCTTGAACCTGCCGATGCCGGGCACGTCGAGATCGTCGATGAGATTGCCGGTCGGAAACATCGCACCGCCGTCGTCACCCTCGTCGGCCGGATCGAGGAATTCGAGCTGGATCTCCGCCGCCGGAAAGGTCACGCCATCGAGCTCGAAGTCGCCGGTCTCCTGCACTTCGCCGTTCGTGATCGGCACGTGCGCGACGATGGTCTTGCCGATGTTCGCCTGCCAGATGCGCACCGTGCAGAGGCCCTCGCGCGGAATCTTCGCGGCGTCGATCAGCCCGCTCGAAATCGCGAACGGCCCGACCGCGGCCGAGAGATTGCCGCAGTTGCCCGACCAGTCGACGAACGGCTTGTCGATCGAGACCTGGCCGAACAGGTAATCGACATCATGATCCGCTCGCGCGCTCTTCGCGACGATCACCGTTTTGCTCGTGCTCGACGTCGCCCCGCCCATGCCGTCGATCTGCTTCGCGTAGGGATCGGGCGATCCGATCACGCGCAGCAGCAGCGCGTCGCGCGCCTTGCCGGGCGTCTGCGCGGCTTCGGGCAGGTCGCGCAGACGGAAGAACACGCCTTTCGAGGTGCCGCCGCGCAGGTA
>JAFEFQ010000234.1 GCA_018240505.1 Pseudomonadota bacterium
CTGAAGATCGGCCCTGCCTCGGGGCGGCCGGCGACGAGGCGGTGGAAGATGTTCTTGTCGCCGAACAGCAGGCCGGCCTTCTCGGCGGCGACGATCAGGCTGGCGCCGTGGATCGTCTCGCCGGGCCGCGCGGCGACGTGCAGGGTGACGATGCGCTCGACCGGCTGGCCTTCCGGGCGCACGCCGGGCAGTGGGCCCTTGCGCGCGGGCGGCACCGGCGTGGGCGCGCCGACGCGGCCGCCCGAGATCGCGGCGCCGAGCTTGTCGAGTTCGTTCTGGATGCCGACTTCGAGCTCGCCCTGCGCGGGCACGGCATCGGGATCGGGCACCTCGCCGAGCGAGGGTTCGACGCGCTCGCCTTCCAGGCTCTGCCCGGGCTTGCGCCTGCCCTGCCCCGGCTTGCGCGGGCGGCCGAAGAAATAGATCAGCGCGAGAACGGCGATGCCGGCCGCGACGAGGATGATGCGTAGTTGGGTTGGGTCCATTCCGGCAACTCCGATCGACTATGTATCCAAACCTGTTCTAAAAGCGTAGCGAGCGAAGGGAGTTCGCGTTCGCGCGGCGCGCAGGAACCGGAGTGTACACGGCAGTACATGAGGATTCCGAGCACCGCGCGGGCGCGAAATACCGAGCGCAGTAGCTTTGAGGACAGGTTTACGCAGCGCCCGCCAGTTTCGCCGCTTCCGCCAAGTCTACTTGAACGAGTCGCGACACGCCCGGCTCGCGCATGGTCACGCCGCAGAGCTGCTCGGCGACTTCCATCGTCGCCTTGTTGTGGGTGACGAACAGGAACTGCACGTTCTCGCTCATCTCGCGCACGAGGTTGGAGAAACGGCCGACGTTGGCCTCGTCGAGCGGCGCGTCGACCTCGTCGAGCAGGCAGAACGGCGCCGGGTTGAGGCGGAAGATCGAGAACACGAGCGCGACCGCGCTCATCGCCTTCTCGCCTCCCGAGAGCAGCGAGATGCTGGTCACGCGCTTGCCGGGCGGGCGCGCCATGATCGCCACGCCCGCGTCGAGCACGTTGTCGCCGGTCAATTCGAGGTAGGCCTGGCCGCCGCCGAACAGGCGCGGGAACAGTTCCTGCAGGCCGGCGTTGACGCGGTCGAACGTTTCCTTGAAGCGCGCGCGCGTCTCGGTGTCGATCTTGCGGATCGCGGTCTCCAGCGTTTCCAGCGCGGTGTTGAGGTCGGTGAGCTGGGAATCGAGATAGGTCTTGCGCTGCGACTGTTCCTCGTACTCGGAGATCGCGGCGAGGTTGACCGGTTCGAGGCGCTTGATCCTGGCGTCGAGTTCGCCGATGTCGCGCTGCCATTCCTCGTGGTCGGCGCCCTGCGGCAGCGACTCGATCAGCGCGGCGAACTCGTGGCCGGCGGCGACGATCGCGTCCTGCAGTTGCTGCGCGCGCATCTTCAGGCCGTGCTCGGCGAGGCGTTTTTCCGACAGCGCCTCTCGCGCCTGCTGCAGCAGGTGTTCGATGCGGTGGCGCTCCTGCTCGTGGCCGCGGAATTCGTGGTCGTGCCCTTCCAGCGCGCGGCGCGCCTCGACGAGTTGCCGATCGATGAGCAGGCGCTGGTCGAGGTAGATCTGACGCTCGGATTCGAGGTCGGCGAGCGGCGTCTGCCCCGATGCGAGCTGTTGCGCGATCTCGGCCTTGCGCGATTCGAGCTGGGCGAGCTGGCCGCTCATGCGCAGCAGCGCCTGTTCGAGCGCAGTGACACCTGTGCGCTTGGATTCGATGTCGAGCGCGAGCCGGTGCGTCTGCTCGGACGCCTCGCGCGCGTTCATGCGCGCTTCCTCGCGCGCCTCGAGCAGGCGGCGGCGTTCGCCGTCGAGATGCTGGCGATGCTGTTCCTGGTCGCCCATGCGCGAGACGGCTTCCTCGAGCCGTGCGCGCGCCTCGCGCGTCGCCGCATCGTCGCTGGCGAGCCTGGTTTCGAGTTCGGCGATTTCGCCGTCGACGCGCGTGATGCGCGCCTGCGCGGTTTCGAGCTTGCCGCGATGGCTCTGCAAGGCGCCGGCGAGTTCGGCGACGCGGCGGTGGGCGACATAGAGTTCGCGCTGCGCGTCGTCGCGCGTGCGCTCGGCATCGGCGCGCTGCGCCTTGATCTCGTCGAAGCGCGTGTTGAGCGTCGCGATGCGTTGTTCGGACGATGCGAGCTCGTCCTTGAGCGCGTGGATTTCCTTCTCGCGCGCGATCACGCCCGCATGCGCGTCGCCGCGCCGGCGCACGCGCGCGAAGCCCGCGCCCAGCCATTCGCCAGCCGGCGTAATCACCGACTCGTGCGGCGCGAGGCTGCCGGCGCGCGCACGCGCAGCGTCGATCGAATCGGCGGTGTAGATGCTGTCGAGGAGTTGCAGCGCAGCCGCGGGTCCCTGCACATGCGCGGCCAGCGTGCCCGCGCGCGCATTGCCGCCCTGCTGCGCCGACACCAGCGCGATATCGGCCTTGCTCGCGTTCGCGAGTTCGCCGAGGAAATCGAATGGCGCATCGACGAGCACGCCGTCGAACAGGCCCGAGAGCACGGTCTCGACCGCGGTTTCCCAGCCGGCTTCGACATCGAGCGCTTCGCCGAGGCGCGGCGCCTTGTCGAGGCCGAGCCGCTCCAGCCATTCGTGCGCCGGCGATTTTTCCTGACCGAGCGCGGCGTGTTGCAACGCTTCGAGCGAGGCGAGGCGGCCGCGCATCGTCTGCAACGAGGTGCGCCCTTCGCTGAGCCAGGCGCTGGCCTGGTGCTCCTCGCCGGCGAGCTCCTCGTGCTTCGCCTTGCGCTCGTCGAGCATCGCGGTGAAGGTCTCGACTTTCTCGCGGTGTTCGTCGTGGTCGGCGGCGAGTCGCTCCGCGGTCGCGCTCAGCGTGGCGAAATCGGCGGCCTGCTTTTCCGCGCGCAACGCCTCGAGGCGGCGGCCCGCTTCCATCGACTGGCGATCGAGATAGTCCAGGCGCGTGCGTTCGACCTCGGCGGCCTGGCCCGAATCGGCGCTGGCCCTGGAGTGTTCGTCCCACTGCGACTGCCATTCGGCGAGCGCGGACTCGGCCGCATGCTGCGCCTCGGCGGTCTGCTCGGCCGCCTCGCGCAGCGCTTCGAGCTTCGGCTCGCCGTCGAGCAGCGAGGCGCGCAGCGTTTCGATCTGCTCGCGGTCGGCGGCGATGTGTTCGCGGAGCTCGGCGTAGGCGGTTTCGGTTTCGACGCGCGCGCGTTCGAGGCGCTCGCCCAATTCCTTGTTGTGCTGGATCTGCTGCTCGACGCGCGCGATGTCGCCGCCGACGCGGTAGACCTCGGCCTGCACGCCGTTCAAATGGTCGGTCGCGCCCTGGTGCGTCTCGCGCAGCGTTTCCAGTTGCGCCTCGACGCCGCGCTGGTCGGCGACGAGCTTCTCGATGCCGGTCTCGGCCTCGCGCAGCGCGTCGCCGTGGCCTTCGAGCTCGGTCGCGATCGCGCGGTAGTGCAGGCCGCGCAGTTCGGCTTCCTTCTTCGCCTGCTCGGCCTTCAGTTCCTGCCAGCGCGCGGCGGCCTTGGCCTGGCGGTTGAGGTGTTCGAGCTGCTTGTCGACTTCCTCGCGCACGTCGTTCAAGCGTTCGAGGTTCTCGCGCGTGGACTTGATCCGGCTTTCGGTTTCCTTGCGCCGCTCCTTGTACTTGGAAATGCCGGCGGCTTCCTCGAGATGCCCGCGCAGTTCGTCCGGATGCGCCGAGATGATCTCCGAGATCATGCCCTGCTCGATGATCGAGTAGCTGCGCGCGCCGAGGCCCGTGCCGAGGAACAGGTCGGTGATGTCGCGGCGGCGGCAGCGCGCGCCGTTGAGGAAATACTGCGACTGGCCATCGCGGCTGGCCACGCGCTTGACCGAGATTTCGTTGTATTTCGCGTACTCGCCGACGACGAGGCCATCGGAGTTGTCGAAAATCAGTTCCACCTGCGCCGTGCCGACCGGCTTGCGCCCGCCCGAGCCGGAGAAGATCACGTCGCTCAGCGCGTCGCCGCGCAGGCGGCTGGCCGCGCTCTCGCCCATGACCCAGCGGATCGCGTCGATGATGTTGGACTTGCCGCAGCCGTTCGGACCGACGATGCCGGTCATGTTCGTGGGCAGGTGCAGGACGGTCGGATCGACGAAGGATTTGAATCCGGAAAGCTTGATCGTGGTAAGGCGCATCGTGTGTTTTTCTGGGATTCCATTCGGGGCCGGAGAAACTGCCCACGTTGTCTGGCGCGAGGGCATGCGCTAAGGTGCGCGCCCCACGTACGAGGCCGCCGTTCCCGCAAAAGCCGGAATGGCGGCAAGAAATTCAGGAGTCAGGGTCCATGTCCACCAAGCCCAGCAAAGCACTGGAGACGTTTCCGAACCCGCAACCGGGTCGCGATTATACCATCCGCATGCGCATCCCCGAGTTCACCTGCCTGTGCCCGAAGACGGGCCAGCCGGACTTCGCCGAAATGCGCCTGGAATACGTCGCCGACAAGACCTGCGTCGAGCTGAAGGCGCTCAAGCTCTACATCTGGAGCTTCCGCGATGAGGGCCATTTCCACGAGGACGTGACCAACCGCATCCTCGACGACCTGGTCAAGGCGACCAAGCCGCGCTTCATGCGCCTGACCGCCGAATTCGGCGTGCGCGGCGGCATCTACACGACCGTCATCGCCGAGCACCGCAAGAAGGGCTGGAAGGCGCCGGCAAAAGTCGAGCTGGCGTAATTTCGCCGAAATCGACCGCAGGGGCGCGATTTTCGCGCGCCTCGCGCGAAAATAATTCATACGTTCGCGCGCCTCGCGCGAAAAATAGTTCATACGCTCGCGCGCCCCGCGCGAAAATAATTC
Organism: Pseudomonadota bacterium; assembly: GCA_018240505.1. Lineage (GTDB taxonomy): Bacteria > Pseudomonadota > Gammaproteobacteria > Xanthomonadales > Rhodanobacteraceae > Rudaea. Next base: position 4,818 of record JAFEFQ010000234.1, read on the forward strand.
AATACGTTCGCGCCCGCTCTTGCTCGTTGCAGGAACGACTTGCCCGAAAAAAGCCGGGCGCGATGAATCGCGCCCCTACGATTGAGGTCTACTGTTTTGACCCAGGCACCGGCGCCGCCGCCGGCTTCGCCGCCGGCGCACTGCCCGCCGGATACTCGATCTTCGCCTGCTGTTTGAGCTTGGCCAGGCGCTCCTCGCCGATCTTCTTCTGCAGGCCGCTCCTGATTTCGTCCTTGACCTTGTCGAACTCGGGCGGCGTGATCGCATTGATCGCGTCGAGGTGGAAGACATGCCAGCCGAACTGGGTCTTGACCGGGGTGCGCGAGAAGTCGCCGACCTTCATCTGCGCGATCGCCTGCGCGAGCGGCTCCGGCAACTGGCCCGCGGGGACGTGCGAGAACACCTTGGACTGCGCCGCCTTGCCCTTCCACTCGTCGTAGACCTGGGCGAACGCCTTGCCCGTGGTCAGCTCCCCGGCCGCCTTGAGCGCATCGTCTTCGCTGGCGAACAAGAGATTGCCGAAGTCGTACTCGGACTTGCCCATGCGCGCGATTTTCGCGTCGTACTCGGCTCTGAGCGCGTCGTCGGAAATCGGCGTCTGCTGCTGCAGGCGGATCATCGCGCCGTTCGCGACCGCGGACAGGCGCGCGACTTCGACCTCGGCGGCGAACTTCGGATCGGCCAGCAGCTTGTCGCGCTGCGCCTGTTCGGCGAGCAGCACGTAGTCGCCGAGCACGCGCAGGATCTCGGCGCGCTGCTCGGGATTGCTCATGTCGGCCTTGGCCGCCTTGACCCGGACGAAGGCATCGACGAGTTCCTGCGGCACCGCGGTGCCGTTGACGGTTTCGGCCACCGGCAGGTTGGCCGGCAGCTGCACGAGGCGCTGGTCGCCGGCGCCGCCGCCGGAACAGGCGGCAAGCGCGAGACAGAGAGAGGCGGCGAGAGTTTTGCGCATTGAAGAATTCCTTGAAGATCGACGACGAATTGCCATCCCGGCAACCATTGCCGGAATGACACGTTCCAATTTTACAGGCTACGCCTCGTCCGGCGCCCGCGTTTCCAGCGCCAGTGCATGGATATCGGTCTGCATCATCGCACCGAGCGCGGCATACACGCGCTGATGACGCTTCACCGGCGAGAGTCCCGCGAACGCCGCGGCGACGATGCGCACGCGGAAGTGGCCGTGTCCGTCGCGCGCGCCCGCATGCCCGGCGTGCTTGTGGCTTTCATCGACGATGTCGAGTTGCAGCGGCGCGAATTCCGCGGTCAGCACCTCGCGCATGCGCGCGACGCGCGCCGGGTTGAGCTCGACAGCGCTCGTCACGGCAAGGTCTTGCGGAACGGCCGCACGTCGACCGCGCGATAGACGCCGGCAGCGACATACGGGTCGGCATCCGCCCAAGCCCTCGCTGCGGCGAGGTCGACGAATTCGGCGATGATCAGGCTGCCGCTGAATCCGGCCGGACCCGGGTCCTCGCTGTCGATCGCCGGAAACGGCCCGGCCAGCAGCAGGCGCCCCTCGCCCTGCAATTCCTGCAGGCGCTGCACGTGCGCCGGCCTTGCGGCGAGGCGTTTCTGCAAGCTGTCGGCGTTGTCCGAAGCGACGATTGCATACCACATCGACGTGCAAACTTCTTCAAGAAAGGGGCCTTAGTGTACGCAGCGCGCAAAGCGCTTGCGAGTGCAGACGATGCCGAACGCTGGCCCGGTACACGTTCCCGCACCGAACCAGGCCTGCCCGGCGAACATGGCCGGTGCGCCGGCGCCTCTCGCCATCGACTTTACTTTCATTAAGAAAATTTTATTTGCCAACTCTGCAATGGTCCTGCAACGGCCAAGGAAGTTAACTTGACTCTGCGGCCAGCCACTCGAACGGAAATTGATGCTGGCCGTGTTGGTGCTCGACCTGCGTGTCGCTTCGATTCTTCATCGAGCCAAGGCGATGCCGTGCGCAGCGGGGAGTTCGTACGTCGGTCCTATCCATCCGCTTCTCTTGAAGAAGGAATTTTATGAACGCTCACCGCTCATCGCTTTACTGTCTGATTTTCTCAGCACTGTTCGACGCGGGATATGCCCATGCTGAGAAACCTGCCTTCATCGGTATTGGGTTGCTGTATGGCCTGGTATTGGTGGAGGTTATCCGGCAAATCCCAGTCCTCTGATCCAGTCAGGAACCACGGGATTAGTCAATTATTCCGGTTCGGATCAGTACTATTTTTGGTGGCAGATCGTTGGCGGCCAGCAAGATACCGTCAACCATCAAATCACCAGTCTTTCTGTCAATGCCGGCGACGAAGTGGGTGCCGTGTCCGTATGGGTACCGAGTAACGATGTAAACTCTGCGCTTGGCGTGGCGATGCTGGGTGTCTGCAATTTCACCACTGGCTCGTGTATACATTTCAACATCGCGAAGGTAGAAGAGCCCGGCAATACCACCGAATGGATCGTTGAGACCCCGGACTCCTACGGTGATCCCTATCCATTGGCCAACTACGGCATGGCAGGATTGAGGAATTCGTGCTGGGCTCCGACTACCACGCTAGTCGTCACTCACTCAGGGCGGAGTGGTTACTCCTGTGGGAAGCGGTGGAGGAAGCGGCACAGTCAACTGCCAGCCCATCACTACCGGCAACTCTATGGTAGCAATCGAACTAGAGCAGGTCTATTCGAACGGCTGGCGATCGCAGTCCTTGCCTGGTCCGATCAGTACGAACGGAATGGATTTTGATGCGACCTACTTACCACTTCCAATAGGAGGTCCAGGGTAGCGCCATTTCGTCTGTAGTTGAAGGAGACCGACCGTGACGACAATGATTGCCTTCTTTTGTGAACTACGGCGCGCGGCGATCGCCTTTACATGGCCAGATCGAGGCGGCGCCTGTCGCCGCCTAGTCGTACCAACCGCTGCTGTCATTCTGGGCTTAACATCCAGCAGCGCGTTTGCGGCCATTCCCGCATCGGAACGCACGACGCTATCCAACCTTTACGCCTATACCGATGGGCCGACTTGGACAAACGGCACCGGATGGAATGGGCCGATCGGTACGGAATGCAACTGGTTCGGGCTCACCTGCAGTACGAACGGCAAGAACGTCATCGCGATCGACTTGACCGGCAATACTCTGATTGGAACGCTGCCCCCTCTCTCCGCGCTATCCCAGCTTCAATCGCTCAAGCTGACCAATTCTGGGCACGCTGGAGTCAACGCACTTTGGGGCGCCATTCCGGAGCTGAAAGGGCTGCCCCATCTCCAGAAGGTTGTTTTGAGCGTTCAACATTTCAGCGGGGCCGTTCCCGAATTGGCCGGACTCTCCGAATTGACCGACTTGGAGCTTACCTATTTGTCGCTGACCGGCCCGTTGCCCCCGCTTACAGGCTTGCATCAACTGGAGCGCCTCGACGTGCAGAACAGCCAACTTAGCGGCTCCCTGCCCTCATTTGACGACCTCGACAAGCTAATCTACCTGCGAGCGAATTCGAATTTTTTTACCGGCAGCTTGCCTGCGCTGGACATGATGGCGAGCCTGCAAACTTTCTATCTGGACGGCAACCAACTGAGCGGCAGCGTGCCGTCATTGTCCGGCTTATCGCAATTGAAAAGTTTCCAGGTAACCGGGAACCTGCTTGACGGTACTTTGCCTGCCACGATTGCTGGATTGCCGAAACTTGAGCAATTTTCCGCAACAGGAAATTTCCTCACCGGCCAGGTACCCGTTCTTGCCGATGTGCCAAACTTGCAGCAATTCGGCGTCGGCCATAACCGACTTACCGGTCAGGTGCCAGCTCCGCCTGCGAATGCCGGTTTCAGAGAAGCACTCTGCCCGAACCCGCTAACGCCCGCCTCCGATCCGCCGACATCCCTTGACCTTGCCCTCAATCAGGCCACCGGCTCGACGCCGTGGTCCACAAGCTGCACGCAGATCCCGGTCACCAGTTCAGTGAGCGCTACCGCCTATATTGATCCTGCGACAGCCGATGGAAAAACGGTAACGGTCAAGGCCGTCGTCTACGGCAGCAATCCGGGAGGAACGGTGGCGATCACGACGCTGGGTTTTGCGATCGGTTCCGTGCCGGTCACGGTCTGCGACAATGTTCCGGTGATCGCCTCGTTCGCGACTTGCCGCTTCCAGGCGAACGCGCAGGACTGGACGGCGCAGATCGGTGTGACCTATTCGGGCGACGCGAACAACAAGCCGGCTTCCTTTGTCGTCAACAGCCGCGTCGCCACCTATCAGCTGAGTCTGACCAGCAGCCTGGCGACGGCGCAGGCCGGTCAGTCTGTGGACCTCGTGGCGAACGTGGTCGCGAAAGCTGGCACGCCTGCGCAAACCGGTATCGATCCGGCAAACACGGTCAGTTTCTACGACGGATCGACGCTGCTGTGCAGCCATGCGCCGATCGACATACTCGCCCCAGTGCAGACACCGAAAACGCAGTTGAAAACCCTTCCTGTGATCACCGCGCGCTGCTCGACCCGCTTTGACACGCCTGGCGATCATGTGCTGACCGTGCGCTACGACAATCCGCTGGAGCTCGGCGAACCGTCGGCCCCTTTGACTCAAACCGTGGTCCCCGCCGCTGCCTTCTCCGGCGACCAGCTCGGATTGACCGGCACCTGGTACAACCCCGCCACTTCCGGGCAAGGGCTGGTGCTCGAGGTCTATCCCGACCGCGGCGGTAGCGGCATGGGCGAATTGTTCGGCGGTTGGTTCACTTTCGACAACCTCGGCAATGCGCAGTGGCGAACGCTGCAGGGCAAGATGACGGAGATACATGGATCGTCGTACGCGCTGACCATCTATCGCAGTTCAGGCGGTAACTTCAACGCGCCGCCGGTGGTGGAAGCGATTGCAGACGGCACGGCCACGTTGACGTTCCACGACTGCACCCACGCGACTCTGAGTTACTTGCTCAACGACGGCAGTGGCGGCGTGATTCCGCAGGTGCGCCTGACTGACGTTCTGTCATGCCAGAACAACGTGCCGCCAACGAGCGGCGCACATTCGCTACCTTTCGGGTACCAAGACATACATTACTCCGGGGCATGGTACGACCCGCAGACCAGTGGCCAAGGCCTGGTGATCGACGTCGTTCCCTCGCAGCAAATGTTGTTTGCGGCTTGGTACACCTACGCGCCACAGTCCGAAGGACAGACGGACCGAGCGAGCCAGCGCTGGTTCACGCTGCAGGCCGGATACACGCCCGGCAGCAAGAGTGCCAAGCAAGTCCCTGTCTATGCAGTAATCGGCGGTTCGTTCAACAAGGCGACGCGGACCGCGGGCCTGCAGGTGGGTACGGCGAATATCACGTTTACTGCATGCAACGCAATGACGATTGACTATCAATTCACCCAAGGTGAATTTGCCGGAATTTCCGGATCGATCAACGAGCAGAAAATCGTCCCGAACACCGGCGGCGCCTGTCCTTAGGTGCCGTTGCCGCCGCGTGGCTCTGGACACGCGGCGGCAATCCCCGTAATCTGTCATCCAAAGCGCAGGCCAGCCCACACGCGTCGCGAGCCGCGATGTAGAACAAGACCCGCCCGCGCAGTTCTCTTGGGAATCGCCTCCCGCGCACGCCCGATGCGAATCGGCCGTTGCGACCGGGACGTCGTCCGCGTATCCGCCATGCCGCAGTTCCAGGCGTTGCCGCAGCGGTGCGCAGGTATGTATTTTCGTATTACTGACCTTTGGCGTATGCACAACGCTTTGTCCTTCGGGAGCCGCGCCGGATGCGGCAACCACGCATGATCGAATCGCGCACATGAACACGCAGAACGCCGCCGCAACGAGCGACGGCGAACAGGCCAGCCCGTTTCCGCACGTTCCGCAGCAGCAGGAAATGCCGCTGGCGATCGTGCGCGGCGAGCCGGTGCTGCAGATGCCGCAGGACCTCTACATCCCGCCCGACGCGCTCGAAGTCATCCTCGAGGCGTTCGAGGGCCCGCTCGACCTGCTGCTCTACCTGATCCGCCGGCAGAATCTCGACATCCTCGACATCCCGATCGCCGAAATCACGCGCCAGTACATCGACTACATCGAGTTGATGAAGGACTTGCGCCTCGAACTCGCGGCCGAATACCTGGTCATGGCCGCGATCCTCGCCGAGATCAAGTCGCGCCTGCTGCTGCCGCGGCCGCCGGCCGAGGAAGGCGTCGAGGACGATCCGCGCGCCGACCTCGTGCGCCGCCTGCAGGAATACGAGCGCTTCAAGAAGGCCGCCGAGGACATCGAGACGATGCCCCGCGCGGACAGGGACTTCTCGGTGGTACATGCGCACGTGCCCGACAAGAGCGTCGTGCGCGTGCCGCCGCCGGTGGACATGCGCGAGTTGTTGCTCGCGCTCAAGGACGTGCTGACCCGCGCGGAACTGAAGGGCCATCACGAGATCCGCCGCGAGGCGCTGTCGGTGCGCAACCGCATGAGCGATGTGCTCAGCGCGCTCGGCGACGGCAGCTTCCATTCGTTCCAGTCGCTGTTCAATCCCGACGAAGGCCGCATCGGCATCGTCGTCACGTTTCTCGCCATGCTCGAACTGGCCAAGGAACACCTGATCGAGATCATGCAGAGCGAGCCGCTGGCGCCGATCTATTTGAAATCGCTCGCCACGGCGAATTGATTGCATGTTGTACGTGAACTTGACGTCTATGATGGAATTCGAACAACTCAAACGCATCGTCGAAGCCGCCCTGCTCGCTTCGTCGACGCCGCTGTCGCTGCCGCAACTGTTCACCCTGTTCGGCGAAGACGAGCAGCCGAGCCACGACGACCTCGCGCGCGCACTCGACGAACTGGCGCGCGACAGCGAAGGCCGGGGCATCGAACTGAAAGAGGTCGCCTCGGGCTTCCGCTACCAGGTGCGCGCCGAGGTGAACCCGTGGGTCTCGCGCCTGTGGACCGAGCGGCAGACGCGCTACTCGCGCGCGCAGCTCGAAACGCTGGCCCTGATCGCCTACCGCCAGCCGATCACGCGCGGCGAGATCGAGAACATCCGCGGCGTGGCGGTGTCGAGCAATATCATCAAGACGCTGGAAGAGCGCGAATGGATCCGAACGGTCGGCCATCGCGACGTACCCGGCAAGCCGGAGCTGTTCGGCACGACGCGCGCCTTCCTCGACTATTTCAACCTGAAGTCACTCGACGAATTGCCGCCGCTGGCCGAGATCCGCGATCTGTCGGATTTCGATCCGCAACTCGGGCTGGCGCCGGTCGCGATCGGCGACGCGGCGGGCGAAGCCGGCATCAACGGCAATGACGCCACGATGGTGGCGGAAAACGCGGAAGCTCACGCCGGATCGCCCGTCGATTCCACCGGCGAATCCGCGCCGCGCGAAGCGATCGAAGCGCACGCAACGACCACAACCATCCCGGAACACGGTCCCGCCGACGACGGCGACACCACGACAACGAGCGCCGACCCGGCGCCTGCCCCCACGGAGCACACCCCATGACCGCGCCTGCATCACGCAGCCTGCTCAGCCTCAAACGCCCGCAACCGGGCGACGCGCCCGACGGCGCACCGATCTTCGAAGACCGCCTGCACAAGGTACTCGCCAACGCGGGCTTGGGCTCACGGCGCATGCTCGAGCAGCGCATCCAGAACGGCGAGATCCGCGTCAACACCAAGGTCGCCGAAATCGGCTCCAGCGTGCGCGCCGGCGATCGCATCGAGATCGACAACAAGATCTTCGTCGTCGTCAACGACACGGCCGAGCATGCCAAGGTCCTGATCTACAACAAGCCCGAAGGCGTCGTCGCCACGCGCGAGGACCCCGAAGGCCGGCCGACGATCTTCGAGCAGCTGCCGCAGATCAAGGGCGCGCGCTGGATCTCGGTCGGCCGCCTCGACATCAACACCACCGGCCTGCTCCTGCTCACGACCGACGGCGCGCTCGCGCACGCGCTGATGCACCCGTCGACCGAGATCGAGCGCGAATACGTCTGCCGCGTGCACGGCGAAGTGCCGGACGAGGTGCTGGAAAAGCTCAAGGCCGGCATCGACCTCGACGACGGCCCGGCGCGTTTCGACGAGCTCGCCGTGATCAGCCGCGGCGACAGCCACTCCTGGTTCCGCGTGATGCTCAAGGAAGGCCGCAACCGCGAAGTGCGGCGCATGTGGGAATCGCAGGGGCTGATGGTCAGCCGCCTCAAGCGCATCCGCTACGGCAATGTCGAACTGCCGCGCGGCCTCCTGCGCGGGCAGAGCGAAACGCTCGATGAGGACACGGTGAAGGCGCTGCGCAGCCTCGTCGGCGCCGGCGATCCGGAGCCGTCGCTGACCCTGCAGCCGGTGATCAACCAGCGCCGGGCGAAGTCGTCGAACGAATACCGGCCATCGCCGCAGTCGCAGCAGGCCTGGAGCGGCGCGCACGCCGACGAGGCGCGCGAGCTGCGCGCCTTCGACCGCATCCGCGACGATGGCCCGTTCCGCCCCGGCGCCAAGCGCAACGACAAACGCAAAAACAAGGGCAAAGGCCCCGGCAAGGGGCCGCGCGGCGGCGGCCAGAACGCCGGCCAGCCCGGCGCGCGCCAGAATCCGCCACGCCGCGGCAAGGGTCGCGGCGCAGGCCAGACGCAGATCGGCGTCTACCAGCCGCCCGCGCGCAGCTGGTTTGCCGGCGACGACAAGCCGCAGCGCGGCAACCGCCAACGTCCGGGCGGGCAAGGCCAGAACGCGGGCCGCGGCCAGCGCGACGCCGGTGCGATGCACCAGAATCGCAATCCGTTCGCGCAGAGCGAGGGCGGCGCGCAGCCCGGCAACCGCTTCAAGCCGAAGCGCGACAACAACCGTCCGCGCGGCGGCAATCAGGGCAACTTCGGTGCGCAGGGCCAGCGCCCGTTCCGCCAGGACGAAGCCTTGCCGCGCGATGATATCGGCAACCGCCTGCATCCCTCCGAGGGACGGCGCGGCGGTGGCGGCGGTCGCCGGCGCTGATCGCAGGCACGAAAAAAGCGGCCCTTGCGGCCGCTTTTTTTTCGTTGCGCGACCGACTCGATCGCGACGCTGGAATGGCCTTCCGTGGCCCGTTCTCGTCGAACTAATCCAGCTTCAGGGCTTTCTTGTTGCTGTCGCGGCGATGCTGTTCCTTGCCGCGGTATTCGGCGACGCAACTGTCGCGCTTGACCATGACGCAGTCGAGATAGTCGGTGATCTCGACCAGCGCGGCGCGGATCGCCTTGCCCGCCGGGGTCTTCTCTTCGTGCGCGAGCGAGCCGCCGAAGCCGCCGCGGAAGATGCCGACCGACATGCCGCCGCCCTTGCTGCGGCCCTCGATCGTGCGCGAATACGCGATGTCGCCGGTGGTCGTGTCGACCACGCGCACATCGACGGCGAGATAGGCCTCGCTCGACTTGCCGCCGAGGCCGATGCCGTGGAAGCTCAGCCCGCCGCCGGTATCTGAGGTGTTTTCCTCGTACGAGGTCACCGTGCCCATGACCAGGTACTGCGCGCCGGTCACCTTGCCGATCTTCGCGCCCGTACCCGGGGCGATGCGGCCGGACGCGGCGAGGTTCTGCTCCTCGAGCACGTTCTGCAGCTTGTTGCGCTCGACGACGCGGAAATCGCCGCTCGACGCCAGCTCGTTCGAGAGCATGCCCGACAGTTCCCAACCCACGCCGCCGCGCCACCAGCCGGCGCCGGACTCGTTCTTGAACTCGGCCACGCCGATCGCCGGGCGGCCATCGCCCGCGGCGAACGCGCTGCCTGCGCCGACGAGACCGGTAAGCGAGATCGCTGCGGCCAAAACGTACTTCTTCATTGCACTCTCCCTGCAGTGGTTGATTTGAATGAGGGGCATTCTAGTCGCGCGCCATTACGCATACCAGCGCACAATTCACGCGCAAGCCGCCAACCGCATCACGGTTTTTCTCCGCCCCGATTCGCCCGGTAACGCCGGATCAGCGCGTTGGTCGACGAATCGTGCGCCAGGCCGGAATCGTCCGCAGCAGCAATTTCCTTGCCGATATTCTGCGCGAGCTGCTTGCCGAGTTCGACACCCCACTGGTCGAACGAGTCGATGTCCCAGATCGCGCCCTGGACGAAGGTGATGTGCTCGTACAGCGCGATCAGCGCGCCGAGGCTGTGCGGGGTCAATGCCTGTGCGAGCAAGGTGTTGCTCGGCCGGTTGCCGTCGAACACGCGATGCGGGACCAGCCACTCCGGCGTACCCTCGGCGCGCACCTGTTCGGCGGTCTTGCCGAACGCGAGCGCCTCACTCTGCGCGAACAGGTTGGCCATCAGCAGGTCGTGCTGCTCGTGCAGCGGGCTCAACGGCTCGACGAAGCCGATGAAGTCGCACGGGATCAGGCGCGTGCCCTGGTGGATCAGCTGGTAGAACGAATGCTGGCCGTTCGTGCCGGGCTCGCCCCACCACACGGCCGAGGTATCGTGATCGACGCGCGCGCCTTCCAGCGTCACCGACTTGCCGTTGCTCTCCATCGTCAGTTGCTGCAGGTAAGCGGGAAAGCGCTTGAGGTAGTTCGCGTAAGGCAGCACCGCCTGCGTCGCCGCGCCGAGGAAGTTGGTGTTCCACAGGCCGATCAGCGCCATCAGCACGGGCATGTTCTGCGCGAACGGCGCCGTGCGGAAATGCTCGTCCATCTCGTGGAAGCCGGCGAGCATCGCGCGGAAGTGGTCGGGACCGATCGCGAGCATCGTCGACAGACCGATCGCCGAATCCATCGAGTAGCGGCCGCCGACCCAGTCCCAGAAGCCGAACATGTTGGCCGTGTCGATGCCGAACTCGGCGACTTTTTCCGCGTTGGTCGAGACGGCGACGAAATGCTTCGCCACCGCGGCTTCGTCCTCGAGCTTGGCCAGCGCCCAGGCGCGCGCGGCGCGCGCGTTGGCCATCGTCTCCTGCGTCGTGAACGTTTTCGAGGCGACGATGAACAGCGTCTCCTCCGGTTTCAGGTCGCGCGTCGCCTCGAAGAAGTCGGCGCCGTCGACGTTGGAAACGAAGCGGCAGTCGAGATTGCGCTGGGCGAAGGCGCGCAACGCCTCGTGCGCCATCACCGGGCCGAGGTCGGAGCCACCGATGCCGATGTTGACGACATGGCGGATGCGCTTGCCGGTATGGCCTTTCCACTCGCCTTCGCGCACGCGCGTCGCGAACGCGGCCATGCGCTCGAGCACCTCGTTCACGCCGGGCACGACGTCTTCGCCATCGACTTCGATGCGTTGATCCTTCGGCGCGCGCAGGGCGATGTGCAGCACGGCGCGCTTTTCGGTCACGTTGATCTTCTCGCCGCGCCACATCGCGTCGCGCCGGGCGGCGACGCCCGCGTCTTCGGCGAGCTGCAACAGCAGGCGCAAGGTTTCTTCGTCGACCCGCTGCTTGGAGTAGTCGAGATACCAGCCCGCGGCTTCGAGCGCATACTTCTCACCACGCTGCGGATTCGTGCCGAACAGGTTGCGCAGATGCGCGTCGCGTGCGCGCCAGTGCGCGGCGAGCGAGCGCCAGATGGGACGTTCAGTCAGCTTGGGCATGTCGGGTTCCGCGTAGCGTGGCAATCACGGCCCGCGTTGCGACGGGCCGCGGCTATTGTCGCGTTTCCGCGCCTTCGGCGAAAGCCACGAGCGTGCCGCGCGAATGCCCCTGCTCGGCGAGATACTCGAGCCAGCGGTTGAGGAAGCTCGCCATGCGCATGCGGTGCGCGAACAAGGTCTTGGTCGCGGGGAACGAACCGAGCGCGTGCCACAGGTGCTTGCCCGCATGATAGTGCGAGACCTCGGCGACATGCGCGTCGCTGTACATGCGCAACCAGGCCGACGCCGGCGCTTCCTCGCCCGCGTCGAGCATGCGGTACGAGAGTTTCAACTCGAGCGTGTAGGCGTGACGCTCGAGCACGTCGAGCTGCACGTCGAGACCATCGTCGACCGACGACAGATAGCTGCCGACTGCAAGCGACTGCGGCGCGAAGACGCGCGCGAGGCGGTGATAGTTTTCCGCGTACAAGCCCATCAGGTAGGCGAACCTGCTCGGCAGTACCGGTTGCGCTTGTTCGATGACGAGTGACATGCGGGCATCATATGCGCCGCCACCCCGCCCCGCCAGACTTGCGCCGGCGTCATGCAGGGTCTATGTTGAACGCCTTACCCGAGCAGCATCATCGTCTCGTTCCGCGCCCATCCGTTTCGGAGCGAAACACAGTGTCGCCCCTCCCAAACTCACAATCAAAATAGCCCATAAATACGGGCTGGAAACAGGTGCCGACACTACCTGGTCAGTGCTGACTACAGGTGCAAAGCTCGCCGCAACCGTGCAGTCGTAAGTGACTGCAGTGGTAACAAATGTCGTTCCGCTAAAATCACCACCGCAAGAGCCCGAAATCCCAATGACCTTGAACCCGGGCAGCGGTGCAACATGAAATTCCGGGGTCGAACCGTAAGTAACACTTAGTGGGCTGTCCGGTGTGATTGTTCCACCGATGCCAGCGCTAGGCGTAACCATCATGTTTGGCAAGCTGCTACAGGTTGAATACCAAGGCGTGTTTGACGTAGCGACATTCCAATTCGCATCGGCTGTGGGTGTCAAATTGTTCGGGCATAGTAAGCTCTGGCCAGCGACGAGACTGTTGGTTGGACTTGGAACGGCAGGCACTACCCCGGAAAGCAGATTGTTACTTACGTAAAACAATTCCAGCCTGTCCAAGCCTGCCAAGGATGGAATTTGGCCGGCCAAGTGATTTTCGCGCACGCTAAACTGCCTCAATTTTTTCAGCCCTTGCAGTGAAGGAATCGATCCTGCGATTTGATTACCGCGCACGTTAAATGTTTGTAATCCAATCAAATTGCTCAATTGCGGAATGGATCCAGTCAACTGGTTTAACGCAACGTTGAAATATTCCAGATTCATCGCCCCGGATAAATTCGGTATCGACCCGGTGAGCATATTCTCACTGACATCGAATTCGTACAGAGCTGAAAGCCCAGACATGTCAGGAATATTTCCCGTCAACCCATTGTGATTCGCATAAAATGAATCCAGTCGCAACCCGGATAGTGATGGAATAGAGCCGGTTAACTTGTTGTAACTGACGTCGATAGCCAAATTTGTCTTTGGCAGGTTCGGAATGGACCCGGTCAACCGATTGTCGTTCACTATGAAATTCCAAATATTTTTCATATTTGAAATATCTGGGATTTCACCACTGATATGATTGGACCGGACAGAAAAATTTGTCAGCTGCTCTAACCCAGATATATCCGGAAGGGTACCAGTAAGGTTGTTGTTAGGCAGCGCAACGGACAAGACATGAGTCTCGCTGGCGTCGCAAGTAACTCCATACCAAGTACATTCACTCCCTTGCAAGCCGTTCCAGCCTGAATTATTTATCCAATTCTTACCTTGAGTCTGTGCGTACAATGCATTGAGCACCGCGCGCTCTTCGACCGGAATGGCGGCGAATACGTGCCCGCCAAAAAACAACGCAAATGGAATTACCGTGAAAACGCGTGCGTTCATTTATCCCCCTAACAAGAGAACGCCTGAAAATCGTGTATTTGAATATTGACAAATCTTGCACACTACAGTTTCAAAACATCCCCCATCGTTAAAATAAATGCTTCTCGATGCCGAGCCAGGCGAGGATCTTGCTCGCGATCTCCTCGATCGACGTGTGCGTGGTGTTCTGCACCGGAATGTTCTCGCGTTTGAACAGCTTGTCGGCCAAAGCGAGTTCGTAACGGCACTGTTCGATCTTGGCGTACTTGCTGCCGGGTTTGCGCGCCTCGCGCACCTGCGACAGGCGGATCGGATCGATGTCGAGGCCGAACAGGCGCTGTTTGTACGGCTTCAGGCGCGGCGGAATTTCCAGCCGCTCGAGGTCGTCCGGCGTCAGCGGATAGTTCGCCGCCTTCACCCCGTAGTGCAGCGCCATGTACAGGCAGGTCGGCGTCTTGCCGACACGCGACACGCCGACGAGGATCAGGTCGGCATCGGCGTAGTTCACGTCGAGTCCGTCGTCGTGGGTCAGCGCGTAGTTGGTCGCGTTGATGCGCGCCTCGTATTCGGCGAAGTTGGTCATGCCGTGCGCCTTGCCGACGCTGCGCGAGCGCTTCATGCCGAGCTCGCTTTCCAGCGGCGCGATGAACGGCGCGAAGATGTCGAGCATCAGCGCGCCCGAAGCGGCCAGCACTTCGCCGATCCCGGGATCGACGACCGAGTTGATCAGGATCGGCTTGATCCCGCTCGTGGTGTAGGTATTGCGGATGCGCGCCGCGGCCGCGTGCGCCTTCTCCTCGTTGTCGACGAACGGAATGCGGAAGGTGTTGAATTCGACGCCGTCGAACTGGGTCAGCACGGAATGACCGATCGTCTCGGCGGTGATACCGGTACCATCGGATACATAGAATACGCTTCTGGCCATGCGCTCGGTCGCCCGGACGGAAAGCCGCAGTGTACGTGATGCCGCGCATCGCGCCGCAACCTTGTTTTGCAGTGCACAAACCGGCGACAATTCCTGTCCAAAGGGGAGAGCCGCGCTTCCCCCTTGGGAACCCCATCGCTGCGCCTCGCTTGCGACCAGCCGATCGGTTCCCGTGCTCCGCCCTCTTCATCCGACTTCTTTTTGGAGAAGCTCTTGAGCGATTTGATTCTGTGGCTCGACAACTTGCGTCTGTCCGACCTCGGCAAAGTGGGCGGCAAGAACGCTTCGCTTGGCGAAATGATCGGCAACCTGGCCAAGCTCGGCGTGTCGGTACCGGGTGGATTCGCGACGACGGCCGATGCGTTCAAGCAATTCATCGCGCAGAGCGGCCTCGCCAAGCGCATCCAGGATCGCCTCGCCACGCTGAATGTCGACGATGTCGATGCGCTGACCCGCGCCGGCGGCGAGATCCGCCAATGGGTCATCGACACGCCGCTGATCGCCGAATTCGATGCGGCTGTTCGCCAAGCCTACGCGAAGCTGTGCAAGGACGCGGGCGCGGAGAACACCGCCGTCGCGGTGCGTTCGTCAGCGACGGCCGAGGACCTGCCCGACGCCTCGTTTGCCGGCCAGCAGGAAACCTTCCTCAACGTCAGCGGCGCCGATGACGTCGTGCACAAGATCAAGGAGGTCTTCGCCTCGCTGTACAACGACCGCGCGATCGCCTACCGCGTGCATCACGGCTACGCGCACGAAGACGTGTTCCTCTCCGCCGGCGTGCAGCTCATGGTGCGCTCCGACGTCGGCGCCTCGGGCGTGCTGTTCACGCTCGACACCGAGTCGGGCTTCCGCGATGCGGTGTTCGTCACCGCGAGCTACGGCCTGGGCGAGATGGTCGTGCAGGGCGCGGTCAATCCCGACGAGTTCTACGTCTACAAGCCCACGCTCAGGCAAGGCAAGCCGGCGATCCTGCGCCGCCAGATCGGCGCCAAGCAGCAGCGCATGGTCTACTCGACCAAGCCCGGCGAGCGCGTGCGCATCGAGGAAGTGCCGCACAACGACCGCGTCGCGTTCTCGATCAGCGACGAAGACGTGCACGAACTCGCGCGCCAGGCACTGATCATCGAGCAGCACTACGGCCGGCCGATGGACGTCGAATGGGCGAAGGACGGCAATAGCGGAAAGGTATACATCGTGCAGGCGCGGCCGGAGACGGTGAAGTCGCGCGCGCGCGCGACGCAGATCGAACGCTACCAGTTGCACGAGCGCGGCAACGTATTGGCCGAAGGCCGCGCGATCGGGCAGAAGATCGGCTCCGGCAAGGCGCGCGTGATCCGCTCGCTCAAGGACATGGCTCGCGTCGAAGCCGGCGACGTGCTCGTCGCCGACATGACCGATCCCGACTGGGAGCCGGTGATGAAGCGCGCCGCGGCCATTGTCACGAACCGCGGCGGCAGAACTTGCCACGCCGCGATCATCGCGCGCGAGCTCGGCGTCCCGGCCGTGGTCGGCACCGGCGATGGCCTCGACAAGATTCCCGACGGCATGGAGGTCACCGTGTCCTGCGCCGAGGGCGACACCGGCACGATCTACCAGGGCCGGCTCAAGTTCGAAAAAGTCACGGCCGACCTCGACGCGATGCCGCCCGCGCCGCTCAAGATCATGATGAACGTGGCCAACCCCGAGCGCGCGTTCGACTTCGCCATGCTGCCGAACGCGGGCGTCGGTCTCGCGCGCCTGGAAATGATCATCGCGAGCCACATCGGCATTCATCCTAAGGCGCTGCTCGAATACGCAGGCCAGGACGCCGAGACCAGGCGCAAGATCGACGAGCGCATCGCCGGTTACGGCAACCCCGTCCAGTTCTATGTCGATCGCCTGGCCGAAGGCATCGCCACGATCACGGCCGCGTTCGCGCCGAACCCGGTCATCGTGCGCCTGTCCGACTTCAAGTCGAACGAGTACGCCAACCTGATCGGCGGCAAGCGCTACGAACCGCACGAGGAAAACCCGATGATCGGTTTCCGCGGCGCGAGCCGTTACGTCGATCCGAGCTTCAAGCCGTCGTTCGCACTCGAATGCCGCGCGATGAAGAAGGTGCGCGAGGAAATGGGCCTCGCCAACGCCTGGGTCATGATCCCGTTCGTGCGCACGCTCGAGGAAGGCCGCAAAGTCATCGACGTGCTGCGCGAGAACGGCCTCGAACAGGGCAAGGACGGCCTCAAGGTCATCATGATGTGCGAGGTGCCGTCGAACGCGCTGCTCGCCGACGAATTCCTCGACATCTTCGATGGTTTCTCGATCGGCTCGAACGATCTCACCCAGCTCACGCTCGGCCTCGACCGCGATTCCTCGATCGTCGCCAACCTGTTCGACGAGCGCAACCCGGCGGTGAAGAAGATGCTGTCGATGGCGATCCTGGCCGCGAAGAAGAAAGGCAAGTACGTCGGTATCTGCGGCCAAGGCCCGAGCGACCATCCCGACCTCGCCCAGTGGCTGCTCGATGAAGGCATCGAATCGGTGTCGCTCAATCCGGACACCGTCGTCGACACCTGGCTGCATCTGGCCAAGAGCAAGGCTTAGCTGCCTCCGCGCAGCAAGCAAATCGTGCCGGCAGGGATCGCCGGCATCCGGACGGCAGGCTCAGCTTCCGCGAAGCCGCGCGGCAAAGTCCGCAATCGCCTGCGCCAAGCCGGCGAGCACCTGCGCGTCGCTGCTGCCGCTGGATTTGCGCACATGGAACGCGTGGTCGGCGTCATCGAACCACTCGATCTCGGAGAGCGCGCCGAGTCTGTCCACCATCTCTGCCATCAGGCGGCGCTCGGCGAGTTCGTCGCGCGTACCTTGCAGGAACAGCATCGGCACGCGGACTCCGAACAGGTGCTCGGCGCGCTCGATCGAGAGTTTTTTCGGCGGATGCAGCGGAAAGCCGACGAAGGCAAGGCCGGCGACCCGCGGCAACGGATCGAGCGCCTGCGCCTGCGACGTCATGCGCGCACCGAACGACTTGCCCCCGGCGATCAGCGCGAGTCCCGGTGCGAGGCCAGTGGCGGCGGCGACCGCCGCACGCACGGTCGCATGCGCCAGCTTCGGCGCATCGGGACGCCCGCTTCCCCTCTCCATGTAGGGAAACTGATAACGCAAAGTCGCGACATCGCGCAATGAAAGTTCAGCGGCAAGTGCGGCCATGAACGGATGAGTCATGCCCGCACCCGCACCGTGCGCGAGCACATAACACGCACGCGCGTTGTCCGGCGCCTGAAACAGCGCCGATACGCGAATGTCCGCATCGACCGCAATCGTCAATGCGCGCGACGCCTTCTCCTTCATCGCCGCGCATACTCCTGCAGCTTGAGCGAGTACGGCGGCGCGGTCGGCTCGTGCATGAAATAGACGAAAATTTCGCTCCAGCCGGTCGCAAGCAGGCGATCCGCCCAACGCTTGAGATCGTCGTCGGAATATTCTTCGAGACGCAGGCGCACATAGCCCCAGGAGGCGGTTTCGACCAACGGCGGAGGCTCGTTGTCCTCGCGCTCGGACAGCGCCAGAGCCGCGCCGGCGCCGCGCAGTGCCTCGTAGACTTCTGCGCAGAACCAGCTCGACGAGCGGAATTCGAACGCCGCGCGATGGTCCTTCGGCAACACGCCGAGGAAATCGGCGAGGCGCGGCAGATCCTTTTTCAGGTACGGCGGCAGCTGAAACAACACCGCGCCGCGCTTCGCGCCGAGCGCGGCCAGATTCCTGTAGAGGTATTCGACCGAATCCCTGGCCTCGTCGGTTTTGAGTTTGGCATCATGGGTGATGCGCTTCGAGGCCTTGATCGCGAAGCGAAAATGTTCGGGGGTCGCGTTCGCCCAGTTCTCCAGCACGGAAACTTTGGGCATCTGGTAGAAAGTGTTGTTAATCTCGACCGTGGCGAGGCGTTCGGCGTACCAGGCCAGCATCGCGTCCGGTTTCATTTTTTCCGGGTAGAAACCGCCGCACCATTCCTTGTACGAATAGCCGCTCGCGCCGACCCAGACCTTCGTCGCCATTTTCCTCTCCACGCAATGGCCAAAACGAAACTCAGCGAATATTCCGCCAAACGGGCTTTCGAAACCACCCCCGAGCCGGCGCCGGCGGTGGTCGAACGCAGCGGGCCGCTGTTGTTCGTCGTGCAGCAGCATGCTGCGCGGCAGCTGCACTACGACCTGCGCCTGGAATGCGATGGCGTGCTCAAGTCATGGGCAGTGCCGAAGGGCCCTTCGCTGGATCGCAGCGAAAAACGCCTGGCCGTACTGGTCGAAGACCACCCGTTCGACTACGCCTCGTTCGAGGGCGTGATCCCGCCCAAACAATACGGCGCCGGCGAAGTGATCGTCTGGGACTGCGGCGTCTACTCGCCCGACGAGGACACGCGCGGCCGCCGCGGCGAAACGTTTTTCCATGATCGCGCCGAGGCCGAGCGCCGCGTGCGCGTCGGCCTGGAGAACGGCAAGCTGAGTTTTCTCCTGCGCGGATCCAAACTGAAAGGTTCCTTCGCGCTCGTGCGCACGAAGGAAACGAAGCACTGGCTGCTGATCAAACATCAGGATCGTTTTGCGACGAGCGCTGACGCCGCGCTGCACGATCGCTCTACCTTGTCCGGAGCCTCGGTCGCCCAACTCAAATACCTCCCCGTGCAGCGGATGCCGGCCGAGCGCCTGATACCACACGGCAAGATCACGGCGATGCCGGACAAACTGCAGCCGATGCAGGCCGAGATCGGCGCCGCCGCATTCAATGACGCAGCTTGGAGTTGGGAACCGAAGCTCGATGGCTATCGCGTGCTCGCCTTTGTCGATCACCGCGGCGTGCGGCTGCAGTCACGCAACGGTCTGGACTACGCGGCAACGTTTCCGCGCCTCGTTGCGGAACTCGGGGAGCAACAGGTCGACGGCTTGATCCTCGACGGCGAGGTCGTCGCATTCGATGCCGCGGGCAAGCCTTCGTTCAGCGTGCTGCAAAACCGCACCCTGCTGAAGACCGGGCGCGAAATCGCCGCGGCCGATCGTTCGACCGCGGTGATTTTCTACGCATTCGATCTGCTCTACTTCGCGGGCATCGACCTGCGCAAGTCGCCGCAAAGCGAACGCCGCCGCTATCTCGAACAATGCCTCCTGCCCTCGCCGCTCGTGCAGCTCGTGCACGCCGCGGACGACGGCGAGGAACTGTTCGACGCGGCACTCGCGAGCGGCTTCGAGGGCGTTATCGGCAAGCGCAAGGACAGCCTGTATAAGGCTGAACGTTCGCCGCTGTGGATCAAGGTCAAGCCGACGCAGACCGCGGATTTCGTCGTCGGCGGCTACACGCGCGGCAAAGGCGCGCGCGCCGCACTCGGCGCGCTGCTGCTCGGTTATTGGCAGGACAGGAAACTGCGTTATGCCTCGCACGTCGGCTCCGGCTTCGACGACAAGGCGCTGGCGCTGCTGCTGCGCAAGCTGGAACCGTTGCGGCGCAAGACCTGCCCGTTCACCGAAACGCCCGAGGTCAACGGTCCCGCGACCTGGGTCGATCCGGATCTCGTTGTCGAAGTGGAATTCCAGCGCTGGACCGAGGACGGATCGTTGCGCGCGCCGATCTTCCTGCGCCTGCGCACCGATCTCGACGCGAAGAAGGTTCGACGCGTCGAACCCGGCGCGGCGAAGCAATCCAGGCGCGCCAGCGATGAAGGCAGCGCGGCCGACGCCCTGCTCGTCCAGCTCGACAACAAGAGGAACGCATTCGAACTCGCCGTCGGCAGTGATCGCATCCGCCTGACCCATCTCGACAAGGTGTATTGGCCCGCCGATCCGGCATTGCAACAACCGGCGATCACGAAGCGCGACCTGCTGCGCTATCTCGCTCAGGTCGCACCGTACATGCTGCCGCACCTCGCCGACCGTCCGCTGACGATGATCCGCATGCCCGACGGCATCGCGAAGCAGCGTTTTTTCCAGAAACATTGGGAGCAGGAGAAACCGGACTTCGTCGAGACGATCACGGTGTTCTCGAGCAGCAAGGACGAGCATCACGACTACCTGCTCTGCAACAACTTGCCCACCCTGCTCTGGCTTGCCCAGTCGGGCACGCTCGAGTTCCACGTTTGGCACTCGCGCGCCAGGCCCGGCGCCGATGCGCCCAAGGCGGGCACGGACTATGGCTCGTCGCTGCAATCGCTCGAAGCCTCGATCCTCAACTACCCCGATTACGTCGTCTTCGATATCGACCCGTACATTTACTCGGGCAAGGAGAAGCCGGGCGACGAGCCCGAACTGAACCTGGTCGCGTTCGAAAAAGGCAAGGAGGTCGCATTCTGGCTGCGCGAGTTGCTCGCAAGCATGTCGCTCGAATCGATCGTGAAGACTTCGGGCAAGACCGGGTTGCACGTGTTCGTGCCGATCAAGCGTACGCTCGATTTCGATGCCGCACGCACCGTATCGGAAATGGTCGGCCGGCACCTGATGCGCGCGCACCCGAAGGTCATAACGATGGAATGGAGCATTCCCAAACGCACCGGCAAGATTTTCATGGACTACAACATGAACGTGCGCGGCAAGACCCTCAACAGCGCCTATTCCCCGCGCGGCGTGGCCGGCGCGCCGGTGTCGATGCCGCTGACCTGGGACGAACTCGCCGATGCCCATCCGCTCGACTTTCGCCTGACGAATGTGGTAGAAAAGCTCGGAAAAACCGCAGATCGTTGGCGCAACGCCTTAAAAGACAAACAAAATCTGCAGGCGGCGCTGGCTCGAAAGCAGGCCAGGAGTTGAACCTCGGAGGCACATCATGGGCGCTCGTTCCATAGGCAGTCTGACCATTTCCTTCGGCCTCGTGGCCATTCCGGTCAAGTTGTACTCGGCGACCGAGGCTTCGCGCACGATCTCGTTCAACCTGCTGCACAAGGAGTGCGGCTCGCGCCTGCGCCAGCAGTATTTTTGCGCAAAGGAAGACGTGCCGGTCGCGCGCGAGGACATGGTCAAGGGCTATGAATTCGCCAAGGACCAGTACGTCATGTTCACCGCGGAGGAAATGAAGGCGCTCGAGGAGGTCGGCACGCACGCGGCCGATATCAGCGAATTCGTGCCGATCGCCGCGGTTGATCCGGTCTACTTCGACAAAGCCTATTACCTCGCGCCCGACAAGGGCGGAGCCAAGCCGTATGCGCTGTTCGCCAAGGCGCTGCGCGAATCCAGGCGCTGCGCGCTCGGCCGCTGGGCGACGCGCGGCAAGCAGTACATCGTCATGGTCCGCCCGGTCGAAGACGGCCTCGTCATGCAGCAATTGCTCTACTCGGACGAAGTGCGTTCGATCAAGGACATCGACATCCCGGCGACCGACGTGCGCGACGGCGAACTGAAACTTGCCAAGCAACTGATCGAGCAACAGTCCAGCGACCGCTTCAACCCGGGCGACTATACCGACGACGTGCGCGCGCGCATCGAAGCGGCGATCCAGAAGAAGGTCGACGGCCAGGAGATCACCCTCGCCGACGCCCCCGAAGGCGGTGCCCAGGTCATCGATCTGATGGAAGCGCTGCGCGCAAGCCTGGAAAAGAAAGGCGGTGCGCCCAAGATTGCCGCGGACCA
Organism: Pseudomonadota bacterium; assembly: GCA_018240505.1. Taxonomy (GTDB): domain Bacteria; phylum Pseudomonadota; class Gammaproteobacteria; order Xanthomonadales; family Rhodanobacteraceae; genus Rudaea. The sequence goes on from JAFEFQ010000234.1 coordinate 26,773, forward strand.
GAGCAAAGCACGCAAGCCGGCCAAGCGCGCAGAACGCGCCGAGCCCGTCGCGGCCTCCCCACGCAAAAGCGCGAAGAAGTAGTTGCCTTGCTCTCCCTTCGAGGGAAATGAATCTGAGTTCGACCGCCTCCGAGCGGGTGCATAGCATCGTGCAAGTCGTCTCCCTCACCTATCGCGCCGCGCGCACCGGTCTTCCCCGGTGCGAGATGTGAATTCATGTCCGTCAAGGAAATCCCCAACGAATACGGCGTCGGCGACGTCGAAAAATTGCTGGGCATCACCCGCAGCACCATTCGCGTACTGATCGACGCCGGATATGTCGAGCCTGCGCGTGGTGCGCGAGGGACGTTGCGCTTTTCGTTCCGGGATTTGATCCTGTTGCGCACCGCACAGGCGCTGTCCGCGGCCAAGATCTCCAACCGCCGCATCGCCAAATCGTTGCGCGAGCTGCGCAAGCAATTGCCGGAATCGATGCCGCTTTCCGGCCTGCGCATCGCCGCCGAAGCCGACCGCGTCGTCGTGCGCGAAGGCAAGGCCCGCTGGCAGGCGGATTCGGGCCAGTATCTGCTCGCATTCGACGGTCAGCCCGAGGCGGGCAAGCTCGCCGTGATCGAGCGACAACCGTTGCAGCGCAGCGACGAAGGTTGGTTCGAGCGTGCGCTGAAACTCGAAAGCGAGAACGTCGACGCCGCGATCGAGGCGTACGAGCGCGCAATCGAGGCCGAGCCGGATCGCGTCGAGGCATCGCTCAACCTCGGACGCCTGCTGCACGAACACGGCCGCCTGGCACAAGCGCAGCGCGTCTATCGCGAGGCGATCAAACAGCGGGGAACCGACGCCCTGCTCTGGTTCAACCTCGCGGTATTGCTCGAAGACCGCGGCCGCCGCGCCGACGCGATCAGCGCCTACCACGCCGCGCTGCGCCGCGATCCGCAGATGGCCGACGCGCACTACAACCTGTCCTTGCTGCACGACGACGCCGGCAGGAAACGCGAAGCGTTGCGACACATGGCGCAATATCGGCGACTGACGAAATAGACGCGAAGAGGCGGATTCACGGCCGCGGCCCGCATCGTGCCGGCCCGATCGAAGCCGCAACCCAAGTGATCGAACGAACCGCGCAACTGGGCTTTGCTCAGAACAAAATTTGCCGCTATAATTTGCGGCTCCCTGAATCGGCATAGCCGAAACGGGGTAGCCGGGCGGACTCCGATTCACCCGGTCCCGCGGAATCCCTGGCCTTTCCGCGGGCGAATCAAGTGGGGCTATAGCTCAGCTGGGAGAGCGCCACAATGGCATTGTGGAGGTCATCGGTTCGATCCCGATTAGCTCCACCACTTGATCTTCGAATTCGGGTTTGCGTGCAAGCCCAAGGTTTTCTCGGCGTCCCCATCGTCTAGAGGCCCAGGACATCGCCCTTTCACGGCGGTAACGGGGGTTCGAATCCCCCTGGGGACGCCAATTCCAATAGAGCGGCACGCCGCGACATCATTCAAACCGCGCTACGGCGCGGTTTTTTCTTTGGCATCATCCGGTTGACATGACAGAGCCCTGGGCCGGTCAACGCACGGAAATCGCGCGGCGGCCTTGAGGCCACCCGGAATTCTCATTTCCGATGCGCCTGCACTCGCTGCATTCCTGCCTCGGCAAGAAGGGCCAGAATCAGCGTCAACCCAACCAGTGGGTACAGAAGGCCAACGAGGATGAGTATCGTCAGCAGCCCGCGTTCTGCCTTCGGATCGAGTGGACGCGGGGGCATGCCCAGCGTTCGCGCCGGGCGGCGTTTCCACCACATCGTCACGCTGGTCACGGCAAGCACCACGATGGCGATGCAGCCGAGAAGCATGACGTAGCGGTTTACCCCGCCGTACTCCTGCCCCTGGTGCACGGCGATGCCCCATTCGATCGCTTTTGCGCCGACACCCCACTGCGGAAAGCCCACATCCCCAAGAGCCTTCGCGGTGTACTGGTCCAGATAGATCGTGCGGCTGTCTTCGACCCGGTCCGGCCGGTAGTCGCCGACGAAGGCACCCTTCAATCCTTCCGGCAGGGTGACGGTGAACGGGCGCCTCAGGCCCATTCGTTCGAACTGCGCCAACGCGCGATCCAGCGAAGCGCCGTCAGGCGCGGTGGTATCGGATGTCAGCGTCGACTCCGGAACCGGTGCCTTCTCCAAGGCCCACGGACGGTCCGGTTTTACATCATCTGCGGGCATGTCCATACCCGGCATGCTCATGCCCGGCATATCCATCGCCAACATCCAACCCGGCGTCACCTTGACGGGCGGTGGCGGCTCGTACAAGTTCGCCGCGGCGACCCAGTTCTGCACGTGATCGCCCCAGAACATCGACCAAGGCATCCCGGTCACGGCAAGGAACAGGATCACGACCGCCGTGAACGCGCCGGTGACGGCATGCAGGTCCCGCCAGAACATGCGCTGCGCGGGCCTGCCGCGCACGCGGAGGACTCCGCCGCCACGCCCGCGCGGCCACCACAGAAATACGCCGGTGCCGACCAGCACGATTGCCCAACCCGCGGCGATCTCCACGATGGAACTCGCCCAGAAGCCGAAGAGCTGCAGGCTGTGAAGCTTGCGCACCACCTGCATGATGCCACCGTAGTGAATGGCACCGAGCAAGCGGCCATCGTACGGATCGGCGAACGCGGACAGCGCTTGTCCGCTGTGCTCGCGCACGAGCAGGCGCACCGATTCGTCCGCCCGCTCGGACAGCGTGAGCTGCAGCACCTTGCCGCCGAGCCCGCGTTCGACGTTCTCGACCAAGGTGGCGGCCGATACCCGCGGCGCGGTACGCGCCTGCACGTCCACGAGCGGGCGATAGAGCAGATGATCGAGAGCTCGGGCTTGAACAGGTAAAGGCCACCGGTAACCGCGAGCAGCACGAGCACGGGCAGGACGAGCAGTCCGGCGACGAAATGCCAGCGCCATACGGCGCGATACAACGAACTTGCGCGTACCGCGTCGCCGGAGTCGGCAGCCCGCGTCATCGCAACTCCCAGCGCAGTCCCGCAAATGCACTGAACGGCGTACCGAGACGCAACGGCTCGAAGCCGCTGTTGTCGGCAACATAGCGGCGATCAGCAAGGTTTTCGATCCGCACGAAACCACGCAGCGTCGACGTGAACGGATAGCTCACCGAGAGGTCGGCGACAAAGTGCGCATCCACCGGCAGCGTATTGTCGTTGTCGCCCCAACTCTGCGACAGCCAGCGTATTTGCGGAGCGATGGTCAAGCCGTTTGCCGCGGTGTAGGTCAGCCCCGCGCTGAGGCGATGACGGGGAATCCCGCCTTGCTGTTTTCCGACGCTGGCCGCATCGAGCCTGCTCTCGGTGATCGTGCTGTCGGCAAAGGTATACCCGGCGCGCAGACTCCATGCAGCGTCGACAGCCCAATCGGCTTCTCCCTCGATGCCACGGCTGCGCGCACGGCCCGCATTGATGTTGCGCGTACCGAAGAAGAATCCGGGCGGAAGCTGGTTCGGCTCCAGCGGTGCGAACGTGATCAGGTTCTTGACCGTGTTCGTGTACGCGGTCACCTGCGTTCGCAATGCGCCGCGATTCACGTCGAAACCGATCTCGCCGCCGTTCAGTTCCTCGGGCTTCAGCGCGGGATTGCCGAAGAAGATGCCGGACGGCGTGGCAAACGCGCGATACAGGTTGTCCAGCGTCGGTGCGCGGAACGCCTTGTACGCCGCCGCACGCACGGCGATCTCGTTCGTGGCCGCCCAGCGCAGCGAAAGACGCGGATCGACGCTGGACGCACTCTGATCGGGTACCGCGCCCAAGCCACCCGGGGCGCCGTCGAATGCATCGAAGTTGTCGAACGACTGGTGGCGCGCGCTGGCCAGCAGCTCCAGCGGTTCGACAGGCCGCAGGCTGACCTGCGCGAATTCGCCGACGAAGCGCTGCTTGCCGCGGCCGATGTCCGTGCGGATTTGCGTTTCGGCGTCGTCGAATATGTAGGCGATGTCGCGACCGTCGATTTCGTGATAGTCCACACCGACCGACGCGGAGCGCAGCACGCCGGCGAACTCGTTCGACCACACGAGCGAGCCGCCGGTGTCGTGAACAGGTGTGAGGTGACGGTTCTGAACGAACTCAGCCTGCCCCGGTATTGCGCCCTGAGGCGTATCGGTGTTGTCGGTGCGGAAGTGACTGTCGTTGCGAAACGCCGTGGCCGTCAATCGACCCGCATTGCCGAGCTGTTGCGAGGCATCGGCGCTGTAGGTCCAGGTGCGTTGTGTGTTGAACGCGAGAACGCTGTTCAGATTCTGCTCGTTGCTGTGGAAGTCGATCCGTGTGTGCGCGACCAGCGTGGAAATCGGCGAAAAGGTGCCGGCGAACGCCACGTTGTGCGCCGTGAAAGCGGTCGGCACGTTCACGGCACCGCGAATGTCCGCAGGCGCGGTGTTGAATCCGTCGGTGTGATTCGCGGAGGCTTCGATGCCAAGCTTCACCCCTTCGGAAACCGCGTAGGCAGCATACGCATCGGATCGCCACGTGCCGTAGCTGCCGGCGCCGGCCTGGGCCACGAGCGTGTCCTTGTCCGCTGCGCGAGTGAAGATGCTGATCACGCCGCCCATCGCATAGTTGCCCCACAGGGCGGCGCCCCCGCCGCGGACCACCTCCACGCGATCGACGCTCTCGAGCGGCACCCGGTTCCACTGCACGTAACCGAAGAACGGATCATTGAGCGGCACGCCATCGAGCAGGACCAGCGCCCGGATGCCGCCCAGACCGCGCATCGACACGTTGTCGGCGGTCGGGTGCAGTTGGTACGACGCGGAGATCGGGACGTCGAGGGATGGCACCCGACGCAGTATGTCGTCGAGCGACTGCGCGGGCGTGTTCGCGATCTCCTCGCGCGTGATGACGCTGACGCTCGCCGGTACCTCGGAGAGTGCGCGGGCATCGCGCGTAGCGGTGACGACGACTTCTCCCAATGTCGTGGACCCTCCGTCTTCCAGCGCCAATGCCGCGCGCGGCAGCAAAGCCGTGCAGAACAGTACAAATGCGCCGAAGGAATAGCAGCCCACTTCGAGCTTGTCGTTGCGCGCAGGCCGCACATCTTCCTGGTGCTGCTCGTCCGATATGCTGTGTGCCTCGGTCATCGCTTTTCCTTGTTTCGCTAACAGGCTTCCGGCTGCTCGACGCAGATGACAAGGCGAGCCTGCGGGAATATGCATCCCTGATCGCAACCATCCGACGGCGCCTAGGAAGCGCGGGGCGGGAATTATCAGAAACAAACCAACACCCCTCGAAGATGACCGAGTGTCGCATCCCCCCTATGTCATCATGTATGCGCAAAGGTTCAATGTTCCTTTCTGCGCGATCGATGCGACCCCACGTCGCGGTCGCGCGCGGCGCGATTCGTCGTAAATTAAACCGATGAGCGATCTTCCCCCCAGTCTGTTGCGCAACCTCGCGATCCTGCGTTGGTTCGCCGTGATCGGCCAAGGCGTCACCGTCGTCCTCGCTGTCGATCTTCTCGGCGTACCGATCGAAACGCGCATGCTGTGGCCGGCCATCGGGCTGTTGTTCGTATTCAACGTGTGGGCGACCTGGCATGCCGCCCGCGCCAGCCGGTTCGACGAGTGGCAGGTTCTGGCTCAGATCGCGGTGGACGTCATCGTTCTCGCATGGTTGATCGGCTGGAGCGGCGGCGCCATGAACCCGTTCACGTCGTTGTTCCTGTTGCCGATCGCCATGGTCGCCATCGCATTGCCTCCGCGCTGGGTGGTTGCGACGGCGATCCTGTGCGGGGCGGGTTACGGCCTGTCAACCGCCTTGGGCCGACCGCTTCCGCATGTGCTTGGCGCGTTTGGAACGGCGCTCGATCTGCACCTGTGGGGCATGGCGGTCAATTTCATCATCTCCGCGATTCTCGTGACGCTGTTCCTGACGAGGCTCGCGCGCGGGTTGCGCGAGCGCGAAACGGAACTGGCGCGGTTGCGCGAGCAGTTCGCACGTCGCGAGGGTATTGTCGCGCTGGCGACGCATGCGGCTTCGGTCGCGCACGAACTCAATACGCCGCTCGGCGCACTGACCTTGCTGCTGGAGGACCAACTCGATCGGCAACGGCTCGGCGAAACGCCACAGTACGAGGACTGGCAAACGATGGCGACGCTGGTCAACGCGTGCCGCGACCGCGTACGCGAACTGGCTTTGCCTGCAAGCGGTGCCATGGAGGGATCGACGCTGACCGAATGCATCGACCGCGTCGTCGAACGCTGGCAACTGCTGCGCCCGACGATTGCGCTGGAACGCAGCGGCGTGGTCGAGGACTATCCCGGCGTGAGTCTCGATCCGGGCATCGGCCATCTGCTGCAGGCGCTGCTCAACAACGCCGCCGATGCAAGCGAGGCGGCTGACGAATCGCGGGTGAGCTTGCATATACGGACGAACGAGAGAGTGCTTTGTGGTGATGTGCGCGATTTTGGGCGCGGCTTCGATGCCGACAAGCCTTTGCTGCCGCGGCGTCTGTTCGACAGCAGCAAACCGGAGGGACTCGGCGTCGGTCTGGCCCTGTCCCACGCGACGGTCGAGCGCTTGAACGGCGATCTGTCCATCCGGAACGCGGTCGGGGGTGGAACCCGGGTGAGCTTCCGATTGCCCTTGACCCACGAAGGGGTTCCGCAATGAACGGCCTGCTCGTCGACGACGATGAGGTTTATTCGCGCATATTGCAGCGTTCGCTCGAACGCCGCGGTGTCCGTTTGCGCATCGCGCCGAACATCGCCGCGGCGCTAGAACTGGCACGCGCCGAGGTGCCCGACTTCGCCTTGCTCGATCTCAAACTCAAGCAGGAATCCGGACTCGCGCTGATTGCGCCGCTGCGCGCCTTGCGTGCGGACATGCAGATCATCCTGGTCACGGGTTACGCCAGCGTCGCGACCGCCGTCGATGCGATCAAGCGCGGCGCCAACAACTACCTGCCCAAACCCGTCACTGCCGAAGCACTGCTGCGCGCGCTCGATGACGCGGACGATGTTCCCGAAGAACCGGAAACGATGATGCCGCTCAGTCGCCTGGAGTGGGAACACATCGCCCAGGCCATGCAGGACTGCAACGGCAATATCTCCGCCGCCGCACGCCTGCTCGGCATGCACCGCCGCTCGCTGCAACGCAAATTGGCCAAACGCCCTGGCCCGGAAAGAAATCAGATCAATCCGGCGGAATAGGACCGGGAGTGGACGTCGGGCGCGAACCGACCCAAGCAGACGACCGCTCGATGCCCTCACACGCGCAGCGCATCCAGCACCAGCCGGAACGCCGGCGAGGGTTGCCGGCGGCTTGGATAGTACAAGTGATAACCCGGGAACGGCGGGCACCAGTTCCTGAGCACTTGCACCAACCTCCCCTCCACGATGTGCGGCGCGAACTCGTCCTCGGGCAGGAAGGCGACGCCGAGGCCATCGAGCGCTGCCGCCACGATGTGATGAGTCGCGGAGAACACCACCTGGCCCGCCACGCGCACGTTCTGCTCGCGGCCAGCGCGCTCGAATTCCCAGACATAGAGGCCGCCGTGGGTGGGGAAGCGGATGTTGATGCAACGATGGTCGACCAGGTCGCGTGGCGACTTCGGCAGCGGATGCCGAGCCCAGTAGTCGGGAGCAGCCACCGCCGCCATGCGCAGCCTGGGTCCGATCGGCACCGCGATCATGTCCTTGTCGATCGCCTCGCCGAAGCGGACGCCGGCGTCGAAGCGATCGGCCACGATGTCGCGCAGTCCGTAATTGACATCGAATTCGATGTTGACGTCCGGATACGCGCGCATGATCGGCGTGAGCTTCGGCAACAGCGTGGTGCGCAGCACGTGGTCGCCGCTCGTGATGCGCACCGTGCCGGCGGGTTTGTCGCGCAACTCGGTGACGGCGTCGAGCTCCGCCTCGATCTCGTCGATGCGCGGGCCGATCGCGCGCATCAACCGCTCGCCGGCGGGCGTGGCCGCGACGCTGCGCGTGGTGCGCGTGAGCAGGCGGATGTCCATGCGCGACTCCAGTCCGTTCACGGCCTGGCTCACGGCCGACTGGGTGACGCCCAACTGCGCGGCGGCACGGGTGAAGCTGCCCTCGCGGGCCACGGTGACGAAAGCGAGCAGGTCGTTGAGGCTGGTTCTGGTCTTGGCCATGGTCGTAGTCTGGCAAATTTATTGATTAGCATTACTAATATACACATTCACTAATAAGTATCTAGTTGCGGGCCGATTGCGGGACCACAATCTCTCCCGAAATCGCTTCGGAGACGAGAACATGAGCACGCATCACGACACCGCGTCGACTCCCGACCGCCGCCGCTTTCTGAAAATGGCGGGCGCTGCCACCGTGGCGGCGGCACTGCCCGCTGCGGCAGCGTCATCGGCGACCCCTGCCGTCGTCCCATCTGCGCAGCCCATTGGAGGCGGCAAGATGAAAACCCGAAAGCTGGGTAGTCTCGAAGTATCGGAGCTGGGCTTCGGCAACATGGGCCTCAGCGGCGGCCACTACGGTCCGGGCGTGGACCGGGCCCAGGGCATCCGCGTGATTCGCGACGCCTATGAGCACGGCGTCCGGTTTTTCGATACTGCCGAAGTCTACGGTCCCTACGTCAACGAGGAACTGGTCGGCGAAGCGCTGGCACCCGTCCGCGACCAGGTCAAAATCGCCACCAAGTTCGGCTTCAAGATCGACGGCACGAACGGGCTGGACAGCCGGCCGGAGCGCATCCGCCGCGTGGTCGAGGAGTCGCTCAAGCGCCTGAAGACCGACCGCATCGACCTCTACTACCAGCACCGCGTCGATCTGACCGTGCCGATCGAGGACGTGGCCGGCACGGTCAAGGACCTGATCCGGCAAGGCAAGGTGTTGCACTTCGGCCTGTCCGAGCCGAGCGCAAGAACCATTCGCCGCGCGCATGCGGTCCAGCCGGTAACGGCGATCCAGACCGAATATTCGCTGATCGACCGGGCCCCTGAACACAACGGCGTGCTGCAGACTTGCGAGGAACTGGGCATCGGCTTCGTGCCGTGGGGACCGCTGGGACAGGGCTTCCTGCCCGGGACAATGAAGCTGGACGTTCAGTCCAGCATGGACCCGAAGAACGACCTGCGCGCGACGTTTCCGCGCTTCAGTCCCCTCGTCATGAAGAACAATCAGACCATCATCGACTTCCTGAGGACGTTCAGTGCCAAAAAGAACGCAACGCCTGCCCAGGTCGCGCTGGCATGGCTGATGGCGCAGAAGCCGTGGATTGTTCCGATCCCCGGCACCGGCAACCTGGAGCACCTGCGCGAGAATCTGGGCGCGATCGACGTGCCACTCTCGCCGGCCGATCTTCGCGAGATCGAGACGGGCCTGGCCCGACTCGAGATCTACGGCGGCCGCATGGATGCGCGGCAGATGGCGCAAATCGGCCAGGACTGAAATCGACCCACGGCTGCGTTCGCCCGTGTGCGGCGCGGCTTGTTTTCCCGACCACCATGCAAAACGACACCATGACCCTCCCGACAGGTGCCCAGGCCGGCACCGGACCGAACGAAGTCGCGGCGCGACCCGCCCACTGGGGTGGCGTGTTCGCGATGACGCTGTGCGTGTTCGCGCTGATCGCATCCGAGTTCATGCCCGTCAGCCTGCTGACGCCGATGGCTGCCGACCTGCGCGTCAGCGAAGGCTGGGCGGGATACGGCATCGCCATCTCGGGCGCGTTCGCGGTGTTCACGAGCCTGTCCATCTCCGCCTTGGCCGGCAACATGAACCGCAAGACCCTGCTGCTGGGGTTGACCGGCCTGATGGCGGTTTCCGGCGCCGTCGTCGCGCTGGCACCGAACTACCTGATCTACATGGCGGGCCGCGCGCTCATCGGCATCGTGATCGGCGGCTTCTGGTCCATGTCCGCGGCCACAGCCATGCGTCTGGTGCCGGCCGCGCAGGTGCCGCGTGCCCTGGCCATCTTCAATGGCGGCAATGCGCTGGCCACGGTCATCGCCGCGCCGCTGGGCAGCTATCTGGGCTCGGTCATCGGCTGGCGCGGCGCATTCTTTTGCCTGGTGCCGGTAGCCGCCATCACCCTCGTCTGGCAGTGGATGAGCTTGCCGAACATGACCGCGGAGCGCGCGACGGGCTCCGGCAACGTGTTCCGCCTCCTCAAGAATCGATCGGTCGCGCTCGGCATGGCGGCCTGCGGCGCGTTCTTCATGGGGCAGTTCGCGTTGTTCACGTATGTGCGGCCATTCCTGGAAACAGTGGCGCACGTGAACGTGTCCACGCTGTCGCTGATCCTGCTCGGGATCGGCATGGCCGGTTTCATTGGCACCGCGCTGATCGGCACGTTCCTCCGACACGGCCTGTACCGCACGCTGATCGTTATCCCGATCCTGATGGCGGCCATTGCCGTGACCTTGATTCCGTTCGGCGCCTCGGTCGGCGTCGTCGCAGCTCTGCTGGTCGTGTGGGGCCTGCTGGCCACCTCGGCCCCGGTAGGCTGGTGGAGCTGGATCGCGCAGGCCCTGCCCAAAGATGCCGAAGCAGGCGGCGGGTTGATGGTGGCGGTGATCCAGCTGGCCACCGCCCTGGGTTCCACCGTGGGCGGGGTGCTGTTCGACAGCAGCGGCTACGAGAGCACCTTCGTGGCAAGCGCGATCGTGTTGCTGCTCGCGGCCTTGCTGTCCCTGCTGACTTCGCGAGCATAATTGCGGCAAGCTGTCTGAGCGGCGCACCTGTCAAGGAACTGTGCGATGACCTTGTGTTCCCGTCGTTCCATCGGCTTGGTACTGGGCCTCTTGGTGCTGAGCATAGGTAGCGCCAGCCAGCCCGAGGCGCCTGTCGCTGTTGCCCAGGATGCCGCGGTGGCATCCGCCAACCCGGAGAAAGCCAATATGTGGATGACCGTCGGCGAACACCGCTTCGCCATCACCTTGGCCGACACCGACGCCGCCCGGGCGTTCGCCACCCGGTTCCCGTTGACGCTGGACATGGCCGAGCTCAACGGCAACGAAAAGCATGTCGACTTGCCGAAGGCACTGCCCACCGACGCCAGCCGGCCCGGGACGATCCACAACGGCGATCTGATGCTCTACGGGTCGAGCACGGTGGTAGTTTTCTACGAGACATTCCGTTCGTCTTATTCCTACACGCGTCTGGGTCGAGTGGAAGATCCCGTCGACCTCGCTCGGGTACTTGGCCGACGCAGTGTCCGCGTGGTGTTTTCGAAAGACTAGGCTCGATACGGATCGTCACCGCGCGAACGCATTGCGGGAGCGTGCCTTGCGCGCCCCCGCGTTGCGCAAAAAAACCTATCCCGCTCTCGCGGGAATGACGGCAAAGGAAGCCTCGAAGAGGCCTACAACCCGGCGATATGCACTGCGTGCCTGGGCTTGGAGATCGGGCCGGGTACCGTATTGGCGCGCATCTGTTTCAACTCCGCGGCGTCGTGGAAGTCGACGTATGGCGTCAGGTCGAGGTTGTCCGGCACCTTGCTGAGTTTTTCGTCGCCGATCGCCTTGATGTATTCCTCCATGAATTCGTTGTAGGCGTCCCAGGTGATGCCCTCGGCGCGTACCGCGGCCTGTTCGGCGTGCAAGGCGATCTGGTGCGAAGTCAGATAGTGCATGCCGAGCAACTGGATCAGCGACTTCTCCACCGCCTCGTGCACGATCAGGAAACGGTCGGTGTACACGCGCCGTTTGCGGTAGACGAAGCTCTTCGGCATGTGCCGGTCGATGAAGATCGTATGCCCGTCGAGGCTGTAGCCGGCAAGGTAGGGAATGTCGTAGCCGCGCTCGAGATTCACGCGCGCGATGATGGACTTCATCGCCTTGTCCATCATCGACCTGCCGATCACCCATTCGGGCCAGTGCGATTTGTTCTGCTTCTTCGTATCGGGCGCGAGCGCCTTGTGGAATTTCGGGTGACGTCTGGTGCCGTGCATGGTTCCCCTCCTCCTCCGCATCGACTGGGAATCGCAGCCTAGCTCAGGCTTTGTTGAAATTTCCCAATCCGCCGTGATCGCTCAGCCACGGCGCTCGCGGAAGAAGGCGCGCAGCATAGCGCCGGCCTCCTCGCCGAGCAGGCCGCCGGCAACGGCGACGCGATGGTTGTGCAGCGGCGAGATCAGCGTGTCGAAGACGCTGCCGGCCGCGCCGGTCTTCGGATCGGCCGCGGCGTAGACGACGCGTTCGACGCGTGCGTGCACGATCGCGCCCGCGCACATGACGCAGGGCTCCAGCGTCACGTACAGCGTCGATCCCGGCAGGCGATAGTTGCCCTCGCGCGCACCCGCGTCGCGCAGCGCGACGATTTCGGCGTGCGCGGTCGCGTCACTGCCGCTGATGCTGCGGTTCCAGCCTTCGCCGATGATCGCGCCGTCGCGCACGAGCACGGCGCCGACCGGCACTTCCTCGTGCGCGTCGCGCGCATGCGCGGCGAGTTCGAGCGCGCGGCGCATGTGGCGTTCATCGTCGGCAGTGAATGCGGGTATTGCTGCGATTTCGTCGGTGGTCATGCGCGGCATGATCGCGCGCGACCGCCGGCGCCGTCAAAACCCTTCGAGCACGATCTTGCCACGCGAGCCGCCGCTTTCGAGCAGCGCGTGCGCGCGCTTGAGGTTGGCCGCGTTGATCGCGCCGAAGCGCTCGGCGACGGTGGAGCGGATCACGCCGCGGTCGACGAGCTGCGCGATGCGGCGCAGGATCTCGCCCTGGCGCGCGAACTGCGGCGTGCGGAACGTCGAACGCGTGAACATCGACTCCCAGTGCAGCGACAACGACTTGCGCTTGAACGCGAGCACGTCGAGCGATTTCGGATCATCGATCAGCGCAAACTGGCCTTCCGCTTCGAGAATGTCGACGAGCTGGCCGAGATAGTCGTCGGTGTGCGTGATGCCGATCGCGGCACTGACCTGCCCTATGCCGATCGCCTTCAAGCCCTCGGCCAGCGGCTTGGCGTGATCGATCACGTGATGCGCGCCGAGCTCGCGCACCCAGTCGCGCGTCGCGTCGCGCGACGCCGTGCCGATCACGGTCCAGCCGGTCAGCCGGCTCGCCAGTTGCACGAGGATCGAGCCGACTCCGCCGCCCGCGCCGATCACGAGCAGCGTGTTGTCGCGCGTCGGATCGGCGGTCTGCACCTTGAGCCGGTCGAACAGCAGTTCCCAGGCGGTGACCGAAGTCAGCGGCAGCGCGGCCGCGGCGGCATAGCCCAGACTGGCCGGCATCGGCCCGACGATGCGCTCGTCGACCAGTTGCAGTTCGCTGTTGCTGCCCGCGCGGGTCACGTCGCCCGCGTAACAGACCCGGTCGCCCGGTTTGAATTTGCTCGTCTTCGCCCCGGTCGCGCGCACGATGCCGGCCGCGTCCCAGCCGAGGATGCGCGGCTGGCCGTCGGTCGACGCCGCGCGCATGCGCACCTTCGTGTCGATCGGGTTGACCGAAACGGCCTTGACCTCGACGAGCAGGTCGAAATCGCCCGGCACGGGTTCGCCGACCTCGAGGTCGAGCAGCGCTTCCTCATGGCCGATCGGCAGCGATTGGAAATAGCCTGTGGCTTTCATGGGGTTTTCCGATTCTCGAAAAGTCGTTCGCGACGCAGAAAGCACGCGGCGGCATATGCAAATTCCCGCGCGTTGTTGGCCGCGATCGCCCGGCTGCATGAGTATGACTCACGCGAATAAGCGCTGCGATGCCTTGTGCGATGGACCTGCATTCCAACAACGCGATGTACACCCTGTGCGGCCTCGTGGTCGGCGTGCTCGTCGGCTTCACCGGCGTGGGCGGCGGCTCGCTGATGACGCCGCTACTCGTGGTCGTTTTCGGCTTCAATCCCGCCACGGCAGTGGGCACGGACCTGCTCTACGCCGCGCTCACCAAGACCTGCGGCACGTTCGTGCATGGCCGCAACGCGACGGTCGACTGGCGCATCGTCGGGCGCCTGGCCAGCGGTTCCCTTCCCGCCGCGACCGCGATGATCTTTTTGCTCCAGCATCTGGACCGCAGCGGCCAGGGCACCGACCGCCTCATCGGCGCCGTGCTCGGCGTGGCCTTGATCCTCACCGCGATCAGCCTCGTCTTCCGCGGCCGCATTCTCGCCCGGTTCGCGCATGTCGCCGAGGGCTTGCAGGAACGGCAGGTTCAGCGCCTGACGATCGTGCTCGGCGTCGTACTCGGCGCGGTCGTGTCGCTGTCGTCGGTCGGCGCGGGAGCGCTCGGCATGGTCGCGCTGCTGCTGCTTTACCCGAAGACGCCGTCGGCCCGCCTCGTCGGCACCGATATCGCCCACGCCGTGCCGCTGACCCTCGTCGCGGGCATCGGCCACTGGTATCTCGGCAGCATCGACTGGACGCTGCTCGTGTCGCTGCTGTTGGGATCGCTGCCCGGCATCGTCATCGGCAGCCAGCTGGCCACGTTCGTGCCGGACCGGATCCTGCGCCCGATCCTGGGCACCGCGCTCGCGGCGGTCGGCGCGCGGCTGATCGCCTAGCTAGCCTTCAGATATCCGGTCACCAGGCGCGCGCTCTCGTCGACGAGCGCTTCCATCGTCTCATCCGGAAACGCCTTGGAATAGTGAAGCACGGCGTTATGCGTCAATGCCTCGATCGAGGTCACACATACAAAGGTTGCTAGCTCCAGGTCGTCGACGCGGAGTTCGTGCCGGTGGCTCTCGAGATATGTCCTGAACAAGGTGTAGTTTTCGCCATTGAAGGTTGCCAGCTTCTCGAGCTTGCCCACGCGTGGAATCTGTTCCGCGACGACATGGTGCAGCTTGGGATCGACGCGGTGTGCCTTGACCGCGACAGCGACGATCTGGCGTATCGCCTTCTCCAACGGCTGGGCCAGGATTCCCGCCACCCCTTCGCGAAAAGTTTGCATGATCTCCTGCTGGTGGCGTTCGACGACGGCGGCAACGAGCGCCTCCTTGCCGGGGAAGTATTGATAGAGAGAGCCGACGCTCACCCCCGCCACTTCCGCGATGCGGTTGGTGCTGGCCTTGTCGAAGCCTTCCTTGACCAGAATGCGAGCAGTCGCGTCGATCAGCGCGTCGACCGTCGCGCGCGAGCGCTCCTGGGAGGCTGTTTTCCTGGGTTCTGTGAGCGGTTTGCGCGCCATTTTCCGTCCCCGCCAATGCGAGTATCAAAAACGAATTATCGCTCGTATTCTGTTCGGCATCGAAATGAGACGACAGTACCTTGCGCAATCCGCGCAGCGCACAAATCACCGCGGAGACCCCGGCATGCACGACACCTTGCAGTACCTGTTCAGATACAAAGCTTGGGCAAACGACGAACTGCTGACCGCGCTGGCCGGGCTCGGGGCTTGGCGACGATTCACCATTACCAGGCTGGCCACCAAGGCCCTGAGCCACAGCCATGTCGTCGACCGGATCTTCGCCGCGCACCTGCAACGAAAGGCTCATCCCTACACGTCCGCCAACCTGGACGAGCTGCCGGCGCTGGAGGACCTGGCTGCAGACATCAGAACGACCGATCAGGAGTACATCAAGTACGTGTCCGGACTAGATCGCGATGCTTTGGCGGAACGGATCGACTTCGTGTTCACGGACGGCGCGCCGGGCCGCATGTCCCGCGAGGAGATGCTCATGCACGTGATCAATCACGGTACCGGTCATCGCGGGCAGGTCAGTGCCCTCATGCTGCTCAACGCCGTTTCGCCGGCGAAAGATGGATTCACGACCTATCTGCATGAAGCAGAGGCGTCGACCAGAGGACGCGCTGCAGCGTGAAGGAGATGATCGGGAGATTCGAGCGGCTCTACGCCACTTCGTCGATCCAATGCAATTCAATGCTGCCCTATCCCACGGGTATCCGCCCCGTCACTCCCACTCGATCGTCGCGGGCGGCTTGCCGCTGATATCGTAAACCACGCGAGAAATACCGCGTAATTCATTGATAATTCTATTTGAAACTCTGCCGAGAAAATCGTAGGGCAGATGCGCCCAATGCGCGGTCATGAAGTCGATCGTCTCGACCGCGCGCAGGCTGACGACCCACTCGTAGGCGCGCGCGTCGCCGACGACGCCGACCGACTTGACCGGCAGGAACACGGCGAAGGCCTGGCTGACCCGGTCGTAGAGATCAGCCGTGCGCAACTCCTCGATGAAGATCGCGTCGGCGCGCTGCAGCAGCTCGACGTATTCGGGCTTCACTTCGCCGAGCACGCGCACGCCGAGACCGGGACCCGGGAACGGATGGCGGTAGACCATCGCGCGCGGCAGGCCGAGTTCGACACCGAGGCGGCGCACCTCGTCCTTGAACAGCTCGCGCAGTGGTTCGACGAGGCCAAGCTTCATGTCCTCGGGCAGGCCGCCAACGTTGTGGTGGCTCTTGATGACGTGGGCCTTGCCGGTCTTGCTGCCGGCGGACTCGATCACGTCGGGGTAGATCGTGCCCTGGGCCAACCACTTCGCATTGGCGAGCTTGTGCGATTCCTCGTCGAAGATTTCGACGAAGAGATTGCCGATGATCTTGCGCTTGGCTTCGGGATCGCTGACGCCCTCGAGCTTGGCGAAATAACGCTCCGCCGCATTCACGCGGATCACCTTGACGCCCATATGCTCGGCGAACATCGCCATGACCTGGTCGCCTTCCTGCCAGCGCAACAGGCCGGTGTCGACGAAGACGCAGGTCAGCTGCTTGCCGATCGCGCGATGCAGCAGCGCGGCGACGACCGAGGAGTCGACCCCGCCCGACAGACCGAGGATCACCTCGTCGCTGCCGACCAGATCGCGCACGCGCGCGATCTGGTCGTCGATGATGTTGGCGGCGGTCCACAGCGTCGCGCAGCCGCAGATGTCGACGACGAAGCGGCGCAGCAGCGCCATGCCCTGCTTCGTGTGCGTGACTTCGGGATGGAACTGCACGCCGTACCAGCGCTTGTCTTCATTTGCCATCGCGGCGACCGGGATGCGGTCGGTCACGGCCGTGATCGTAAAGCCCGGCGGCGCCTTGGCGACATGGTCGCCGTGGCTCATCCAGACATCGAGCTTCGCCTGGCCGGCATGATCGCTCAAGCCACCGAACAGCGCGTCCTTGGCGACGATCTCGACCTCGGCATGGCCGAATTCGCGCGCATCGGCCGCCTCGGTCGCACCGCCGAGCTGCGCCGCCAATGTCTGCATGCCGTAGCAGATGCCGAGGATCGGCAGCCCCGCGTCGAACACCTGCTGCGGCGCCTTCGGCGCCCCGGCCAGCGTGGTCGATTCGGGGCCGCCGGAAAGGATGATGCCCTTGGCGCCGAATTTGGCGATCTCGGCCGGATCGTGGTCCCAAGCCCAGATCTCGCAGTAGACGCCGATCTCGCGGATGCGCCGCGCGATCAATTGCGTGTACTGCGCGCCGAAGTCGAGGATGAGAACTTTGTCGGTATGGAGATCAGCCATGCTCGCAGTATTGGGCGTCGACTTGCGTGAGGATTTCTGCTTTGGTGCCGGCAGGAACGTCAATCCACTGAGTTCTTTCAGTTATGAGCAGTTCGACGCCTTGCGCTCGTGCTGCATCAACAATCTGGGAAAACCAGCGGGCATAGCTCCACTCGCGAGGTGCTGGCGAATTCAACGAGCGTGCGTCGCTGTCCCAATTGACCTCCATGGCCTCTCGATAGACATAAGGAAACGACGCCGACTGAGGCTTTATGCACAATCGCCTCTCAGCGTCGATACGTATTTCCGAAATCGGGTCTTTGGTCATATCGACCGATCAATCCATCCGATAGTTCGGCGCTTCCTTGGTGATCGCCACGTCGTGCACGTGCGACTCGCGCACGCCGGCGCTGGTGATGCGCACGAACTGCGGCTTGGCGCGCATCTCGTCGACGGTCGCGCAGCCGACGTAACCCATCGCCGAGCGCAGGCCGCCCGACAACTGGTGGATGATCGAGCGCAGCGGGCCGCGGTACGGCACGCGGCCTTCGATGCCCTCGGGCACGAGCTTGTCGGGGTCGGCCTCGTCCTGGAAATAGCGGTCCTTGGAGCCCTTCTGCATCGCGCCCAAGGATCCCATTCCACGATAGGACTTGTAGCTACGTCCCTGATAAAGCTCGACTTCTCCGGGCGCTTCCTCGGTACCGGCGAACATGCCGCCGATCATGACGCAGTTCGCGCCCGCGGTCAGGGCCTTGGCAATGTCGCCCGAGTAGCGGATGCCGCCGTCGGCGATCAGGCAGGCGCCGCTGTCCTTGATCGCCTCGGCGACCATCGATACCGCGGAAATCTGCGGGACGCCGACGCCGGCGACGATGCGCGTCGTGCAGATCGAACCGGGACCGACGCCGACCTTGACCGCATCCGCGCCGGCATCGACCAGCGCTTTCGCCGCATCGCCCGTGACGATGTTGCCGCCGATGACCTGCAACTGCGGAAAGTTCTTCTTGACCCAGTTGACGCGGTCGAGCACGCCCTGCGAATGGCCGTGCGCGGTGTCGACGATGATCACGTCGACGCCGGCATCGACGAGCGCGCCGACGCGCTCCTCGGTGTCGCCGCCGGTGCCGACCGCCGCGCCGACGCGCAGGCGCTCGTGCCGGTCCTTGGCCGCGTTCGGATTGTCGTGCGCCTTCTGGATGTCCTTGACCGTGATCAGGCCGCGCAGCTCGAAGCCGCCGTTGACGACGAGCACCTTCTCGATGCGGTGCTTGTGCAGCAGGCGCAGCACTTCGTCCTCGCTCGCGCCCTCGTTCACGGTGACCAGCTTGTCCTGCTTGGTCATGATGTTCCTGACCGGATCGTCGAGCTCCTTCTCGAAACGCAGGTCGCGGCTCGTGACGATGCCGACGAGCTTGTCGCCGTCGACGACGGGCACGCCGGAGATGTTGTTCGCGCGCACCAGCTTGAGCACGTCGCGGATCGAGGTGGTCGGCTTCACCGTGATCGGATCGCGGATCACGCCGGCCTCGAACTTCTTCACCAGGCGCACTTCGGCGGCCTGCTGTTCGATCGCCATGTTCTTGTGGATGATGCCGATGCCGCCGCATTGCGCCATCGTGATCGCGAGCCGCGCTTCGGTCACGGTGTCCATCGCGGCCGAAAGGATCGGGACGTTGAGCTGGATGTTGCGGGTCAGGCGCGTGGCCAGGGAAACGTCGCGCGGCAGTACGTTCGAGTAGGCGGGAACGAGCGAGACGTCGTCGAAGGTCAAAGCTTCGGTAAGGATGCGCATGGGTGTGGGGGAAGCCCAAGCCGGTAAACCCGTTATTATACCGATTTGCCCGCGGCGCCGCATGGGATTTTTGCCAGTGCAGCCGTGTCGACCCGTCCGCTGCCCTCAGGTTCCGATGCCCAAGCCCTATTCCGCATTCCGCTCCGCCACCGCGAAGGATTCGCGGCGCAAGGGCCTGGCCGGTGCGGCGATTCTCGTCGTTTTCCTGCTGATCCTGTTCGGCCTGCGCGGCCTTGCGCTCGTCGGCATCACCACCGGCCTGGCCGACTGCCCGTGGTGCATGGGGGCGACCGCGATCCAGCAGGACGCGAGCATCCTCGCCCTGCTGCTCGCCTTCACCGGCCTGTCGCTGCTGACCGCGCGCTACTGGCTGCAATTGCCCTGGCTGCTGCTCAGCGCCTTGCTGCTGCTCGCCTACGCGCTCGACGCGGTCCTGCTCAAGACGCTGGTCCAGCACCTGTACTGGCTGGACATCGTCAAGTTCGGCAAGGAGATCGACGCGATCGGCCGTTTCGGCAATGTCCTGCTTGCGTCGGGCACCGGCAAGCTGATCGCCGTCGGCGTGATTGCGGGACTCCTCGTGCTCGTGCTCGCCCTGCTGCCGCGGCCGCGCCGCCCGCGTCTCGCCCTCGTCTGCTTCGTCGTCGCCTGCCTGTGTTTTCTCGTCGGGCAGTGGAGCCCGATGACGATGAAGTACATCAACTACCCGCTGCTGCAGAACTTCATCGCAGCCAACCTCGCCGACAGCGTCGATCGCCATTACAGCACGGCCTATGCCGACACGCTGCGCAAGGAATACGTGCCGCCCGCGCCGGTCTGCGAGGCGGGCCGCGGCCTGCGCCCGAACATCATCATCGTCGCGGTCGAATCCTTGTCGATGTACCACAGCAAGCTGTTCGGCGACGGCGCCGACACGCCGCACCTCGATGCGATCGCGCAGGAGAACACCTGGTTTCCCGACTTTATCGCCAACGGTTTCACCACCGACAGCGGGCTGATCGCGATGATCACCGGCAAGCCGCCGATCCCGACCCTGGGCCGCTACCAGAGCGCCGAAGCGTTCGCCGGATTCGAGAGTCCTGAAGGCGCGCTGCCCGACATCGTGCACGCGCACGGCTACACGACGCACTTCTTCACGACGGGCGACCTCGGCTTCCTCGACAAGTCGACGTGGCTCAAGGAACTCGGTTTCGATTCCTGGGAGGGCGCCGAGCAGCCGTTCTACAACGGCTGGAAACGCCGTCACTTCAACGCGGCCGAGGACAAGGCGCTGTACCAGCGTTTCCTGCAGTGGCTCGATGCGCGGCCTGCGGATTCATCGGCGCCGTGGCTGGCCTTCGTCCTCACCGTGTCCACGCATCCGCCGTTCGTCAATCCGGAGAACGAGAGCCTCGACGAGACCGGCGCGTTCCGCTACGCCGACAAGCAGATCGGCATGCTCTACGACGAACTCGGCAAACGCGATTTCTTCCGCAACGGCGTGCTGATGATTTCCGGCGATCATCGCAGCATGACGCCGTTGTCCGCGACCGAGCTCGCGCGCTTCGGCGACAGCGCGCTCGCGCGCACACCGTTCGTTGTCGCGACGCAATTGCCGATCGCGAAAGGCGCCGTCGCCGGCAAATTCCAGCAGGTCGACATCGCTCCGTCGATCGCCGAACTGCTCGGCGACCACGCCTGCCGCAAGATCGACCAGGGCACCTTCCTGAGCCTGCCGCCGCAGCCGGCACGGTACATCGCCCACGCGCGCGGCGACCGCCGCAACCAGATCGACATCTACTTCGACGGCAAGCAGGCGGACCTCGTGCTGGCCGGCGATCAGTCGAACTGGATCGGGCCGAAGCCGGACAACTGGAAGCAGATCATGGACGGCATCGCGCTCGACCGCATCGGTCGCGGCACGGCGAACGAGAATTTCCTCGACCTGATGATCAATGCGCGCGCGCCGAAGCAACCCGAATCCTCATCATCGTCGAAGTAACAGCTAAAAAGAGCTTTGCCACGGATGACACGGATAGAGCAATTCACTCTATTTTCGCTCTATCCGTGTTTATCGGCTTTTATCCGCGTCATCCGTGGTAAGTTTTTTTTTTGCTTAACGCACCAGCGCCAGCGACAACTCCGGCCAATACGTGACGATCAACACGCACAGCATCAGCAGCGCGTAGAACGGCAGGCAGGCGCGGATGATCGTCGTCGCCGGCCGGTTGAAACGCGCCGCAGCGATGAAAATGTTCATCCCGGCCGGCGGCAGGAAGATGCCGATCTGCAGGTTGGCGAGGAAGATGATGCCCAGATGCACCGGATCGACGCCGTAGTGGATCGCGATCGGCAGCACCAGCGGCACGAGGATGATGATCGCCGGAAAGCCTTCGAGCAGCATGCCGAACACGAGCAGGAAGGCGTTGAGCACGAGCAGGAAGCCGAGCTTGCTCGTGATGCCGGCCTGCAGCCAGGCGAACAGCTGCTCGGGCACGTCGGCATCGATCAGCCAGTTGGTCAGCGCGAGCGAGAAGCCGAGCACGATGAGGATCGCGCCGACCAGCAGCATCGCCTCGCGAATCACGCGCGGCAGCTCGACGAGCTTGATCTCGCGGCGGATCAGCACGGTGACGATGAGCACGTACAGCGCGGTCGCCGCGGCGGCTTCGGACGGCGCGAGCCTGCCCGAGAACACGCCGGCGAGCACGAGCACGGGCAGCGGCAGTTCCCAGCCGGCGTCCTTGACCGCCGCCCACAGCTCGCCCGGCGGCGGTTTCGGCGGGCGCGGCAGATCGCGGGCCTGCCAGGCGCTGTAGAGCGCGAGCACGACGATCATCAGCAAGGTCGGCAGCAGGCCGGCCTTGAACAGCGCATCGATCGCGACCGGCGGCGTCGTGTGAAACTGCTGCGCAACGACGCCGTAGAGGATCAGCGGCATCGACGGCACGAGCAGAAGGCCAAGGCTGCCCGACGCGGTCAACAGGCCGAGCGAGAAGCGCTCGCCGTACTGCGCCTGGCGCAGCGCCGGATAGAGCACGGCGCCGAGCGCGACGAGGGTCACGCCGGTCGCACCGGTGAACGCGGTGAAGAACGCGCAGGCGCAGATCGAGACGATCGCGAGGCCGCCCGGCAGCCAGCCGACGAGCGCATTGGAAAGGCGAACCAGTCTGCGCGGCGCCTGACTTTCCGCGAGCAGATAACCGGCCAGCGTGAACAGCGGAATCGCGATCAGCGCCGGCATGTCGGCGAGGCGGTAGAACTCGATCGCGACCGCGGTGCCCGGCTGCCCCGACGCCGCGAATCCGAGCAGCGCGATCGTCGCGATCAACGCGAACAGCGGCGCACCGAGTGCGGCAAGAATGACCAGGACGCCGGCGATCAGCCAGATCATCGCGCCTGCCCTTCGTCGCCCGCGTTCATGCGACCGGCGTCGTGCAGCAGTTCGGGCGCGGACAAGCCGGGCACGTGAGTCGGCGTGGCAAAGGCGCGCACCACGAAGCGCAGCGCCATCAGACCGAAGCCGATCGGCAGGATGCTTTCGAGCAGCCAGTTCGGCAGGCCGAACTCCGACTTCGCGTCGCCGTCGAGATCGACGCCGACCAGCCCCCAGCCATACCACGCCAGCGCCGCGCAGACCGCGGCGGCGAACAGCAGCGTCAACACACGCGCCAGGCGCTGTGCGCCAGGCGGCAGGAACCGTTGCAGCACATCGACGGCGATGTGCTTGTCCTCGCGCACCGCCGCAAGCGCGCCGAGCATCGCCGTCCACACGACCAGCGTGCGCAGGAACGGATCAGCCCAGGAGAAGCCGCCGCCGAACACGTTGCGCATGATGATCTGCGCGCCGGCGAGCGCAACGAGAATCAGCACGAGGACGGTGAGGATGCCGTTCTCGATGCGGTGCAGCCAGCGCACCCAATTCCTCACTTGCGCGCTTCTTCGAGCGACTTGTTCACCGCCGCGGCAAGTTCCGGCGAAATACCACCGGCGCCGGTCAGGTTCTTGCGCGCATCCTCGCCGATCGCATCCCAGGCCTTGCGCTGCTCGGCGTTCTGCGGCGTGACCGCCACGCCCTGACCCTGCAGCGCGGTGCGTGCCTGCGCGTTGTCGGCGCGTGCGCCTTTTTCTATGCGCGCGAACGCGGCGGCGACTTCATCGTTGACGGTCTTGCGGTCGTCGACGCTGAGCGCATCGAATGCTTTCTTGTCGACCGCGAGAAATCCCATCACGTACATCAGCGGCAGGTCGAGCATGTGCCTGACCTTGGTGTGCCACTGGAACGCGATCGCGCCGGCGGTCGTGCTCGCGGCGGCGTCGATCAGGCCGGTCTGCAGGCTGGTGTAGACGTCGGCGATCGGCAGCGGGATCGGGGTGACGCCGGCCGACTTGAACGCGATCTCGGCGACATGGTCGCCCTGCGGCACCCACACCTTCGCGGCCTTGAGCGTGTCCTTGTCGTGGATGTCGTTGACGCTGAACAGGTAGGCGAAGCCGCCGCCGGCCATGCCCGGCACGACGAAGCCGGCTTTCTCGAAACTGGCCTTGAGCTGTCCGTCGACTTTGGCGCGCACCTTGTCGACCTCGTCCTCGCTGCGGAACTGGAACGGCTGACTGTAGACGTTCGCATCCGGCGTGATCGCCGCCGCCTCGCCGCCGGTGAACGCGGCGCCCTGCAGCTGACCGATCTTGATCTTGCGCAGCACGGTCGCGTTGTCGCCCATCACGCCGCCCGGATAGAACTTGATCTCGACGCGATCGGCGGTCTTCGTCTTTACCGCTTCGGCGGCGGCGCGCATTTCCTTCATCCATGCGGTGCCGTCGGGCGCGATCGTGGCGATCTTGATCGTCGCGGCGTTCGCGCCGAGCGCGACCATCGTCATCGCAAATCCTAAAATATACTTTTTCATTTCCTCACCTTGTGACCGATGCCATTTGCCGTCCGCCCTTGAAAACGCAGGGATTCGATTCATCCAACCCGCCTTTGGGCGGTGCCGATAACGGGCGCGATCGTATTGAATTATTTTCGCGCGAGGCGCGCGAAAATCGCGCCCCTACGTCAGAAAAAATCCTTGCCCGAGGC
The DNA here is from genome assembly GCA_018240505.1 of Pseudomonadota bacterium. Classification (GTDB taxonomy): domain Bacteria; phylum Pseudomonadota; class Gammaproteobacteria; order Xanthomonadales; family Rhodanobacteraceae; genus Rudaea. Next base: position 50,993 of record JAFEFQ010000234.1, read on the forward strand.
GAGCAACGCCTTCGCCTTTTTCTTCGCCAGCGTATTGATCAGGGTCAGCCGCGGCGCCGCCGGATCGGCGGCCAGCACTTCGTTGAGCAGCTTGTCGTGCAGCGCCTGGTCGAATACGAGCCGCGCATAGAACTGCGCGTACAGCACGCGCACCATCTGGTTCTTGCCGCCGGACAATTCGAGCGCCTGCTCGAACCACTTCCTGCCTTCCTCCGGCTTGCCGCCGAGCGAGGCGGGGCGGATCGAGTTGACCACGCCGAGGTAGAGCGCTGCGCCGCCGTCGTCGTAGCGCGGATCGATCGCATGACAACGTGTCAGCAACGCCTGCAGCTTGGGCAGGTCGGCGATCGCGTTCCAGTCGCCTGCGTTGACCTGGATCTTGCCGGCCCAGCCAGCGGCGAATCCGTACAGCGTCGCGATGTCCTTCGCGTCAGCCTGCTGCAGGGCGGCGTCGAACTTGTCGTACGGCGCGTCGAGTACGCCGCACAGCGGCTTCTCGCGCAGGCACAGCGCACGGCGCGCGTAGCCGTAGGCGCGGCCCGCCATTTTCTGCGCGCGCTCGCTGTCGTCGACGAAGCCACCGGCGTAGGCGCCGTAGAGCTTCGCTCCCGCGAGCAGGATGTCGGGATTCAGCGGATCGCCTTCGATCAAGCCATCGATCAGCAGCAGGTACGCGGGCACGCCGTCGCGCGCCGTTTCGATGTCGTCCTGGTTCAGGATCGCGCCGGTGAGGTTGTCGCTGAACTGCGTAGTCGCACGGCGCATGACGCTGCCGCAGGCGGCGGCCAGACAGGCACCGAGCAGCAGCGCGAAGCGAAAATGCTTGAAGTCGATCGACATGCGAGGAACGTTTGCGGTCGGGTGGCGAATTTTAACGCACGCTTGTGACGGGCCGGGACTGTGCCCGCGGCGGCGTTATCGGCGATTCAGTTGCCCTGATCCGCGGCGCGCGCGGCTTCGAGCGTGTTCTGCATCAACGTCGCCACCGTCATCGGCCCGACTCCGCCGGGCACCGGCGTGATCCACGCCGCGCGTTTGGCTGCGGCGGCGAATTCGACGTCACCGACCAGGCGACCGTCTTCGAGGCGGTTGATGCCGACGTCGATCACGATCGCGCCCGGCTTGACCCACTCGCCTTTCACGAGGCCGGGGCGGCCGACCGCGACGGCGAGAATGTCGGCCGAAGCGATCACCCCGGGCAGGTCGCGCGTGAACTTGTGGCAGGTCGTCGTCGTGCATCCGGCCAGCAGCAGTTCGAGCGCAAGCGGGCGGCCGACGTGATTCGACACGCCGACCACGACCGCGTTCTGCCCGCGCACGGGCCGGTCGGTGTTGGCGAGCAGGGTCATCACGCCCTTCGACGTACACGGCCGCAAGCCGCGTTGGCGCAGCGTGAGCCGGCCGATGTTTTCCGGATGGAAACCGTCGACGTCCTTGCGCGGGTCGATGCGGTTGACGATCGCATTCGCGTCGATCTGCGCCGGCAGCGGCAACTGCACGAGGATGCCGTGAATCTGCGGATCGGCGTTCAAGCCGTCGATCAGCGCGACCAGTTCGGCTTGCGCGGTCGTCGCCGGCAGGTCGAAATCGCGCGAATGGAAGCCGGCGTGCTTGCAAGCGCGGCGCTTGTTGCGCACGTAGACGCTCGAGGCCGGGTCGGCGCCGACGAGGACGACCGCGATGCCCGGCACGCTCAGGCCCTGCGCCTGGCGCTGATCGACCTCGGCGCGAAGGTCGTCGAGCAGCCGGTCGGCGATGCGTTTGCCGTCGAGTATCTTCGCGCTCATGGGCTTTCTGCGGCCTCTTTCAAAGAGGCGCATTATCCCAGTTTGTCCGAGTGCGGCTCAATCGCGCTAATATTCCGCTGTCACCCGGAAGCAATTTCATGCCAGCAACAGAAATCGAACTCGAGGCCGCGGCGTTCCGCCGCCTGCTCCGGCATCTCAACGAGCGCCGCACCGACGTGCAGAACATCGACCTGATGACGCTGGCGGGATTCTGCCGCAACTGCCTGGCCGACTGGTACCGAGAGGCCGCCGCCGTGCAAGGCATGGAGATCAGCAAGGACGCCGCGCGCGAACACATCTATGGCGAACCGTTCGAGCAATGGAAGGCCAGACACCAGAAACCGGCGACGGCCGAGCAACTAGCGGCTTTCGAGCGCGCGCAACACGAGACTCACTGACATGCAAGACATCGACGCCGGCATGCTGCCGTCCGAACGCGAGAGCAATGGCATCTCGATCCGCAAATACCAGCCCGGCGAAGAGGCCGGGATCGTCGAGGCCGTGCAGGAATCCGTGGCTACGGTCGGCGCCTGGCTGGATTGGTGCGGCAAAGGCTACGGCGTCGCCGAAGCGCAAGCCTGGATCGCGCATGCCACAACGAGCTGGGACAAGGCGGAGATGTTCGCGTTCGCCGTCGTCGACGCGACCAGCGGCGATTATCTCGGCGGCGTCGGTCTCAGCCGCATCGACCAGGCGAACCATTCCGCCAACCTCGGCTACTGGATTCGCCAGTCGTACCAGGGCCGCGGCGTCGGCACGCAGGCGGCACGCCTCGCCGTGGGCTATGCGTTCGAGCTGCTGAAGTTGACCCACATCGAAGTCGTTTGCGCGGCGATGAACCGGCCCAGCCGCCGCGTCGCGGAAAAAACCGGTGCGCGTTTCGAAGGACTGAAGAGCGGACGGCTCAGCGTGCACGGCAAACCGTTGGATGCGGCGGTGTACACGATCACGGCGCCGGCGGCGCGGCGCAACGCCTGATGCGGACAGCTACGCCGACGCGCAGATCTGCGCGACGTCCGCGTAGCCGTTGAACACGGCGTGCTCGCCGCAGCCCGGACACTGCGGGTCGCGCGGCAGGCGCAGCTCGCGGAACGTCGCGGCGAGCGCGTCGTAGCACAGCAGCCGGCCGACCAGCGGCACGCCGATGCCGAGCACAAGCTTGATCGCCTCGGTCGCCTGCATGAGGCCGATCGTGCCGGGCAGCACGCCGAGCACGCCGGCCTCGGCGCAGTTCGGCGCGTCTTCCGCCGCGGGCGGCTCGGGAAACAGGCAGCGATAGCAAGGCGATTGCGCATCGCGCGCGTCGAACACGCTGACCTGCCCGGCGAAACGATGCACCGCGCCGTAGACCAGCGGGATCTTCAACTGCCGACACGCGGCGCTGAGCAGATACCGGGTCGGAAAATTGTCCGCGCCATCGATGACGACGTCGTGATCGCGGATCAGTTCCTCGACGTTCGCCGCGCTGAGCCGCGCACCATGTGTGCGCAAATCCACCGCGGGATTGAGCGCGGCGAGTGCGATGCGCGCCGACGCGATCTTGGCCATGCCGACGCGCTCGTCGGCATGCAGGATCTGGCGTTGCAGATTCGACTTGTCGACCACGTCGTCGTCGATCAGGGTCAGCCGCCCGATGCCGGCCGCGGCAAGATAGAACGCCGCGGGCGAGCCAAGCCCGCCCGCGCCGATCAGCGCGACGCGCGCGCGCGCGAGCCGGCCCTGCCCGGCCACACCGACTTCTGGCAACAGCAGATGGCGCGAATAGCGCTCGAGCGCGTCGGCGCCGAGGCCACCTTCGGCCAACGGCAAGCCCTCCGCATTCCAGCGCAGAAAGCCGCCGGCCACCGAAGCGAGATTCGTGTAGCCGAGGTCGCGCAGCGCGTGCACCGCGCGCAGCGAGCGCTTGCCGCTCGCGCAGATCGTCAGGATCTCGCGCCCTCGATCAGCCTCGACTTCGGCGATGCGTTCGGCGACCGCGCCCAACGGGATGCCGATCGCGCCCGCCGGCATTCCGCCCGCGCGCTCGTCGTCCTCGCGCACGTCGATCAGCAGTGCGCCCCGGGCTTGCCGCGCCGCTGCATGGCCGGGAACGATTTCGTCGAGGTCGTGGATCATGATTGCGATATGCGCTTGGATTCGCCGCGGTTCAAGCCCAGCCGGGCAAGGGCAGCACCTCGACCACGGCCCCGGCGGCGTATTCCTGCGCAGCCTCCGGCAACACGATCAGGGCATCGGCTTCGGCAGCGCCGCGCAGCTGCCCTGAGCCTTGCTTGCGCAACGGCGTGGCGTGCAGCGTCCCGGACTCGTCGCAGGCCAGCGCGACGCGCAGGAACTCGGTACGCGAATGTGTCTTGCGCACGGCTTGCGTGAGCCGCGCACGCAATTTCGCCGCGCCCGCGCGCTGGCGCGTCATCGTGGCCAACGCCGGGCGGACGAAGGCGAGGAAGGTCGCGACGCCCGACACCGGGTTGCCCGGCAGCGAGAACACGAGCGCGCGGCCGATGCCGCCGAACAGGAACGGCATGCCCGGCTTGATCCGCACCTTCCACAGATGCACGCGGCCGATCTCTGCGAGCAGCCCCGGCAGATAGTCCGCTTCTCCCGCGGACACGCCGCCGCTCGTGACCACGATGTCGGCATCATTGGCGGCGCGCACGAGCGCGGCGCGCAACGCGGGCGGGTCGTCGCGCAGGCGCTCGTGGCGCAGCAGCTCGACGCCGTGCTGTTCGAGCAGCGCGCCGAGGCTGTAGCGGTTGGAGTCGTGGATCTGGCCGAAGCCCAGCGTGTTGCCCGGCGCCACGAGTTCGTCGCCCGTGGTCAGCAGCACCGCGCGCGGCCTGCGCGCGACGACGACGCGGCCGCGGCCGAACGAAGCGATCGCGCCGAGCTGCGCCGGCGTCAGCACCGTGCCCGCGTTCAGTGCATGATCGCCGGCGCGATAGTCCTCGCCGGCCGGGCGCGCGTTCGCACCCGGCTGCGTGCCGGGGCCGATGACGACGTCCGCGCCATCGACCCGAGTGTCTTCCTTCATCGCCACCGTATCCGCACCCCGCGGCAGCGGCGCGCCGGTGGTGATGCGCACGCAGGTGCCGGGTTCGACGCGCGGCGCTTCGCTGCCGCCGGCGAGGATCGCGCCGATCAGGCGCAGGCGCGTTTCCCCGTTTGCATCGAGATCCGCGCCGCGCAACGCATAGCCATCCATCGCCGAGTTGGCGAAACCGGGGACGTCGAACGGCGCGAAGATGTCTTCGGCCAGCACGCGGCCGAGCGTCGATTCGAGCGCAATCGATTCGTCCCCTACTGCATGATCCACCGCGACCGACGCGATGCGCGCCTGTGCCTCGGCAAGGCTCAGGCCGGTCGGGAACGTGGATGCTTCAGCCTGCATGTTGCCTTTCCCACTCGCGGAATTCCTCCAGTGTATTGAGATTCACGAAGGACTGCGCCTGGTCGCAGAAATCCACTTCGACCGCGCCGATTCGGTCCTGCCATTGCCACACCGGCAAGTCGTCCGCGAGCGCCCGGGCAGCGGCTTGAGCCAGGCTTCCCCGATACAGCGCAAACAAGGGCTGGCGACGCATGCCGTCGTGGGCGACCGCGGCATCGGCGCCCGCCGCGGTCGCCGCCGCGCGCAGGCGCGCGGCGAGGTCGTGCGGCGGAGCCGGCGCATCGACCGGCACGGTCAGCAACCAGGGGCCTGGAAAATGCGCAAGCGCGGTCGCGATCCCGGCCAGCGGACCATGGAACCCTGACGCAGTGTCGGCAATCACCTCGCCGAATTTCGCGTATTCGCCGGCATTGCGATTCGCGCAGACCAGCACCGCATCGACCTGCCCGCGCAACGCCGCCGCGACATGTTCGACCATCGGTTTGCCGCACAGCATCAGCAGGCCCTTGTCGTCGCCGCCGACGCGACGCCCCTCGCCGCCGGCCAGTATCGCTGCGCAGATTGCGTTCGCCGCGTCAGTCATTCGGGCCCCGTCGAAGCAACCATACATCCGGATCACGGAATTGAGCGGCCCGGTGGGCCGACTCGAGCGCCGCGGGCCAATCTTGCACGCAGAGCGTCGGTGTCAACGCTTCTTGGCGTTGCGGATCATGCGCTGACGCTTGCGCACCTGACCCTCGGTCAGCACGTTCTTGCGCCCCGCGAACGGGTTGGCCGTTTCCTTGAACGCGATGCGGATCGGCGTGCCCTCGAGCTTGAAGCGCTTGCGGAAGAAGTTCTCGAGATAGCGCTGGTAGCTGTCGGCGATGTGGCGCGTGCGGCTGCCGTGGATCACGATCGTCGGCGGATTGGTACCGCCCGGGTGGGCGAAGCGCAGCTTCGGCGCATGGCCGCGCACGAGCGGCGGTTGATAGCTCTCGTAGGCCTGCTCGAGCGCCTTGGTCAGTTCCGAGGAACCGAATTCGCGCGTCGCCGACTTGTGCGCGCGCACGATCGCGCGCATCAGCTCGGCGAGACCGGAGCCGTGCAGGCCGGAAATGAAGACCGGTTTGACGAACGGCACGAAATCGAGCCGGCGTTCCAGCGAGATTCGGCACTGGTCGCGCTCGTAGGTCGAGAGGCCGTCCCATTTGTTCGCGGCGACGACGAGCGCGCGGCCTTCGTCGAGCACGTGGCCGATCAGGGTCGCGTCCTGCTCGGACACGCCCTCCTTCGCATCGAGCATCAACACGACGACGTTCGCCGCGGCGATCGATTGCAGGGTCTTGATGACCGAGAATTTTTCCACCGCCTCCTCGACGCGCGCGCGGCGGCGCACGCCCGCGGTGTCGATCAGGGTATATTTTTTCCCGTCGCGCTCGAGCAGCACGCGGATCGAGTCGCGCGTGGTGCCGGCGATGTCGGACACGACGACGCGGTCCTCGCCGAGCAGGCGGTTGACCAGCGTCGACTTGCCGACGTTTGGCCGGCCGACGATCGCAACGCGGATGCCCTCGTCGGCCGGATCGACCGCTTCCAGCGCGTCCGCATCGACCGCGGGCAGGCGTGCTTGGACCATGGCCAACAACTCGGGGAGGCCGCGGCTGTGCGCCGAGGAGGTCAGCACCGGCTCGGCGAAACCGAACGAGGCGAATTCGCTGCGCGCATTGCCCTCGTCGACGCCGTCGACCTTGTTCACGATCAGGAGCAGCGGCTTGTCGTGCCTGCGCAGATGCTTGAGGATGTTGCGGTCCTGCGGCAACACGCCGTCGCGCGCGTCGACGACGAGGGCGACGACATCGGCCTCCTCGATCGCGAGTTCGGCTTGGCGCGCGGTCAGCGCATCGATGCCTTCCTTTTCGCCCGAAAGGCCGCCCGTGTCGACGACGACGAATTCACGCGCACCGAGGCGGCAGACGCCGTAGTGACGATCGCGCGTCAGTCCGGGCAGATCGTGAACCAGCGCGTCGCGCGTGCGCGTGAGCACGTTGAACAGCGTGGATTTGCCGACATTGGGCCGGCCTACTAGCGCAACTACGGGGAGCATCTTTATCCCGAACAAAACATGTTCAGCCACGGATTACACGGATGAACGCGGACAAAGCAGGATTATTCTTGATTTCGCTCTATCCGCGCTATGGAAACTCTGCACGAGTGCAGAGTTTTCGCGGGCCACGGATGGCCCGGCGCGAATCAAGCATGCAACTGCTTGATTCGTCGTAGCCGAGTTCAAATTTACTTTGAACTCGGCGCGGTCTGCCAAGCCCAGGATGGGCTTGTGCAGACCTCCCCTATCCGTGTAATCCGTGGCAAAAACTCTTGCTAATGCCTACTTGCCGACGCGGTATGCGGCGATGTCGCCGTAGATCGTCTCGACGTAGACCATGTCACCGACGACGACCGGGGCCGAGCGGATCGGCGCCTTCGACACGCGCTCGCGCGCGAGCAACTTGCCGTCGTTGATCGACAGCCAGTGCACCCAGCCTTCGAGGTCGCCGACCACGACCGCGTCGCCCTGCACCGCCGGCTCGCCGAGCCAGCGGTATTTGAGCGCGTCCTGCTTCCATTGCGAGCTGCCGGTGCGCAGATCGAGCGCGTAGACATTGGCATCTGAATCGGTCAGATAGATCTGGCTCGCCGACAGCGCGACGCCGCCATAGGTGCCCACTTCGTGCGTCCATACCGGGCGGCCGGTCTGCGCGCTCAACGCCGCTGTCTGGCCCTTGTAGCCGGCTGCGTAAACGATGCCGTCGGCGACGGCGAGCTGGCCGTCGACGTCCTGCAGACGGTCGATTTCGGTACGGCCCTCGCCGGGCGACAGCACCTGTTCCCATAGCGGCGCGCCGTCGCTGGCGCGCAACGCGATGATCTTGCCGTTGTCCTCGCCCGAGTAGACGACCCCGTCGACGAACACCGGCGCGCTGTTGCCGCGCAGGCTCAACAGCGGCACGGTGGAACGGTCGTAGACCCACTTGCGCGAGCCGTCGGCGCGATCGAGGCCGACGATATGGCCGTCGTTCGTGCGCACGTAGACCATGCCGCCGCCGGCCGCCGGCGGCGCGATCACTTCGGAAGAAACCTGCGCGGTCCAGCGCTCGGAGCCATCGCCGGCATTGAATGCCTGCACCGTGCCTTCGAGCGTGCCGACGACGACGAGATCGCCGTCGACGCTGGGGCCGCCGCCCCAGCGCACCGAATTCGGCCCGCGATGGATGAGGAAACCGCGCCGGCTGCCGAGCTGTTTGCTCCACAGGGTCTTGCCGGTGGCGGCGTCGTACGCGGCGACCACGCCGGTCGTGCTCGCCGCGTAGAGTTTGCCGTCGGCATAGGCCGGGCGCATGAGCGCACCGGTCTTCTCGGCGCCCTTGCCGATGCGCTCGCTCCACAGCCTCTGCACGCCGATGGCCGGACTGAAATTCTCGGCGAGCGGCGTCGGCGGCTCGATGTTTTCCTTCTTGGTGTCGTTGAACCAGCCCTTGATCGTGCCGCAGCCGGTCATCGCGACGGCGAGCAGGACGAGGCTTGCGCCGCGCAGGCGCGATGCGGTGAGGATCGCGCTCATGAGTTCTTCTTCTCCGCGGCGGCTTTCGCAGGCGCCGCCGCCGTCGCGGCGGCGCCGAGGTCGGACAGCTTCATTTCGAGGAAGCTGCGGTTCGGTGCGCCGGGCTCGAGCTTGGCCAGCGCGTCGGTATAGGCAGCGCGCGCGTCGTCCTTGCGTCCGAGCACCACGAGCGCGTCGCCGCGCAGTTCCGCCGCAGCGGCGTCGAAGCCGCTCTTCGGCAGCTTGTCGATGAAATCGAGCGCCTCCTGCGCCTTGCCGCGCGCGAGCTGCACGCGCGCCAGGTTGATCCCGACCGTGGCCTTGAGCGCATCGTTGCCGGCGTGCTGCCAGGCCCAGTCGAGCGAGGCCCAGGCGCCTTCCGTGTCGCCCTTCTGCGTGGCGATCTCGGCCTCGCGCATTGCGGCGAGCACGGCATACGGCGTGCCTGCGTAGTCGGATTTGAGCTTGGCCGCGATCGCCTTGGCCGCGTCGTAGTCCTTCTTCGTCATGTCGGCGCCGAGCGCGTCGTACTGCACGGCGGCGTCCATGTCGCGGCTGGCGCGATGCGTGCGCCACTGTTGCCAGCCGAACAGCAGAACCAGACCGAGGCCGATGCCGACCACGATCGACAGCCAGTTCTCACGTACCCATTTGCGGACGAGTTCACCCTGTTCGTGTTCGTCCAAGACATCAAATGCCATGCTGCGGATTACCTTTGCGGAAAGTTGCCGGATGCGCCGCGCCGACCGCATCGGGCCGGGGCTCGCGAGAGCGCGTAGGGTAACAGGAACGAACGCCCGATGCGCCGTTGCCTGCGGCGCCGTTCAGTGCGCGGTTTGCCAGACGCCGGATCAGCCGTTGTGCGCTTCGACCGTTGCCGCAGCGATCGTCTTGCTACCGGCGGCGAGCCTGAAGCGCGCGACGTTGCCGCGGTTGTACGGCACGATGTCCTGTGCGCGGCCGTCGATCTCGACCTTGGCACCGCCTGTGTTGCCGAGCAGGACCGTCAGCGATTTGTCGGCGGGATACTCCTTCACCGTGCCCGCAGGCAGCGTCGAGTATTCGAGGCGCTTGCCGTCGGCATCGACGATCTCGACCCAACTCGCCTCGGTCAGGCTCAGGCGCAGCTGGCTTTCGGCAGCGGCCTCGGCGACCGGCCTCGCGGCATCGAAAGCCAGCGCGTTCGGCACCATCGCGAACGACGCCATCAACGGTGCGTCGTGGCTCACAACGGGAGGCGCTGCCGGCACCGTGGCTTCCTTGTCCGCAGCCGGCGGGGACTGCGTCGGCGGCGTGGCTGCTGCGCCCTCGGCCGATGCGAGCGCCGGTGGCGGCGAGTCGAGAGGAGTCAGGCGCGAGCCGACGCTGCTGCCCATGTTCATCGCGAACATCACCAGCGGCACGAAGATCACGCCGGTCAACACGAGATAGAGCACCGAGCCGGAATAACGCTCGACCAGATAGCGCGAGTGCGAGATCTGGCCGGTCGCAACCAGTTGCGGCGGAGGGGGAGCCTTGGAACGCAGGAGTTCTTCCACCGCATCGGCCGGTACGCCGACCAGACGCGCGTAGTTCGCCAGGTAGCCGCGCAGGTAGACGCCTTGGCCGATGCGATCGTATTTCTCGGTTTCGATCCACTGCACGATATGCAGAGGCAGGCGCAACCTGGCCGCGAGCTCGGCCTGGCTCCAACCGCGCGCATCGCGCGCAGCAACGAGGCGTTGGGTGAGCGATTCGGCCGACGGCGTGGCCGGCCCGGGCATTGCGGCGAGGCCTTGCCCGCGCCCTGTCGCGCTTGGGTCGATCGCGGCATCCGCCAACGGCGCCGACGTGCCCGAGGAATCCGCGCCGGGCGCGGCTGCCGCCGTTTCGATAAAAGCCATCTGTCCCATCCCCTGTTGTTCAGGTGCTGTCCCCTCGGCAGCGCAGTCTTGATGCTGATCGGCCTTGGGGGCGCACGGCGATGAATTATCGTTTGGATTCATGACAGTCACGAAGACGGCGGTGATTGTAGAGCGCGAGCCTGTTCCGATTCCGGGAACTGGTCGCGCAAACGCTGTGCATAGTCACGCGCGGCGTCTGCGTGCCCCAACTTCAATTCGATGTCGCGGGCCAGCGACAACGCATCCGGGCTGGGCTGGCCGACGGCGTCGTAGCGTTGCACAAAGGCGCGCGCCTTGAAGAAATCGTTCTTCTTGTACAGCACGTTCGCGAGCTGGAACAAAGCTTGCGCATTGTTCGGCTCGAACGCGAGCGCCTTGCGGAAATCCGCTTCGGCGAGATCGAGCGACCCCTGGCCGAGCAGTTCGCAAGTGCCGGCGTTCGTATACGCGGAGGCCTTGGCGGCGTAGAACCCATCGGCGAAGGCCGCATCGAAGTATTTGCGTGCTTCGGCGTACTGGCCGAGCTTGCACAGATACATGCCGTAGTTGTTGTTCTCGGCACCCGCCTTGGGCGCCAGTTGCACCGCTTCGCGATAGTGCTGCAATGCCTGCGTGCGGTCACCTATGCGGTCGTACAGCGTAGCGAGCAGGGTGTGCGCATTGACGCTTTGCCGATCGTATTTCAGCGCCTTGAGCAGGTTGTCCTGGGCGAGTTCGAGCTTGCCCAGCTCCATGTATTTCTGCCCGAGCTGGACGAACGGCCTGGCCCGGTCCGCGGGCGTTTCCTGTGATTTCAGGCTCGACGGCTGGCTCTCCACCGTAACCGGGCGGATGCCTTCGCTGTTGCGGCTGCAAGCCGTCACGACGCACAACGCAGCCACCGCCAGCGCGGGCAGCGAAAGCCGCGCGAACCGGAGGTCAGGCCGCATGCCGCGCCCCGGCCTCGATGCGACGCTGGAATTCGGCGCTGCGCCGCGTGCGGTCGAGCACCTGTCCTTTCAACTGGCCGCAGGCGGCGTCGATGTCGTCGCCGCGCGTGCGTCGTACCATCGTCAGCACGTCGCTGTCGAGCAGGATTTTCTGGAAACTGCGGATCGTGGATTCGTCCGAGCGCTCGAAACGCGTACCGGTGAAGGTGTTGAACGGAATCAGGTTGACCTTGCTCGGCACCTTGCGCATCAGCTTGACCAGCTGGCGCGCATGTTCGGGCTTGTCGTTGACGCCCTTGAGCATCGTGTACTCGAACGTGATCGACGTGCGCGGCTTGCGCGCGGCGTAGCGCTGACAGGCGGCGATGAGTTCGGCAATCGGGTATTTCTTGTTGAGCGGCACGATCTCGGTGCGCAACTCGTCGTTCGGCGCATGCAGCGATACGGCGAGCGACACGTCGGCGACTTCGCCGAGCTTGTCGATCATCGGCACGAGGCCGGCGGTCGACAGCGTGACGCGCTTGTTGGCGAGACCGAGGCCGAGGTCGTCGCGCATGATCGACATGGCGCGCACGACGTTGTCGAAATTGAGCAACGGCTCGCCCATGCCCATCATGACGATGTTGGTCAGCTTGCGTTGCTGGTGCGGCACGTTGCCGAGATGCTTGGCCGCGGTCCACGCCTGGCCGATGATCTCGCTCGTCGCCAGGTTGCGGTTGAAGCCCTGCGTCGCGGTCGAGCAGAACTGGCAGTTCAGGCCGCAGCCGACCTGCGAGGACACGCACAGCGTGCCGCGCGTCGCTTCGGGGATGAACACGGCCTCGATCGCGTTGCCACCATCCATGCCGAGCAGCCACTTGTAGGTCGCGTCGGCAGCCTGCTTCTCGAACAGCACCTTCGGCGGCGTGATTTCACATGCCGCCTCGAGCTTGCCGCGAAGTTCACGGCCGACGTCGGTCATCTGCGCGAAGTCGGTGGCGTGACGATGATAGATCCACTTCATCACCTGCTCGGCGCGATACGGCTTCTCGCCGAGTTGCGCGAACAGGTCGCGCAGCCCCTGGCGGTCGTAGTCGAACAGGTTGACTTTGGTGGATTCCACTGACGGCTGGCTAGAACGATGCTTTTGTTGAGAAGTGCGGCCAAGGATGGCCGCTTTTTGACTCTGCGCTCACGGACGAGCGCAAATATCAGTTCCGGCGAAGAAGTAGGCGATTTCCTGCGCCGCCGTTTCCGGCGCGTCGGAGCCGTGCACCGCGTTCGCGTCGATCGACTGCGCGAAATCGGCGCGGATCGTGCCCGGCGCGGCCTTCTTCGGATCGGTCGCACCCATCAGGTCGCGGTTCTTGAGGATCGCACCCTCGCCTTCGAGCGCCTGAATCATCACCGGGCCCGAGATCATGAACTCGACGAGTGCCTTGAAGAACGGACGCTCCTTGTGCACCGCGTAGAAGCCTTCGGCTTCGGCACGCGACAACTGCTTGTACTTGGCGGCGACGACCTTGAGGCCGGCCCTCTCGAAGCGGGAGTAAATTTCACCGATCACATTCTTGGCGACTGCGTCGGGCTTGATGATGGAAAGGGTGCGCTCCAGCGCCATTGCTGATGACTCCGATATTGTGATGTAAGTCGAGTGGTGCGGCCGGCGGTCGTCCCCACCGCTGAACCGGACACACGGCAAGCCCGAGGCTGCCGCCGAAAAAGGCTTGCATATTCTATAGGATTGCGCGGGAAAATTTAAGTACCTTGTGGCATGCCGCGCAGTGTTCCGCGAGTGCCAAACGGGTCTCAATTCGCGTCGCAACCGCACCGATTTGACCCTCGCCTTGCCACCGCCTAGAATTCAAACAAACGTTTGATAAGCGATGGTGGCCGCTACGGTCGCACATCGACGCGGGCAGGCATTCGGGAGGCTGCGAGTCATGAATCCGGAACTCTTCTCCACCAAGCAACGCATCCTCGACGCCGCCGAGGCCTTGTTCGCGAGTCACGGTTTTGCCGGCGCCTCGCTCCGCCAGGTCACCTCGAACGCGCAGGTCAATCTCGCCGCGGTCAACTATCACTTCGGCTCGAAGGAAAACCTGATCAACGAAGTGCTGCGCCTGCGTCTGGACAAACTCAATGCAGACCGCACCCAGGCCTTGCTGTCGGCGCTGGCGAAATCGCCCGTACAACTCGAGGACGTGCTCGGCGCCTGGATCCGGCCGGCGCTCGCAGCCTCGGCCAACGAAAAAGGCAGCACCGCCTTCGTGCGCATCCTCGCCCGCACCTATGCCGAACAGAACGAACGCCTGCGCTCGTTCCTGCACGACAACTACGGCCATGTGCTGCGCGACTTCGCCGCGGCGCTCGGCACCTTGCTGCCGCATCTGGACAAACAGGAGTTGTACTGGCGCATGGACATCATCACCGGCGCACTGACCTTCGCCATGGCCGACTTCGGCACGATCAAGCGCCGCGGCGCAAGCACCGAGCAGCATCGAGAGTTGACGGCGGACCATCTGGTCCGATTCGCCGCCGCCGGCCTGCGCGCGGAATGAAGAAAGATTCACGCCGCGGAATTCCACGGATAGAGCGAAAGCACAAAAAATTTTCTTTAGCTTGACCCGCCGTCATCCGCGCCGAGCCGCGGCAAAAGATTTTCACCTCCCCAAATCCACGAGGCACGCATGAGTTCCCCCTCCCTCCGCATCCGCAAAGTGGCCGTACTCGGCGCCGGCGTCATGGGCGCGCAGATCGCCGCGCACCTGGTCAACGCCGGCGTCGATACCGTGCTGTACGACCTGCCCGCCAAGGACGGTGACCCGAACGGCATCGTGCTCAAGGCCATCGACAACCTGAAGAAGCTCTCGCCCTCGCCCCTGGCCGACAAATCGCGCGCCGGCGCGATCGTGCCGGCCAACTACGGCAGCGATCTCGAACTGCTGCGCGGCTGCGATCTGATCATCGAGGCGATCGCCGAAAAGCTCGACTGGAAGCGCGACCTCTACGCCAGGATTGCCCCGTACGTGGCCGAAAATTCGGTGCTGGCAAGCAATACTTCCGGTTTGAGTATCAATAGCTTGGCCGATGTTCTTAGTGCTCATTTGCATGAGCGTTTCTGCGGCGTGCACTTCTTCAACCCGCCGCGCTACATGCATCTGGCCGAGCTGATTCCGTGCACCAAGACCGCGACCGCAGTGTTGAGCGGATTGGAAACCTTCCTGACCACGACGCTGGGCAAAGGCGTGGTCTACGCGAAGGACACGCCGAACTTCATCGGCAACCGCATCGGCGTGTTCTCGATCCTGTCGACGATCCATCACACCGACCAGTTCAAGCTGAGCTACGACGTCGTCGACGCGCTGACCGGCCCCGCGATCGGTCATCCGAAGAGCGCGACCTACCGCACTGCCGACGTGGTCGGCCTCGACACGATGGGCCACGTCATCGGCACGATGGACGGCACGCTGCCGAACGATCCCTGGCGCGACTACTACAAGACGCCGCCCGTGCTCGCCGCGCTCGTCGCCAAGGGTGCGCTCGGGCAGAAGAGCGGCGCGGGCTTCTTTCGCAAGGTCGGCAAGGATATTCTGGTTCTCGATCCGGCCAAGGCCGACTACGTGGCGCAAACCGGCACGGTCAGCGACGAGGTCGCCGCGATCCTCAAGCTCAAGAACCCGGCCGAGAAATTCGCCAGGCTGCGCGCGTCCAGCGACCCGCAGGCGCAGTTCCTCTGGGCCGCTCATCGCGACCTGTTCCACTACTCGGCCTATCACCTCGCCGACATCGCCGACTGCGCGCGCGACATCGACTTCGCCATGCGCTGGGGCTACGGCTGGCAGCTCGGCCCGTTCGAGACCTGGCAGGCCGCGGGCTGGGCGCAGGTCGCGCAGTGGATCGCCGAGGACATCGCCGCCGGCAAGACCATGAGCCGCGCGCCGCTGCCGGCTTGGGTACTCGATCCGAGCCGCAACGGCGTGCACAACGCGGACGGCAGTTCCTACAGCGCCGCGCAGGACAAATACCTGTCGCGCTCGACCGAGCCGGTCTACGCGCGCCAGTTGTTCCCGCAGACGACGATAGGCACGAAGGTCGATCGCGGAACTACCGTGTTCGAAACCGACGACGCACGCCTGTGGACGCTGGGCGACGACGGCATCGCGATCCTCTCGTTCAAGACCAAGATGCACACACTCGGCGCCGGCGTGATCGACGCGGTCAACCGCGCGATCGACGAGGCCGAGAAGAACTTCAAGGGCCTCGTGATCTGGCAGGATTCCGAGCCGTTCAGCGCGGGCGCCGATCTCGCCGGCGCGGTCGCGCTGCTGCAATCGGGCCAGGTCGCCGAATTCGAGGCGTTCGTCAATCATTTCCAGCAGACGAGCATGCGCATCAAGCACTCGCTCGTGCCGGTGGTCGCGGCGATCCGCGGGCTCGCGCTCGGCGGCGGCTGCGAATTTCAGATGCACTGCGCGCGCACCGTCGCCGCACTCGAAAGCTACATCGGCCTCGTCGAAGCGGGCGTCGGCCTGCTGCCCGCCGGCGGCGGCTTGAAGGAACTCGCCCTGCGCGCCTCCGCGCGCGCGATCGAGGGCGACGTGTTCACGCAGTTGAAGAATGCGTTCCAGACCGTCGCGATGGCAAAAGTCTCGACCAGCGCACTCGAAGCGAAGGAACTGGGCCTGCTGCGCCACAACGACGTCGTCGTCTTCCACGCCGATGAATTGCTTTATGTCGCCAAGAACGAGGCGCGCGCGCTCGCCGATTCGGGATACCGGCCGCCGCTCTATGATCGCCAGATCACGGCTGCCGGCGACGTCGGCACGGCGACGTTCAAGGCCTCGCTGGTGAACATGCTGGAGGGCCGCTTCATCTCCGAGCACGACTTCGACATCGCCAGCCGCATCGCCGACACGTTATGCGGCGGCCAGGTCGAGCGCGGCTCGATCGTCGACGAACAATGGCTGCTCGACCTCGAGCGCAGGCATTTCGTCGCCCTCGCGCAGACGCCGAAGACGCAGGAGCGCATCGTGCACACGCTCAAGACCGGCAAGCCGCTGCGCAATTGATCATGCGACAGATTGGGCATCCTGCCGCAACTGCCGCGAGCACGGCGCGGGCCAAGCCCGCGCACGTGTTCCGCCGCCGGATACAGCGTCCGGCAACGACGACGCATCCATGCGTCGCATGCACATCATTTTCTTCGGAGATACCGAAATGACCAAGCAAATCCAAGACGCCTACATCGTCGCCGCCCAGCGCACGCCGGTCGGCAAGGCTCCGCGCGGCGTGTTCCGCAACACGCGCCCGGACGACATGCTCGCCTTCGCGATCAACGCGACGCTGGGCAAATTCCCGCAGATCGACAAGTCGCGCATCGACGACGCCATCATCGGCTGCGCGATGCCCGAGGCCGAGCAAGGCATGAACGTCGCGCGCATCGGCGTGCTGCTCGCGGGCCTGCCGAACACGGTCGCCGCGGTCACCGTCAACCGCTTCTGCTCGTCCGGCCTGCAGGCCGTGGCGATGGCCGCCGACCGCATCCGCACGGGCGACGCCGACCTCATGCTCGCCGGCGGCACCGAATCGATGAGCATGGTGCCGATGATGGGCTACCACCCGGTGTTCAATCCGGGCATCTTCTCCAACGAGCACATCGGCATCGCCTACGGCATGGGCATCACCGCCGAGAAAGTCGCCGAGCAATGGAAGGTCACGCGCGAGGAGCAGGACGCATTCGCCGCCGCGAGCCACGCCAAGGCGCTCGCCGCGCAAGCCGCGGGCGAATTCGCCGACGAGATCGCGCCGTATGCGCTCGCCGATCACTATCCGAATCTCGCCACACGCGGAACGGTCGACGATACGCGCACGATCAAGCTCGACGAGGGCCCGCGCGCGGGCACGACCGTCGACGTGCTCGCCAAACTCAAGACCGTGTTCCGCGCGAACGGCACGGTGACTGCGGGCAATTCCTCGCAAATGTCCGACGGCGCCGGCGCCGTGCTGCTCGCGAGCGAGCAGGCGATCAAGGACTACGGCCTGACCCCGCTGGCCAAATTCGTCGGCTTCTCCGTCGCCGGCGTGCCGCCCGAAGTGATGGGCATCGGCCCCAAGGCCGCGATTCCGAAAGTGCTCAAGCAGGCCGGCATCAAGCAGGACGATCTCGACTGGATCGAACTCAACGAAGCGTTCGCCGCGCAGGCGCTCGCGGTGACCAAGGACCTCGGCCTCAACCCCGACAGGATCAACCCGCTAGGCGGCGCGATCGCGCTCGGCCATCCGCTCGGCGCCACCGGCGCGGTCCGCGTCGCCACCCTGCTCCACGGCCTCAGGCGCCGCAAGCAGAAGTACGGCATGGTGACGATGTGCATCGGTACGGGAATGGGCGCGGCAGGCGTGTTCGAGGCTATGTAGGTGTCATTCGAGGCCCGTGCCTCAACTGCTCTTCCCCTTCACAGTAAACGAAGCGCCGAACGATAGCCCCCAAGCAAGAGCGAGTCCGAGCGGCAAGCAGAGCAGAGAAGGAATATGCAGAATTTGATTCATTGCCAAGCACACCGTAGCCACTGCCGCGCTCGTCGCCACGCCCAGACCAAAAGCAGCGAACTGGCCGGGCCGGGATTGAAATTGCTCCAATCCGGCCCGAAAGCCAAACCAAGCTATGCAGGCGAACACAAGCGATAGAAAACAAGCGGCCACGATGACACCGAATTCAACTCTTTTATAAACGCTATTGGCTGCAAACATTAGCGTTGCAGCTATCGCGAATACGATCATCGACGCTGCCGCGTAAGGCAAAGTTCGCTGTCGTTTTGATAAACCGGCCTCAATTAATCGAATTTCCGGTACAGGTGTGACTTCATTGGCTTGCGCAGGTAGCACCTGCCTTGAAGCGGTTTGACCGTCAGCTCGCAAAGCGCTAACCGTATGTGCAACCATGGCCGTCATCAGACACGCCAATACCCAGACGACACACAGCGAAAGGAAGTCGTAAGGAATACCTCTGGGCTGCATGAGTACGGCGACAATGAAGGGAGCTACGCCGATGGGAGGGTGACCGCTGCCCGCAACTACTCCGGGTGCAGCGAGAATGGAGAAAATCAGAGCAGTCAGAGCTACTCGCGTTGCTTTCGGCAATCGAGCCGTCGCAAACCATACGGTAACGGCGCAAGCTATTCCGATGAAGAAGAATGCAACCAGTAAACTGAGCATATTGTCCGTCCCCCTCCACTATGATCGAAATCTGCGACTAGCGCGCGGTCCAATGTAGCGTCTACGCTGGGCTGCCAAGCCAAGCAATTCAAATCCGAAGAACGCCCTGGGTTTGGCAATCCAACTTTAGAGTGTTCGTTTCCCACTGAAAAGGAAATCTTCATGTCGCGCTACCGTACCCACGCGGCCAACTGCTGATCGAAAAACTGGTCCGCGACCTGGCGATTCTCGCCGCGGTCGCGATTGTGTTCACGGTGTTCTGGCCGTTCCGCCAGGTGCCGACCGGCTCGCGCGGCGTGCGCACGCAGTTCGGCGCGATCAAGGGCATCGAGTCGGAGGGCCTCGTCATCGTGCCGCCGTGGCAGGCGATCAATCTTTTCAGCATCCGCGCCGAGGCGGCGCACATCGACAAGGCAACCGGCTCGACCAGCGACACCCAGCCGGTCGATACCGACCTGACCGTGCGCTACTCGATCCAGCCCGATCGCGTCGGCGAGGTGTACGAGAAGTACAGCCACAACGGCGACCTCTCGTCCTATGTGCAAACCGCGACGCAGGAAGTGTTCAAGGCC
Organism: Pseudomonadota bacterium; assembly: GCA_018240505.1. Lineage (GTDB taxonomy): Bacteria > Pseudomonadota > Gammaproteobacteria > Xanthomonadales > Rhodanobacteraceae > Rudaea. Next base: position 70,326 of record JAFEFQ010000234.1, read on the forward strand.
GTCACCGCGCGCTACACCGCACCCGACCTGATCGGCAAGCGCGCGCAGGTGTCGAACGACATCCTCGAAGGCCTGCGTGCGAAGCTCGACAAGTACGGCGCGCAGGTGATCAACATCGACATGCGCAACTTCGCCTTCTCCGACAGCTACATGAAGGCGATCAACGACAAGGTGACGCAAGAGCAGTTGCGCCTCGCCGCCGAGAACAAGGTGAAGACGGTCGAGGCCGAGCAGAAACAGAAAGTTGCCGTCGCCGAAGCCGAGGCGAATGCGCTCAAGGCGCAGGCCGACGGCGAGGCCTACGCCACCATCAAGGCCGCCAACGCGCAGGCCGAAGCACTGCGTGTGCAGAACGAGGCGCTGGCGAAAAACAAGGAAGTGCTGGAATTGCGCCGCATCGAAGTCGAGCGCACCAAGGCGGAAAAATGGAACGGGCAGTTGCCGACGAACGTCTACGCCGGCGCGCCGATTCCGTTCTTCAACCCGCAGAAAGCCGAATAGCGCATGCGCCTGCCTGCCGTGGCGATCGCGACCGGCCTGCTCGCGGCGTGCGCCGGCACGAAGCCGCGGTCGGCGCAGAAGTTCGTCGCCAGCGAATCCGATTTCGCGGACATCGCCGCAATGTCGCTCAAGTTCGTCGAGCGCACCGCGCCGGTCTCGATCATCGTCTTGCCGGCGAACGCGGACCTGCGTGTCCGCGCGGCGCTGAAGCGATTGCGACCGGTGATTTCCCCGGACAAGGTGCCGGGGTCCGACACCTACAAACTGCCGGCGGGCTATTTCGTGCTGGAGGCGTTCGAGATCGATGCCGACGGCATCGCCACCTTCGAAGGCCAACTCGGCCTGGTGCGCAAGGTGCCCGAGCCGCCGGCCACCGACGACTGCGGGATCCGCTTCTCGATTCCGTTCGCGCTCGAAGGCAACGACTGGGCCAGTCACACGCTGAAGAAATCGGTCTGCTGGCCAAAGCGCGAATGGTGGCCGGTGGACGAGGCCGCGTCGGCGAGGTCCCGGTAGCCTCGCCCGCAACGAATTTGTAGCAATCGTCCGCGAGACTTGCCTGCCAATGCGGCGACAAGACAAAAACGTGACCGTTGCCAGAGCTCCAGTCCCGGCGCGGATGAACAGCGTGCTTGCGGGCATTTTGCTCGCGATGCACTTCATCGTGCTCATCGTCATGCCCCTGTCGGGAATGCCATCGACCGCGATGGCGGCAGGTCTTGCGAGCCTTGCGCTGGCCGGACCGACCCAATGGGCGCTGATCCATGAAGCGATCCACGGCATGCTGTTGCCGCGGCGCGCAGCGAACCATGTTCTCGGGCGGGCGCTCGCCGGTTGCTTCGGCGCGCCGTTCCGCGCGCTACGCTTCGCGCATCTGCGCCATCATCGCTACAACCGCACGCCGCAGGGACGCGAGGAAACCTACGATCCCGAGGTGCGCTCGCGCGGCGCGGCGTTCGTGCAGCACTACCTGCGCATCGGCATCGGGCTCTATGCCGGCGAGCTTGCGCTGAACTTTCTCTGTTGGCTGCCGCCGCACCTGCTGCGCCCGCACCTGCGCAGGCTCTGCCCCGATTTCGCCGACGGAGCGCCCGGCATGGCGCGCATTGCCGAACGCGAACTGCTCGATCGCGCCGCGCTGCGCGAAATGCGGGTCGACGCCTTCCTCGTGCTCGCGCTCTACACGACCGCTTTCGCGCTGTACGCAGGGCACTGGCCGCTGCTCCTCGCCTGCCTCGCGCTGCGCGGCTTTCTCGCTTCGCAGTTCGATCATGCGCCACACCACGCCACGCCGCTCGACCTGCGCGACCATGCGCTCAACATGCGTGCGCCGCGCTGGCTGAGCGCCTGGCTGCTCAATTTCAACCTGCACCGCGCGCATCACCTGAACCCGAACCTGCCATGGAACGCATTGCCGCAGGCAGCGACCTTCGAGCCCGGCGACATCGGTTTCGTGCACGCCGTGCTGCGCCAATGGCGTGGCCCGATCGCCGTTCGGAAAAACGACGCAACGGCCCGATGAGTCATCATCCCGCCGTTCCAGGGTGACTCGCAGTCTTTCGTTTTCCAGTTGGTCGCGTCGATTCCTGCATTGCACGGCAAATCGTCGGCCCAACAAAAGATGCGCTCGATATGCGTATCGCGGAACTATCCGGCCCGCGCCGAGTCTGTCGCTCGACCTTCCGCGGAAAACCTGCCATGAAACTGCCCCGCCGCCTGCTTGCCGAACTCGCCGCGAACAAATCCCTGCTCCTGTTCCTCGGGCTGATGCTGGTGTTCCGCTCGGCCGTGGCGGACTGGATGCAGGTGCCGACCGGCTCGATGAACCCGACCATCGTCGAAGGCGACCGCATCCTCGTCGACAAGGCGGCTTACGGCCTGCGCGTGCCGTTCACCAACGTGCGCCTCACCCACGGCGGCGACCCGCAGCGCGGCGACATCGTGATCTTCCCCTCGCCCAAGGACGGCATGACCCTGGTCAAGCGCGTCGTCGGCATGCCCGGCGACACGATCGCGCTGCGCGGCGAGCGGCTGATCATCAACGGCGCAGCGCTCGACTACGCGTCGACGCAGAGCCGTGCCGACGCGCAGTTGCCGCTCGTCACGCGCGGCGAGCAGCGCGAATACTTCACCGAGACGCTCGGCGACGCCGCGCATTCGATCATGGTGCTGCCGCGGCGCAATGCGATGCGTTCGTTCGGCCCGGTCACCGTGCCGGAAGGCCAGTACTTCATGATGGGCGACAGCCGCGACAACAGCGAGGACTCGCGCTACTTCGGCTTCGTGCCGCGCGAGACCATCGTCGGCCGCGCCTACCGCGTGGCCTATTCGCTCGATGCGGACCGCTGGTACCGGCCGCGCGCGGATCGCTTCCTCAGCCCGCTGAACTGAGCGGTTTGCCGTATTCCGGCACGGTCCGCAGCCCCCCTCGTGGCGCTACGCCGCCACTCGCGGACCGGAGTATGATCGGCCCACCCTCTCCATCTTCCTTCCAACGCGAGGAGGTGGCGTATGAAACGAGCATTGTTGATTGCGGTTGCATCGGGACTGTCGATCGCGGCGATCTGCCGAACCGCCGCAGCGGACGAGCCGGCCCATGTCATGTTCAACCCCGCCGACATCAAATGGGGCGAGGCGCCGCCGGCGCTGCCGCACGGAGCGAAGGCGGCCGTGTTGTACGGCGACCCGGGCAAGCCGGGACTCTTCGTCATCCGGCTGAAAATGCCGCCGGGCTATGTGGTGCCGGCGCACTGGCATTCGAATGATGAAATCGTCAGCGTGGTCAGCGGCTCGGGCGCATTCGGTCTCGGCGACAAGTTCGATCCGAAGTTGCTGCATCCGCTGAGCACGGGAGCGCTGGTCGTGGCACCGGCCAAACACAACCACTTCGCGACGACCAGGACGGGCGCCGTGATCCAGATCTCGTCGACCGGTCCGTTCGACATGACCTAC
>JAFEFQ010000235.1 GCA_018240505.1 Pseudomonadota bacterium
GGGCACGGCGCCGGACGCGTCGACGCCGGTCTTCTGCTCCCAGCGCCGCAGCAGTTTGTGGCTGCCCGTGTTCGCGACCGGCGTGACGCCGCGCAAGGTGACGGTCAGGGTATCGCGGTCGATCTTCAGCACCAGCAGCAGCGGGTCCGCGCGATTTTGCAGCACGGCGGTGTCGTCGACGACGGAAACCCAGTCGCCCGGATGCAGGCCGAGCTTGTCGTCGCGGCCCAAGGTCGCCAGCGTCGCCTCGACCTGGGATGCACCGTTGACGGTCGACGGCGCGCCGAGCTGGACGATCGGAAACACGACCGAGCCGTTTTCGCGCGACCAGACAAAGGTCGGCGTGTTGTTCGCGGTCACGCTGCCGCCGTTGAGGATCTCCACGCGATAAAGCTGGTTCTCGGCGCCGCGATACGTCGACGAGGGCGCGATCACGCAGGGCTCGTCCGGCGCGCCCTGCTTCGCGCGCGCGCGCAGGCGCCCGTTGCCCGGCTGCTCCGGTATGCCACCGAGGTCGCAGGGACGGTCGGAGTTCGACGCGCCCGTCCTGACCTGCCAGACGATCTGCGCGCGCGTCGTCGTGTCGGCGCCGCCGAGCGCGATTTCGCGGATATGCGCGTCCTCGACCCAGGTGATGTGCCGTTCCCACACGTCGAGATACGCCAGCGCCGGCGACTTGCTCGCGTCGCCGAATACCTTCGCATCGAATCCGGCCTGGCCCGAATACAGCAGCGGCCCCGGGTTCTCCACGCGGATGCCCTCGACGTAGTAGGCGCCGGGGTTGATCACGAAGTTGTCGCCCTTGGTCAGCGCGTCGCTGAACATCTTCAGCAGGGCCTTGTCGTTCGCATCGCCGCTGCTGGCGAGAACGCTGCCGTCCGGCTTGAGGATGAGATTGGGATCGGTGACGAGCGCGAAACCCGTGCTGCCGACGGGGGCTCCGTGCGGGCCGATCAGGTCGCGCGCCAGTGCGCGCAGATAGTGCGTGAAGATCGCGGCCTGCTCGTTCCAGTCCGCGTCGAGCTGCACGCGCCCCTGCTGCATCAGCACGCGCGAATAGTGTCGGGACGGATCGAACGTGTTGCGGGTGAAGTCGCCTTTCATGGGATTTCTCCTAGTTCGCAAGAATGACGCCCGCGTCCATGCCGGCCGGCGTGTATTCGCGCAGACGCGTTTGCAGACCGATTTCGCGCTGCGGCTGGAACAGGTCGTGATAGACGCCCATCTCGGACCCATCGTCCGCGCCGCGCGCGATTTCCTGCGCGCAATCGCAGGCGAGACGGCAATACGCCGGATTGCCGTAGCGCGTGCTGTCGAAGGTCGGGCGCACGCGCATCGACTCCGGCTCCTGCGCCGCGGCCAGCGCCGGTGCGGACAGATCCGGATGATCCGCGGCAACCTGCGCGCGCACGAGGTCGGGCTGGCAGTGATAGCGTTTCGGCGTGCGCGAGTTCGGAGTGACGTAGCAGAAGCGCACGCAACCGCGCTGGCTGCGCGCAACGTGGATGCAGCCCATGAAGATCGAATTCCCCGCCAGCGCCAGCGCATGCGTGCGGACCGCGCCGAGCACGGTGCAGCGCAGGATCGAAGCTTCGGCGAAGGCATACTGACCTTCGCTGGCACCGAGTGCGATGCGCCCGCTGTGCGTCGCATCGACGATGCTGTCACTGATGCGCAGGACCAGCGGATCGCCCAGCGCCGGATCCGCCGTGATTTCGATCGAGCCGATGATGCTGTGCTCGACGACAAGCGCGGCGCGCGTGTTGATCAGCTCGATGCTCGGCTCGTTCGGACGCTTGGGCTCGCAGTCGCAATCCAGGCTCCAGCCGGGTACCAGGGTGCAGTGGCGGATCACGACCTCGCACAGGTCGGAGCGCGCGGCGGTCGCGCCGTCGCCGGAATCCGGCCCGGTGATCTGCAGTCCGCGCCCGGCGACGAGCACGCCGTCGAGCACGAACCGGCTGCCGTCGCCGCCGGCGACGGCGAACGCGTCCGCAGCGCCGCTCTGGTAGTCGAGCATGCGCAACACCGGCCGCGTGCGCTCGGCCGCGCGCATCTGCAAGGTCTGATACGGCGCCAACGCGATGTCGATGGCCTCGGCGTAGACGCCGCTGTCGCTGAATTCGATGATGCCGTAGCGCGGCCGCTCGGCGTTGAACTGCGTCAACGCATCGGCGATGCGCGCAAGCTGCCCCTTGCCGACGCGATAGATCGCGAAGCTCAGGGCGATGTCTTTCGCGTAGGCGTATTCGAGCAGCAGCCGGTTGAGTCGCGCCGACGCATCGCCCGTGGCGCCGGCGCCGAGCAGATCATCGACTTCCGCGGGCAACGGTCGCGCGGGATCGGACGGAAACCGCTGCGCGCTGTAAAGCCCGTCGTCCTCGAGCAGCGCATTGAATTCGCCGACCAGGGCCACGATCAGCGCCGCGGCGAGATCGTCCGGCAGCGGCCCCGCGGTTCCCGACGCCGGCTTTGCAATCGCGGCGCAGCGGTCGATCAAGTCGAGCGTGGCGGGCGCAAAGCGGCCGCGCAGATAGGCGCCGAGTGCATCGGCATTGCCGCTCAGCGCTATCGCCAGATCCGCGATCCGCTCCGGCACGATGTCCGCCGTGCGGAAACGCGACATCTGCGCCAGCGTCGGCTGATGGATCGGCCGCGCATATTCGCCGCCGCCGATATCGGCGACGAAGCCGTAGCGATAGTCGACGCTGACGCCTTTCTTCGGCAACTGCCCGGCCGGGAAAAGGACGCGCCCGAGCTGCGGATCGACGGCGACCGTATTGCGCTTCGGCTGGTACGCCCAGCCGCTCAAGTCGGCGGGGACGATCAGGCCGATCGGAATCGGCTGCTCGGCGTTTTTGCTCGGCCAATCGGGCGCGTAAATCGCGAAGCTCTTGCCCACGCCGTACCAGGTCGGCGACGCTGCGACCGTCGGCGGGTGTTTGTCGTCGCTGACCTGGAACGCCTGGCGCCGGATCGGCACCGGCAGCGTCGCCTCGGTCGCCGGCGCGACCTCGGGCTGCGGCTTTGTATACAAAGGCGCATCGTTGCCGAGCACGCTGAAGCTGAAGCATTGCGGCCCGGTTTTTTCCAGGCAATAGGCCGAGGTGCCGGTCACCGGATACGACTTCATGCGGAACACGAACGCGCCGACGCTCGGGATGTTGTAGCGCCCGTGCCGACGCCGCGAGTCGATGCGGCGCACGTCGACGCTGCGCGCGCTGCGGTCGAACGCCGTGCCGATCCGATCGAGCGCGTCCGCGTCACGCAGTCCGAGTACCCTGCCGCGGTGCGGATGCCGATGATTCAAATGCTGGGTCCAGCCGAGCCGGCGGTAGAACTCCTCGGCGAAACCGGGCCACGCCGCCACGTCCTCGATCAGCTCCGTCAGCGCCGACAAGGTACCCTTGCGCCGGCGCAACGCGATCGTGTTCGCCACTTCACGGCGCGGGATCAGCCAGCTATTCAGCCGCCGTCCTTCCGTCGTGGCCGGATCGCCCGGGTCGCCCGCCTCGTGCACGGGCTGGTAGCCGACCAGATCGCCGATGTACGCCACCGCCCAATCGGCGCAGGTCTCGATGAACCAGTCGTCGCGCAACCGCGCGATGTCGTTCTCGACGACGCAGACCTGTTCGTTGATCACGCGCAGCAGGGCGCGCAGCGGATAGCCTTGCTCGGAGTCCTTGCTGCGATGGAACGCGGGCAGCAAATCGAACAGGCGATCGGGCGATGGGTTCGGCGCGAGGCTCATGACGCAAGCTCCAGTATCAATGCCTCAGGCACGTTGGCCGGGAGATAGGCGATCTGCGCGGGCGACACCTTGAGCGTTCCATCCGCCGCGGTGTGCGCCGTCGCCGCGGGAACCGCGAGCCAACCGTTCGCGCCGGCGCCCTCGTCGCCGGCGCCGGGTTCCGGCACCAGCGCGAACCATGGCGGCGATTTTTCGGCCGCGCCTGCCGCGGCGGACGACGGCGGCACGGACGCGGCCGGAGTCGGCGTGGCCGTCGGTGAAGCCGGTGCGAGCCCGGCGATCAAATCGCCGTCATCGAGCAGATGCACCGAGCCGCCGGCGACATGCGCCACGCCTCGTACCGATTGGATCGCGGCGATGACCTCGCTGGCGAACACGGGCTGGCCGAGACCGCGCGCCTGGAAGCCGAACGCGCCGTTCAACGCCGCGACGATGCGCGGCTGCACGTCGTTCCAATCGTAGTCGGGCCGCAACGCGACCCTGGCTTCGATCACCAGCGCCAGCGCATCGCGGATGTCGACGCGGATCGGCAGGTGCGGGTCGCCGAACGCGTGCAGCGCCTCGACCAGGTTTCGGTACAGATCGGAACTGGCGTCGATCGGCGCGTCGTCGATGCCGGCGACCGTCACCTCGACGAAATCGCCGCCCGGTCCGGGCAGCTTGATCGCGGTGGCCTTGCCGATGCCCGCGAACGTGCTGGCGAAGTCCGCGTAGTCGCGCACCGAGACCAGCCGGTCGAGCGCGGTGACCGAGAGCGGCGCGTTGACGCGCGCCTGCGCCAGCGTGTCGGCGTCGGCGCCGCCCGAGGCGCGGATCGGGTTGGTCACCGCGCTCGCGCCGAGCGGCTTGTCGGCGAGTACCGTCAATTGTCCCGCGCGCACGTTGCCGCCCGCGCCGATGCCGCTGCGATAGACGGCGGCGACGTTGTCCTGCCCGGTCGGCAGGCGCGCGCCGTGGTTGCCGTCCCCGAACATGATGCTGGTCGCTTCGCTGTCGTCGCGGCGAGTGCGGTAGGCGCGCGCGCTGGCGTCCTCGCCCGCGAGGTCGTCGGTCTCGTGCCAGAGCAGTTGATTGACGCGCACTTGCAAGGTCGACGCGACACCGTCCGGCGTCGGCGCGGAAACCCTGGTCAAAGGCGGCGCCTTCAACGCGAACTGCTGGAAGATCTGCGTCGCGTCGCCGGAGCCCAGCGTTTCCTTCGTCGTCTGCCCGTGCGTAGCGCGCACGACGTTGCCGTAGATCGTGAACGTGGCGCGCTTGTAGGTGTAGGCCAGCGGCGCGGCGAGCTTGACGAAGGTGTGCAGCGTATCGCCGGGAAGATTCGCCGCAGCCCCGGGCAACGGTTTGCCGCTCGCGTCCAAAGGCGTAAGCGCGGTCAATCCGTGGCGCACCGATGCGATCATCGCGCGCTCGGCGACTTGCACCTCGGTCTGCTTGTCCTGCGCGCCGTTGCCCAGGGTCAAGTCCGCGCGTTCGCCGCCGGCGATCACCCACAGTCCAGGCACGAGGCCGTCGTAGTATTGGTCGAGTTCGATCTCGTCGGTATCGACCGTGTTGCCGGCCACGTCGCCCTGCAGCGGATCGGAGGCAGGCGTCAATTCCTCGCTTTGTGCATAGATGCGGGTGTTGCGCAACACGTCGAGCCAGTGGACGTCGCCGTGGGCCGTGCCCGGAAGCCAGTTCGAATCGACGGTCAGGCGACTGATCTGCGCTGAAATCACCGCGCCGATCGATCCGGTGACGGCCTGATTGTCGAGCACGGCGTGCACGGTCGCCGGTGCCGGGCTGCCGCCGACCGCAACGCCGGGGTCGACGACGACCCAACTCGGTGCGGCACCGCTGCCTGGTTTGATCGACTCGTACTTCGCGTCGAGCGGAAGGTCGGTCGTGGTCTTCGGGATGCCATCCGTGCCCAGGACGATGGCCAGCGAAAGGTCACCGTAGTCGATCGTGGGCGGCGCGCCGCCGATGAGGCTTTTTACATAACGGCCCGGCGCCGCATTGCCGAACAGCGCCGCCTTCAGCCGCAACGCATACACCTTGATCGGCGACGGCTCCGCGGCAACCATGTTCACGCTGCGCAGTCCGGGCACCAGCGTGTCCGCGAGCATCGGCAGATGCGCGAGCAGCGCCTTCGAATGGAACTCGCCGCCTTGCTGCAGCATGGCCGCGGCGCTGCGCGGCACCACCAGCGCGTTGCGCGGTTGCGCGGTCAGCGGCTTCGTGAGCGAAGCCAACAGTGCCTGGGCTGGCGTCAGTCCCCGTTCTTGTCCGGCGCGGCTCGCGGTTCTCGCCAGCGGAGTCGTTTCGGCCGGTGAATTCCAGCCGCGCAACTGCACCCACGTACGCTTGTCGTCGGGCTGTGGAGTCACCGCGTCGATGCGATACGCAGTGGGCGCGCCGCTGCCGTAGTCGATCAGCAAGGCGTCGTTCGGCTTGAGTTGCGTACTGGTGCCATCCAGATACAGGCCGGTTTGCAACGCGTCGTATTGCGTGGCGTATTGCGGCGAGGTGACCGTTCCCGTCGCCGGATCGACGCTCGGAGGCGCCGCGCGCCACTGTGGCTGCGCCATGCGCACCTTGATCTGACTCCATTCCGGCCGCGCGTCGAGCGCTTCCGCGGTTTCGAACGTCTGCATTTTTTCGCCGGCCGCCGGCACGCTCTGCACGCGCGTGCCGACCGCAATCGTGACCGGCGAGGCATTGGCATCGACCGTATAGACCAGATAAGCGCTGGCGGATACGCCCGGCCGCATTTCGTATCCGGTCAGGCGGCCGAGCTGCAGGATCGAATTGCGTTCGGTCGCGGTGCGCAGATAGCCTTCGTTGGCGATGCGGTCCTGATAGAACGACAGCACCTCGGCCGCGATTGCCCAGCCATCGCAGAGCGCGATCGAGGGATCGGCAGCGTCGCGCGTGCGCAAGGCGGCGAGTTGCGGAAAATCCGTGCTCGCCAGGCGCGCATGCATCGTCCCGAGAAAAGACGCATAGCCACCCGGCCGGTGGCGGATCGCGCGCAGGCCCGGACGGTTTTCTTCGGCGGCGGGCGTCGCGACCCGCACGCCGGTGCAACAGCCGCAGGTGCAGCTCATCGTCCACCTCCCATGCGCAGTTTCAACTGGCCGTGTTCGGGAAAATCCGGATCGTTGTCGACCTGCGCGATCTCGCTGCTCGCGAGCTCGAGCACTCCCGGCGGCGGGTCCGCGGCCGCCTCGTCCTGGCGGCGCAACTCGAGCAGGTTGACGCTCTGCACGCCTTCGACCCGTTGCGCCGCCGCGATCAGGTCGGAAGCGTAGACATCCTCGCCGAAGCTCAGCCGATCCGGATGGAAGAAGCCGAGGCTGCCGTCGGCGAGGCGGCGATTGCCGAGTGCGTCGGCCAACGCCGCCTGCACGTGGCCGCGCAGGTAGTCGGGCAGCACGCAGATCTGCAGCGTGATCGCGAGCGGCACGTAGATCGCCGGCCGCACCGCGAGATCGTGGCCGACGCGGCGATAGGCCTCGAGTTGCCGGTCGATCTGCGCACGCAGCGCGGGGCTGGCGTCCTCGCTGCCGAGCGGATCGATCGCGACGTCGGCCTCGTACCAGCTTCCGGTCCAGTTCAACTGCGCATTCGCGCGCTGCAGCCGGGCGTCCTGTTCGGCGAGCCGCGCGTAGTCGTCGGCGGTGATCGCGCGCAGCTTTTTCTTGCGCAACGCATGCGGCGCGGCGAGCCTGGCCTCGGCCAGGGTTTCCGGCGCGGTACCGCCTTGCGCGGGCAGCGGATTGCGCGGCGCGAGATTCGCGCCGTCGATCACGACGTTGCGCAGCACGATGTACGCAATCGCCTCGGCCGCGACGTTGCCCGCGGCCTGGTTGCCGACGCGATACTTCGCGGCGAAGCGCGAGCCCGCGTCGGGCCGCCGGCCCAGACGCCCGTCGCCGAAGCGCAGGTGGCCGGCTCCGTCGTCGTCGACTTCGACGACGAAATCGCGATCGTCGCCGCCGCTGCGCAGAAGGTCGCAGCGGACGTTCCACTCCGCGCTTGCGGCATTCGGCTTCGCCGCGGTCTCGGTCAACTCCAGCTGCGCGAGCGCCTTGTGCGGGTCCTGCGCCAGCGCGATCGTCGCCGGCGTTCCGGGCGTGGGCGGTTCGCGATAGATCAGCGGCCCCTGTTTCAGGATCGGCGCGAACACCTGCCCTTGCTCGACGCTGTCGGGCACGACGCCCTCGCATCCGCAGCAGCCCGCACCGCCGCCGCTGCCGACCGTTCCCACGGTCTCGTCCACGCAGGCGCCGTGATCGACCAGGATCACGTTGCCGCGCGCGACGCTGATGTCGCCGATGCGCCGGCAATCGGGCGCGGGCAGGCGCGCCGACAGGCACAGCGCGAACGGCAGCGCGTCTTCCCACGCCCATTCGATCTCGACGATCGCCTGCCGCAACAGCGCATCGGTCGTGTACGCCACGCGCGTCAGCCGCACCGCGCAGCGATGCCGCGGGTCCGCGTCGGCCGGATTGCCCGTGGTGGGTCCGAGCACTTCCTCGAAGATCAGCACGTCGCCGACCGCGAGCAGCCGCGGCGGATCGAGCGTCGGGGCTTCGACCGGTTTCGCGGCCGTGCCGGATTTCTGCACGGCAGCGGGCGCGGTCTGCGTCACTGGCGACGGCGCGGGGTCGTACAAGGTCGCGCGGGTCGCGCCCTTGGGCAGGCAGCATTCTTCGTCGCCCCAGGTGTAGAAACGGATGCGCACCAATGATTCGTGCAGCACCACGTCTTCACGGCAGACCGGCTCAAAGACCTCGAACAGACCGGACGGCAGCGATTGCAATGCGGATTCCTGCAGCACCTGCCCGCGCGCGAGTCCGCGCAGCGGCTGCGCGGCGGTGACGAAGTAGTACGAGCCGGCGACCAGGCTCGGCTCGCCCGTGCAACCCAGCGTCAGCCACGCGCGCGCATTGCAGCCCTCGTGCAGGCGATAGTCGACCAGGCGCGCGTGCCGGCGCACCGAAATGCGCGTGCGCGCCGTGTCGAGATACGCTTCGGTCGCGACCGCGTCCTGGTAGTAGCTCAACTGGTCGGCGACATAGGCGAGCAATTCGACCAGGGTCACGCCGATGTCGGGTACGTGGCGCTCGCGCCAGTCCGGCATCGTCACGGCGAGGCGGTCGAGGATCAACTGGCGGAAGCTTGCGTAGTCCTTGACCAGGTAGTCGATCGGCGGCAGGGTCTGCGCATCGTCGGGGCAGCTCTCGGCGGCGACGCAATCGAAATCGGACGCACAGCCGGTCTTGAAGTCGAAGTCGATATGGTCGTAGCGCGGGTCGAATCCTGGCAACGCCTGCTCGTGCATCGCGCCGTCGTCGCCGAGCACGTTCTCGACCAGGCGCAAGCTGTACGTGGAAAAATCGCCGTAGCGGTTCAGCGTGACCTGCAGGCACTCGGCGGCCTCGTCCGTACCCGCGGGCGCGGCGTTCACGGCTATTGCCGCGATGCCGGTGACGCGGCGTCCGCCGTCGATGCGGAAATTGGCCGCGGTCAGGGCCTGCGCCGGTGCGCTGAAAAAGTATACCGACAGCGTGAGCTGGTCGTCGGCAACCTCGACGTAGTCGATGCCATTCCAGTTCGCATTGGCGAACAGTTCGCGCCGGCGCGCATCGATGCGGCAATTCATCGTCGCGGACATCACGGCGCTCCCTGGATCAGGGTCACCGTTTGCACCTGCCCGGTCGCCTTGAGCGCATAGGTCAGGTTGACGGTGAGCGTGGCGTCCACGCTCGTCACTTCGAGCGCGGCGATGGCGATCACGTCGCCGAGCCACTGGTTGAGCGCCGCCTGCGCGGTGAACTGCACGGTCGCGGCGAGCTCCGGGCTGTTCGGCGCGAACACGAGCTGACGCAGGCCGCAACCGAAGTCGGGCCGGTTGACGCGCTCGCCCGGATCGGTGAACAGCAACTGCTCGATCATGTCGCGCACGTGATCGGCGTAGTCGGTCTGCGCGGTGGCGCCGCGCGCATCGAAGTGAAAAGGAAAGTCGATGTTCATGTGCACCTCAGGTCGCGGTGACCCGCGTTTGCGTGGCGACGACGAGCAGCGGCGTCGCGGTCGGCGCGCAGAGCGACTGGCTGTCGAGCAGCAGCAGCGGCTGCCCGTTCGAGAGGACGCGCAAGGACGCGGTGAGCCATTGCGCGGTGACGCACGGCCCGTTGCCCGACGGCGGCGGCGGCATCGCGCAACCGGCGATCGTCCACGGCGGCGGCTGCGTCACCGTCGGCTGGCCGGACACGGTCACGCGCGGATTCGGCATCGTCGCCTGCGCCTGGCCGCCATGCGCGCAGAGAACGCTCGCTCCGACATGCAGCAGGAATCCGGGCATGGTCGTCTCCTAAGTCACCACCAGCGCGCCGGCGTTGACCGTCACCGACGGCCCCGACAGCACGATCGTTGCGCCCTGGCCGTTCGAGATCGTGATCCCGGTCGCGTTGATCGCGATCATCGCCCCGGTCGCGGTCTTGAGCAGGATGCCGCCGGCCGGGCCGGGCGTGTCGCTGATCATCAGCGTGTTCTGCAACGTGGTCTGCAGCACCACGGCGCCGCTCGGCGGCTGCGCCGTGAGCGCCAGCGCCGGCACTTCCGCCACGAGGCCCCAGAAGCAGCCGGTCCAGATCGGATAGTCCGGATCGCCCTGCTCGAACTCGATCCACACTCCCGCGCCGATCTCGGGCACGACGAACACGCCGCTTTGCTTGCCCGCGATCGGCACGCACGGCAGGGCATACGTCGACGGCGTCAGACCGAGCACGTCGGGCACCATCGCCTGGATGCGCCCGCGCTGCTCGGGATCGATGTTGTTGAACACCGTGCCGCGATATTTGCCGTAGTAGCGTCCGTCCGCGCTCATGCCGCGACCCTCGGCACGGTGGAGATCAAGCCGTTGCGCGACAGCTTGAAGCTCTGCTTGTACTCGCCGCGCTTGATCGTGTGGGTGACGCTCTTGACGTAATGCAGGCCGTCGTAAGCCAGCCCGGCACCGCGCACGCCGACGAGCTGGCGCGACTTGAGCAGGCGCCCGTAGCGCACCACGTCGAGGGTGCCGTCGCCCTCGACTACTTCGACCCACTTCGCCGCGGCGGCGAGGCCGCGCATGATGCCCTGCGGAACCGGCAGCTTCGACAGATTGTCCGCCACCGGCGTCAGCGCGGTCGGAATCGGCGGAATCAGGCCGAGCGGCGGACTCAGCGGCGTGATCGGGGGCAGCGGCACCTCGAGGATCAGCTTCGACTGCTCGTTGTAGTAATAGTACGCCGGCAACTCGTGCTTGTCGTTCTTGAAGCTGAAATCGAGCGACTCGACGTTGCTGTGCCCGTCCATGTTGATGCTCAGCGCCGGCTGCGGCACGCCGACCTTGATCTGCGGTCCCCAGTAGCCGATGCTCTGCCCGGGCAGCGGGCCCGGCTCGATGTAGAACACGTAGCCGACGCGTTCGGCGAGCTGATTGATGTAGACGAGATCGGTGCCCTTCTGCGCTTCGATCTTCGACGTCGGCAGCGGCACGTCGACCATCACGCTCGGGATCACGAGCGGCACGACGCCGAGCACGGCGTACTTCGCCAGCAGCAGCGCGACGCGCCCTTCGGCCGGCATCGCCGGGAACGGCAGGCCGCTGAAATCGGTTTGGTCCATGAACACCGACAGATCCTCGCCGAACACGGTCAGGATCGCCTGCGCGGATTTCGTGCCCGGCTTGATCTCGAACTTCGTCATCGCGCCGTCCATGATCACGTGCGGCGTACCGCTGACCGTGGCGACGATGACGACGCGGATCACCGGAATGGCGCTCATCCCGGAACCGAGCAGGAACAGCGTGTGCAGCGGCGAGGACGTGCTCAGCGCGAACGACAGCTGGAATCCGCTGCGGCCCTCGTCGCTCGAGGTCACGCTGACCTCGTTCAGCGCTTCCATGACGACGCGCGGTGCCGGCACCGGCACGACCGGACCGACCATCAGCGTCAACTGGATCTTGCCGCTAAGCATTGCCCTGCCCCGGAAACCCCGCCGGCAACGTGATGCGCAAGACGCGGCCGATCGTTTCGGTCAGCGCAGCGGGGCGCAGCTCGCGATTGCCGTCGCAGACGCGCCAGAACAGCTCCGCATCGCCGAGAGAGCGTGCGGCGATATTGTCGATGCGATCGCCCTGCACGACCGTGCAGGTGCCGAACAATGCGAGACTTTCCGGCTGCGACACGAAGCGGCGCGCGAGATGGTTGACTTCGCTGCCGTCGGGCAAGGTGTAGGTCTTGACCGGCGTGCTGACATAGCGGCTGTTTGCGGCGAAGTTGCTCATGCGCGCGTCCTCACGGGATCCCAGTCAGGCCCAGTTGCGCCAACGTGCCGCCGGGTCCGCGCGCGGCCAGCTGCTCCTTGCGCTGCAGGTAACTCATGAACAGGCCGCCGCCCTTGTTGGCGAAGCCGAGATCGTCGACCGACAGCACGCGCATGCCTAGACTGACTTTGGCGCGAATCGGATTGAGGCTGACGTCGAACGCCTCCTCGGTGATCGACAGTTCGGTGATGCGCACCGGCAGCACGCGCGCCTGGCTCCACACGAACAAGGTCAGCGGCGCTTCGATCGGGATGATCTCGAGCTCGCCCGCAGCGAGCGCCGCATCGTTCGCCTGCAGCTGGCCGCTGCTTGGATAGACCAGCGTTTCCAGCAACGCCAATTGTGGAAAAATTCCATTTTGTACCGCCGCCTGGTTCTGTTCGGGCTGCTCGAGCTGATCGGTCGCGTCGATCTCCGCCTCGAGCTTCAGCGTCTCCACCGCCGGCCCCTTCAGGCGCAGCGCCTCGGAAAAGTCGTGCCCGTCCGCGCCGACCGCCTGCACCTGCAGCGTGCGCGACAGCGAATCCGGGTTGTACTGCAGCACGACCATGCGCTGCGCCAGCACGGCCGACGTGACCGGATCGAGCGGCACGATGCCGGCTTTGAGGATGCGTGGCGAGGCGGGAAATGAGGACATGTGTTCAGCACTCCGAACCGATAGGCGCCACGTCGCGCGTGCGACCAAACTCTGCGACGCGGATGGTGCTTGTCTTCATTTCGGCGCCTGCGACGTTCCGGGGTTGCGGTAGAAATCGTTGAACTTTTCGATCGCCTTGTCCGTGGTGAGCAGGGTGACGTTGCGTCCTACCGCGCGCTCCTTGCTCACCTCGCCTTTGTCCGGAGCCGTGGTTTCGAATCCCCACATCACCGTGCCGTAGGTATGGCCGGTGTCCGCGGCAACGGCGACCGTCTCGAACGAGAACCGGATTTTTTCGGTACTGCCGGGGTAGTCCCAGAGCGAGGCTTCGCTGACGGTTTTTCCCTTCTTGCTGCCGTCCTTGTTGCCTTGCGTCTGTGTGCCCGGGTAGTCGTCGATGTAATACGGCGAAGCCGCTTTGTCTGTTTTACGGGTTCGCCGATTGAGGTTCGCGTGCAGCTTGTCGACGAATGCACCGCCGCCTACGCCGCGACTTTTGTCCTCGGCAGTCATGACCTTGTTGCGGTTCGCCTCGCCGCCGTGCCAGGTCAGGTCTTTTCCGGTCGACATGTCTTCGGTGCGCACGACCTGAAGCAGGCGGATACTGGTTGAGTCGAGCGCCTTTTCATTCGCCTTGAACTTGATCGTTCCGCTCATGCCGCTTTTTGCGTCCGGATGCTTTTCGACCTTCAAATTGAGGTCGAATTCTCCCTCTCTGACAGGATGTTTCCCGGACAGATCCCGCTGCACCCGCGGCGTCCTGCGCTGCAGCGTCGCCGACAACGCGTGCCCGGCATTACCCCGTGGCGATGACTTCGGCATCGGCGTACCGCCGAACTGCAGCGAATCGGCAATCGCTTCCGCCTCACGCTCCGCGTCATCGTACGGATCGCCGACAGGCAATCCCGGGTTGGGGGCGACCCGGGTTCCGCCCTGTTGCATCGCATGCACGGCTTCGTGGGCGAGCAGTCGGTTTCGCCCTTCACCGCCGAGTTCGATCGCTTCGGCACCGAGATGGATGTCGGTACCCAATGTGTACGCGCGCGCATTCAGGTGATGGGCTGCGGTGACCGAGTGCGGCCCTGCGTGTACGCGCACCGCGGAAAAATCGTGATCGAAACGGCGCTGCAGCGCAGCGCTCACTGGGCCAGCCAATGGCTGTGAGGGCTCGGTGGCTGCGCGTTCCAGCGACGCGATTCGTGGAACGAAGTCGCTTCGCTTTTCGCCCACCGGGGCCGTAACGCTGCGCTGCAAGACGGCAACGGGGAAGATTGTCGGCGCCGTCGATCCTGGTCTGTGGCTGAGGGAGGATGCGAACATCTCGATTGCCTGCTGCCTGATGGTATGGCGAACGCGGGACGGCTTCGGCTACTGGGTATCGCCGAACCAGGGTTTCGTGCCTTGCGTCGGATTGAATCCTTTGCCGCCCTTCTTTATCTCGGCGTGGTGCAACTCCCATTCGGTTTTCTGGATACGGACATCGATTCTCAGATCGAGGCCTTTGCGTGTGCGTACGAACTTGAACTCATAGGTGTCCGGGTTTGCGACTTTGACGCGCGCAAGATCGATAGCTTGCCGCTCGCTCGGCGGGGTCGGCATATCGATCGTGACATCGCCCTTCTTGAACTTGTCGTTGGCGGCGAACACGAACGATGTGACTCCGCCGCTGGCGGAGGAACTGCCGAATTTATAGTCGCGGGCGAATGCCTTGCCCTTCGTGCGCACGAGCAACGCCATCTCGCCGCCAGCCTCGGGGAATGGGCCGTCGTAGACGTTTTCGACGGTGTCCTCCACGTTGCGCAGCATGGTCGAGCGCATCGCATCCCAGTCGGTGATGAAGGCGTATTCGGACTTCGCCTTGATGCGCTTGAACGCCTCGTCGTCGCTCAACTTGCTGACGCCAGGTACTTCGAAGTACGGCCCGGCCAGCGATTGCTTGCCGCCCCCGTAGCGCTGGCCATGGGTCGGCGCGATGACGCGCGCATTGCCGCCGAAAGCGGCCTGTACTTCATCCAGCATGTCGCTGCTGCGGCCCAAGTTGCAGCCGCGGATCGATACGTTCGTCCAGAAACCCACGAGGTCTGCCTTGGGCTGCGTCAGAGCGCCTTTCCTGTTCGCTTCCTTCAGTTCGGAGTACTGCACCTGGCGCGGCGTCTTGTCGCCGGCATCGAGAGA
Organism: Pseudomonadota bacterium; assembly: GCA_018240505.1. GTDB lineage: Bacteria > Pseudomonadota > Gammaproteobacteria > Xanthomonadales > Rhodanobacteraceae > Rudaea. The sequence goes on from JAFEFQ010000235.1 coordinate 14,926, forward strand.
AAACTGCAGGGTGCCGTCCGGATGCGCGTGCGAGACGATGATGAGATTGCGAACCGGCTTGCCTTCTGCATTGACCGTCTTGTTGATGTCGTCGAGCGTGCGCACGTTCTCAACCATCCTCGCACCTGCATGTTCGGCCTTGAAGTACTTGATCGCCTCGGTATAGAACTTGTTGCCCGACTTCGGCGCATCGGCGCCCATGATGAAGACATAGTCGACCGTGCCGCGCGCAGCGTCGACCCCGCCGATTTGCGCCTGGATTTCCTTGATCACTGCAGCAGATCGGCCGTTCGCGACGCGTTGCAGAGCCTCGTCCCCGATCACGATCATGCCCTGGCTGCGCACCTTTTTCTTCACGTCGAAATCGACGCTGACGCCCTTTTGCTTCGCATCGTAGCGACTCCCGGATAGTTCGAAGTGTTCGTCGAAGCGATGATTGTTGATCAGCCGCCAAACCACTTCCTGAGCGAGGATGCCGCGATTCTTGTCCCTCAACGCGCGCTGCGCGAGGTTGACGATGGCCGCGTCTTCCTTGGCCTCGGCAGCCAACTCGTCCGGGTCGCGCTCCTCGCGTTGCAGGCACTCCTTCGGCACCGGCTTGCCTCCCTGTTGCACCACGTGGGTCAACTCGTGCGCGAGCAGGTGCAGCCCCGCGCGTGTTTGCGGTGCGAACCGGCCGCGGGCAAAGACGATATCGTTGCCAATCGTGTACGCATTCGCATTGACTTCCTGAGCGGAACGCATCGCCGTTTCGTCGGCGTGCACCCGCACCTGCGAGAAGTCGCGACCGAAACGTCGTTCCATATCGCGGCGCAGATTGCGCTCCAACTCGGTGCCGCCGCGCATCACCGCTTGAGCGACGCTGGGTGGCATGTTGTTTTTTTCTCCTCCCCCTACGGCTTTGTTGTTGGGCGAGATATCTTGGGCGAGGAGGCGCGCTTGCGTCTCTGTACTTTCGAAAAGGGTCCTCTCGTCCAATCCACTCCCCCGAAAAGAGTATTCGGGGGAGTGTGCGGCGGGTGACTCCATCGGCATCCGCAGCACTTGATCGGCGACGCGATCGGCCTCGACCTCGAGCGGATCGTTGCTCGTACCGATGCTGAGCTTGCGCCGAAACATGGCGCGTTTTCCGGCGCAGTCCGGACACCGCGCATTGCCGTGACTTTGCGCGCCGCAGGCGCACCAGCGCTGCAAAGTCGTGGCGCTCGTCGAACGGACGACGGATGGATTTTTCGAAATGGCAGTTTGCTCAGCCATTGAACGCTATGATCGCTCGCTATTGCAGCGTTACGGTTTGCGGAGAAGTTTGGCCGGTGAGTTGGATTTCCGCCCTGTAACTCCTGCCCTGTACCGTAGCAGTCAGGTGGTAGTTCCCTGCCGGGAGCGCGATATTGATGCGGCCGAGCCGATCGGTCAGGCCGCTGAATCTCGGCTGGTTCGCCGCATCCGCCAGCGTAACTCGGGTATAGCCAGCGAACGCGCGACCGGGACCCACCGTGATTCGCAGCGGGTCAGCGTGTAAAGCGGTTGGCATCCACATCAGCAAAAACACGGTGGTCCGAGCGTTCATTGTGAGCTCCGAACAACGGTCACGGGCTTGTACTTGCGGACTTCATCTTCTTTTTTTTGCAGCAAACTCTCATTCGGATTCGCCACGAACTTGGCGAATTCGGCGGCAGGATCGATTTGGAAGCTGCCAAACGCACTCGTGTAGGCAATCGTCTGAATGGCTTTCTCGAAATCAACGCCGTGCGGAATCTTCACGTGTAGTTCAAAGGTGCCATCCTGATTGATAAAAAACGGGGAAGCTTCGGGCACAGCATCAACGGTCCCCAGCTGCAGGGTGTCTTTGGGAGCATCCGCCGGCAACACAATTTGACCAGTGACCAACCAATCGACAGGCGCAAGATCCTTCTCCAACTGGCTGCGCAGGTGCTGGGCATCACCATTTGTCTTCACCGCGTACATCGACAGCGCACCACCGATCGCGACGAACACAAGCGCCGGGTAGTTGCTTTTCATTTTTCCCAAGATGCCGAAATCAACTACCGTCTCACCCGTACCGCTGACTGCGTAAATCTTGGTCAGAAGCAGCGCGATGAAGCCGAGGAGCACCAACACTCCTGAAAGAACCAATACCCACAGCGTCGTCTGTTCCACGGTCGAATTCTCCGGATGCGGGGATGCTTCAGCGCCGCGCTTTTGCTACCGAGGTCACGGTTTGCAGCATCGCCCCAAGCTTCTTCACGTCGATCGCGCGCTTGAGCTTGGTACTGTCGGTGGCGTCGAAGATCGCGTAGGCCTCGTCGCAATACTTCGCGTAGAAGGCCCAGGTCATCTGCTGTTTGCGACCCCAGGTCACGCAGACCGGGCCGAGCTTCGTGTAGCCGGGCACGAAGACGTAGTGACCGCCCCAGGAGCCTGGCCTGGAGCCACTGCCCGACACCACATCCCACGGCTTGCCGGCGCGAGTCTGCGCCTGCGCCGATATCGGCATCTGCAGGCCGAGGCCAACGCCGACGTCGAGAAAAATGGCCTGGCGTGTCGCGTTCTGCGAGCGCGGCGTAATTTCGGAATAGGCCTTGATGTAATAGCGCTTCCGGCCGACCAGCCAGCCGCCTTTGCGCCATTCGTTCAGCGAGTCGAGTACGACCAGGCCGGAATCGGGACCGCCGGTCTCATTGAAGTATTCGTTCAACACATCGCTGTCGCTGATCGCGATGATCTTTTTCTGTTCGACGTCCTCGAAGCGCAGCGTCTGGTGCGCGCGCCCGGCAATGACGCAGTCGCCGTGCACGTCGTTGCCGAACATCGGCGTCGGGATGCCGGGATGCTTGACGTCGAAGTCGTATTCGACCGGAAGTGCGGGTGGCGCGCGCAGCAACGCGGCGAACTTGAAATTGCGTGGATCCTTCCTTGCCGGCGCCTTGCCTAGTTTGAAGATCGGGTCGGCCTGCAGACCCTTGGCTTTGGTCGGTTTCATGAAATGGCTCCTTTTTTCGTGGTTGTGGGCGAGGCGACGTTGAGCGCATGTGGCGCGGCGGCGCCGATCAGCGCGGAGTGCAGCGAATGCGCAATCGATCCGGCGACGTCGTGCGCCGGCGACCGCGCCGTCAACACGAAGGCGGGCGCGCGCAGCGAAGGCAGCGCGCAGCCGCCCCCTGCAGGAAAGCGCGCCAGCGCGGCGGCCAGCCGCGCTTCCAGTTCGCGGCGCAACGCGCCGTGCTGCGTCGCGGGCAGCGGCAGGCCGTCGCAGAGCAAACGCTCGATGTGCAAGTGGACGGTCATGGGCTCCCCGCGACGCTTTCCAGCCAGCGGAAATCGGCCTCGTTGATCGGCCGCTCGAGCTTGCGCATCTCGCCGCGCACCGCTTCGAGCACGAGCGGCATCGTCACCGGCGTGCCCGCGCCCGCGGCGAGGAATGCCGCGCCGAGCGCGACGTTGAGAATGCTGCCGCCGCTCAGGTTGAAGCGCGCGAGCCGGGCCAGGTCGAGCGCTTCCGTGTGCACGCCGGACGGGAACACGTCGCGCCAGATCGCCGCGCGTTCGACCGCACCCGGATACGGGAAATTCACCACGAAGCGCAGGCGGCGCAGGAATGCGGAATCGATCGCGCTCTTCATGTTCGTGGTCAGGATCGCGAGCCCGCGGAACGATTCGAGCCGCTGCAGCAGATAGTCGGTCTGGCGGTTTTCGTGGCGCGCGATTTCCTCGTTGGCCCTGGCTCCGCGCGCGAGAAACAGCGATTCGCATTCGTCGCAGCAGAGGATGCCGCCGCCGTCCTCGGCCGCGTCGAACAGGCGGCGCAGGTTCTTCTCGGTTTCGCCGATGTACTTGTTGACCACGGTCGAAAGATCGACGCGATACAGGGGCAGGTCGAGCTCGCTCGCGATGACTTCCGCCGCCATGGTCTTGCCCGTGCCGCTCGCGCCGGCGAACAGCACGCTGACCCCGAGGCCGCGGTTCATGCGCGCGCGGAATCCCCAGTCGTCGTAGACCACGTCGCGATGCTCGACCTGATCGACAATCTGGCGCAGCGTCGACTTCTCCGCGGCCGGCAGCTTGAGGTCGTCCCAGCGCGCCTTGACGTCGATGCGCTGCGCGAGCTGGTCGAGGGTCGGTCGCGCGTGCGCGACGCTGAGCCGCCACAGCGCGTCGGCCAGACTTCCGCCGCCGCTTTTCGCCGCCGCGAGCGCTTCGTCGGCAATGCCGCGGACCGTCGCGACATCGAAGCTGAAATGCGTCGCCGGGCGTTGCGCGTGTTCGGCCGCCTCCGCACCGAGCGCGTCGCGCCACGCCGCCTTCTGCTCGGCGGGCGTCGGCTTGGCGACGTCGATCGACAGCGTCGCGCGCGCGGCTCCCGGCCACGGTTCGCGCAGCGCGAGGAAGCACACGCCGTCGAGGCGCGCGAGCAGCCGCTGCGCCTGGCTGCCCTGCGCCGAGATGCGGTCGACCTCGTCCGCATCGACGTAGAGCGCAAGGCGCAGCAATGCGGTTTCGCGCTGCCACAGGCGCAGAAACGTTTCCTGGTCGGCCAGCGACGCCGGGATGCTTTCGGCGTCGAGACGATACAGATCCAATCCCAACTCCGCCGCCGCGTGGGACGCGATCTGCAGCTTGCTCGCGCCATCGCTGCCGAACAGTTGCACGAGCGGGATTCCCGCCGCATCGGCGGACCGCAGGCGCGCGCATATTGCCGCGACCAGCTGCTGCTGCGACGGCGGCAGTTCCGCCGCGATCGCGCCGCCCCGACGCAGGAATGGTGCGAGCCGGTCATCGAGATAATTCGCGCCCTTGAGATAACTGACGATGCGCTCGTCGGCCTTGAGCGCGCTGCCGATCAGCGGCTGCGCGCCGGGCTGGATGATCTCGACCAGGCGCCAGTAGCGCAGCGGGCGCTCGGGCGACAACGCGTCCCATGCCGGGTCCTCGAACAGCGTCATCGCCAGCGCGAAGGTCGGAAACGCCCTGGCCGGCTCGCGCTGCGCGCGCGCACACAGCGCGCCGATGCGCGTATCGAATTCCATCGCCGCGCAGAGCAGCAGCACGTTGCGCTCGAAGTCGCTGAGGCCGAGGATTTTTTGCAACAGCATCAGTGCCGGCGGATTGTCGTTTTCGGCGACGGGCGCCGCGCCCGGCGCGACGGCATCGCGCGCGGGCTGCTCGCGCGTCTGCGCATCGGCGAGCAGCGCGCGCACGATCGGCGTGGACGGCGTGGCTCGGGGTTTCGCTCCGAGCAGGCGGCGCAGCCACGACGTTTCGCGCGGCCCCTCGACCTGCGCGGGCGCGGGAGCGGCCTTGCTTTCCGCATCGGCGTCGCGCGCCAGCAGTTCGAGCCGCGCGCGCAGGTCGGCCAGCGCGCCCGAAAGAAAGCGGCCGTTCGCCTCCTGCCATTGCGCGAAGCTGCTCATGTGATGCTTACCTGCTGGTTCGGGTCGAACCTCGGCAGCGGCGGCGAGCCGTCGATCAGAACCGGAATGCTGTCCACGCCGTCGACGCGCAGGCGCACGGTACGTGGCGCGGGCGTTCCGTCCGCATTCTTCGTACCGACGACCTGCGCAAATTTGGCGAGCGAGGGCGCGTTGCCGGTCGGCGGCGGCTGGTCGACCGAGGCCGGCGCGTACTGGTCGGCGTCGAACAGCAACAGCACGCGCTGGCCCGCGGCGATGCGCGGCGCGCAGGTCACGTCGAGCTCGAACGCACCGGCCGCGTGCGTCGTCGGGCTCGGCGCGATTTGCGGCGCCAGCGCGAACGCGATTTCGTTGCTGCCGAGCGGAGGCCGGCCCGCCGGCTGCACGACGACCGCAACCGAGTACCAGCCGGCGACCCAGTTTTTCACGCCGGCCGCATCTTCGGCCAGCGAGGGAAGATGAACCTTGATTTCCCCGGGCCGGTCGCCCGCGCTCGGTGTGCGCGCGATCGGGTCCTTGAGCGCGGGATGACGGAACAGCACGCTGGCATTGGCGACGCTCAACGCACTGCCGCTGAGCACGATGTCGTCGCCGAGCCGCGCCGCCTGCTGGCCGCGCGGATAGCGCACCGCATCGAGCGCGGGCGCGCGCGCCGCGGTGGCGATGGGCCCGCGATCGTCCGCGCCGCGCTTGAGCACGGGCAGCGCCGCCTTCACCGGCAGCGCGCTGTCGATCAGCACGACGGTCACCTCGTAACCGGCCGAAAGCCGGTAGTTGCTCTGCATCGCCGTCCACAGCTTGGACATTTCGTCCATCGCCAGCGCGACCGGAGTGATGCGCAGGCGTTCGAACTGCGCCTCGAGTCCGGTGTCGGCGAGAGCGGCGGCGATTTCGGCGCGGCCCAGCAGCGGATGATCGTGCAGCACGCTCATCGCGCCGCCGAGCACGCGATGGCTGACCATTTCATCGTCGTTCTGGTTGTCGTCGCCGTACGCGGTCAGCATGTAGTGCAGATTGAGCGCGAGCGGCGGATTCGCGCTTTCCCCGGGGCGGACCTGGGTGGGCACGTCGAGGTTGCGCCACGCGGCGTTGATCTGGGTCTGGTAGAGGAAGATGTTGAGCTGGGCGCCGGTATGGCCCTTGCGCGCGCGGTCCGGCGGCAAGGTGGTTACGTCCACGCTCGCGCCGTCGATGCGCAACGGAATCTGGTTGCTGAGCAGATGCAGCAAGGTCGCCGTCGTTGCCGCGATGGCCTTCGCATTGCTCATCGCCGTGGCTCCCCGCGCGCGAGATACCGGTCGAGCCGTGTCGGTGCCTTTTCCCTCGCCGGCGGCGGCGACCGGGATTGCGGCGTCTGCGCGCGGATCTCGACGCGACCGATGCTGATGTGCACGTCCGGCGTTGCCGATGCGCGCGTATCCCGCTCGCGCGTGCCTTCCGACTCTGCGCGCAAGGCCGCGGGCAACGGCGCGAGACGCAGCGGCTTGGCGATCAGCGCGGCGGCATGGATCGGAACCTTCTTGTCCGCGCGATTGGGCGTCTGCACGTCATCGCCATCGCGCGCTTCGCGGGCAAGACTCGGGGACATTCGCGACGCAGTCCAGTCGACGGCCGACGTCCGTGGCAACACCGTCGCGTTGTCGCCTGGCTGGGCGGAAATCGGCGCCGACGCGAGCGGAATGCCGGCTTCGACTGGCGCGGCCGGGTCCGCCGGCCGCAGCGCCACGGCACGTGCCGGCACCAGCGATGCGCGCTCGTCGGCGGCAACGCGGGCGCGGCGCGGGTTTCGATGCTCCGCCGTACTATCGTCGTCGCGCGATGCAGACCGCGCTTCCCGCGCCGGCTCGTCCGCCGCGTCCGCGTCGAAATCGGTGCGGCGATGATCGCGCGTCGCGCTCCGTGCTTCCGCCTCTGCTGACCACGCTGCCGGACTGCCTTGCGCGGCAACTGGCTCGAACAGCGAGGGCAGGCGCGGTTCGATCGACGGCGCAAGGCCCTGCGCACCTGCCACGACGCGGGCAAGAAAATGGGTTGCCGGCACGGGCGCGATGTCGCTCATATGCCGCTCAACTGCAGATAGATCTGCCGCCGCGTCGGGCCGACCGCGAGCGCGTCGCGCTCGCTCCACGCGTAAGCGCGCGCGAGCGCGTGCACTTCGCGCAAGATCCGCCGCGCCCAGGCGTCGAGCTCGCGCCAGAGAAACGCACCGATGTCGAACGCGGCGTTCCACGCATGCGCACAGCCGCTGCATTTCAATTCGATCGACGGGTCGGCCTGCGGGTCCGCCGCCGCCAGTGCGCGGGCGACCGTTTCCATCTCGCTGGCAGCGAGCGCGGCGACATCGGCGTCGGCCCCACCGTCCGGCGCGGAATCGCGGCAGCGCGCCAGCAGCAAACGCTGCGCCTGCCCCGGGTCGCCGGGCAGGCCGATCAAGTCGCCCAGCGCGAGCGGACGGAACGTGAGACTGCCGTGGACGACGGCATGGTCCTCGCCGGCCCGTGCGGACGCAGCGAGCAGATCGTTCGCATCCAGACCGGCTTCGAGCTGCGCCGAGCACTGCGGGCAGGTAGCGATCAGATTCATTCGCGTTCCGAACAGCCGCACGCGCAAGCGCACCAGCAATTCATTCGAGCGACCCAGACGCAGCGCTTTCAACTCGTCGACGCTCGCCTGCGGGCAGGTCGCCGCCAGCAGGAGCAGCGCACGCTGCGGCGCGGGCAGATCGAGGCCGCACTCCCAGAGCGCCAGCAGTTCCGACTCGTCGGGCGTGACCATCGCAACCTCACGCCCGGGCCTTGCGTGCGCCGCGGCGCTTGGCCGTGGAAGCCTTCTTCGCGCCGCGCCTGGCCGCGGTGCGTTGCGCCTGCGCGGCGTCCTCGTCCACCGCCGGCGGCACCGCGCCGCTGACGCGCCCGCGATTGGCTTGCACCAGCTTGCCGAGCTTGCGCAACGCAGCGAGACCGCCAAGTACCTGCTTCCACGCTCGCGCCGCCGCGGCCGCCTGCTTAGGACCCCACGGATCCACCGGAACCGGACCGTTCGGACCGAGCACCCAGAGCGGGCCGTCGGCAAGACTGCCGATCAGTTTCTGCACGACGGCTTCATCGAGCGGGAACGGGAACTTCCATGCCGCGACAAAAACCGGCATGCCCGCCGAGGCAATGCCGTTGGCGACCACGCACAGTTCCGACCAACCCAGGTCGACGTCGAACGGCACGGCAAAATTCGTCGCCTGCGCCGTCGATCCGGTCGCGACGCCCATGCTGCTGTGATCGAAGCTGCGCAGGTAGCGCACGCGCCCGCTGGGCAGGTGGCGCAAACGGATCAGCGGATAGTTGGTCGCCGCCGCCGCATCATCGCCGTAGGCAACCGCCTGGGAAAGACCGTTGAACTGGCGCCCGTGCAGGCTGTAGGAATGCAGCGGCCGCAGCACGGCCGGGAACGCCGTGATCTGGGGACGCCAGCTCCACTCCGGATAGCCGTCCGGCGAGTAGGCATAGATCGCCTTGGTTTCCGCGGCATAGAGCACTTGCCCGGTCGGCAGCAGAAGCATGCGCCCCTGGTAAGGCACCCCGCCCGAATTGGGCGGGTCGGCCACGCGCACCAGTCCCGCGCCATCGAACTCGAAAAAGCAGGTCGGGCCCAGATAGGAATCGCGCTGTCCATCGACCGGGCCGACGCTGCACAGGACGTGGCCGTTGGGCAGCAGACACGCCGGAGCGTCCTTCGCTCCGAGCGCCCGGCCGGCGGCATCGTTGGGAAACGTCGGTCCCACCGTCCAGGTGCCGGGCTGGTTCGCGATCGGCGGCCGCGTATACAAGGCCGTGGCATTGGTCGCGCCGACGCAGAACACGCGGCCATCCGGCAGCAACGTGGCGGGTCCGATCTCGATCGACGCGGCTTCGACGAGATCGACCGGCACGCTGCCGGCGCTGACCCATTGATTGGCCGCGGCGACGTATTTCTCCGCCTGCGGATGATGACTGCATTCGGGTACGAGCACGGTGCCGTCGGGCAGCAGGGTCCAGGTTTCCTCCGAACTCGCGTCATTCTTGGCCGGGCCGGCGGTCCACGTATTGCTGGTCGCATCGTAGAGCGCGGTGCGCGTATCGTCGAGGTTGCCCAGCAGCAATCTGCCGTCGGGCAACACCGCGCAGGCCGCATCGCCGATCCGCGCCCAACCCGGCGGCGCGGAGATCTCGCTCCATTGGTCGAGCACGGGATCGTAGATCTCCGCGGTATTGGTTTCCGAGCCCGCGTTGCTGTACTCGCCGCCGAGCACAACGACGCGCCCATCCTTCAATACCGCGGAGGCGTAATACAACCGCGTGTGGTGCATCGGCGCCAACGCCGACCAGGTGCCGTTCAGATAGTCGCCATGTGCATCGGGGCTCAGACGCCACCAATTCACGCCACCGCTTTCCTGGCACATCACCGTGCCGTCCGTGAGCAACAGCATCGTGCTGGCAATGAATGCCGGTGGAGTCGCCAGTGCCTGCCATGAACCTGCCATGTCGATCTCCCTTCTCGTGGATCGGGTCAAACGGCATCAACCGACCGCCGGATCGGTGAACGTCGGTTCGCTCGGTTCCGCCACTTCCACGTCGCGTTGCCAGCCTTCGTTCTCGAGCTTGATGTGCTGGATCGCGATCGCGTTCGCGTTGGCGTCGAGATCGGGCAGCGCCTGGTACTCGGACACCCAGCATCGGTACACCTTGTAGGCGAGCGCGAGCTGGCCGGCTTCGTTGTAGACCTCGATGATGATGTCCTTGCGGAAGTCCTTGAGCGAAACCTCGGCGCCGAGGCCGGCGCCGAAGTCCCAGACCTTGTTCGTCCATTGCTCGAACGCGACGTCATGGGTCACGCCGCGCTCCAGCGTGATTGCCTCGTATTCGGTGCGCCCGGGCGATTTGCGGCTCGAACTCGGATCGCCGCCCTCGCGGTGCTTGACCACCTCGGTCGTGCGCTTGAGGCCGCCGACCTTGCTGACGCCGGCGACGTAACGCCCGTCCCACTTCACCCTGAACTTGAAGTTCTTGTACGGATCGAACCGCTGTGCGTTGACGGTGAACTGCGTCATGACTTGGCTCCTCAGGTCTGGATCTGGCCGGCCATCTGCTGCAACTGGATCACGACGAACTCGGCCGGCTTGAGCGGCGCGAAGCCGACCAGGATGTTGACGATGCCCTTGTCGATGTCGTTCTGCGTCGTCGTGTCCTTGTCGCACTTGACGAAGTACGCATCCTTCGGCGTCGAACCCTGGAACGCGCCCTGGCGGAACAGGTCGTGCATGAACGCGCCGACGTTGAGGCGGATGCTCGCCCACAGCGGTTCGTCGTTCGGCTCGAACACCACCCATTGCGTGCCGCGGTACAGGCTTTCCTCGATGAACAACGCGGTGCGGCGCACCGGCACGTATTTGTATTCATCGGCGAACGCGTCCGCACCCTTGAGCGTGCGCGAGCCCCAGAGCACGCGGCCATAGACCGGGAAATTGCGCAGGCAGTTGATGCCGAGCGGATTGAGCTGTCCGTTCTCGTCGTTGGTCAGCGGCACGCTCAGCGACGAGACGCCGACCAGCGCGGCGTCGATGCCGGCAGGCGCTTTCCACACGCCGCGCTGGGTGTCGGTGCGCGCGAAGATGCCGGCGACTACGCCACCGGCCGCGAACGTCTGCAGCTGATTGTTGCTCAGTGGATTGGGCATCATCGGCCGCGGGAAAAACAGCGCGGCATTGCGGCTGCGCGTTCCGACCTGATCGGGGTCGGCGGAAAAGCCGCTGACCGCGGCGCCGGCCGAATTCCAGCCGCTGGGGGCATCGACCAGCAGCATCGCGCGACGCTGCTCGCAATACGCCGCGGCGGCAGCCACCACGAGTGGATCGACGTCCGATGGCACCGAGCCGACGCTGGAGCTCGGGTTGAACGGCGGAATGCACAGCAAGTTGAACAATTGATCGCGCGCATAGAGCTGCTCGAGCGCCTGCAACCCGGTTTTCGCCGACCCGGCAGGCACGAAGTCGGCCGCGGTCAGCTCCAGACCGTCCGACACCGCATTCTTCGGGTCAGCGAGGAACTTGTTCCGCGCATCGGTGGCATCACTCACTTTTTTTTGATCGTCGGTAATGGTGGCGGCGGCAGCTCCGGCGATCTGGTCCTGCTGCAACTTGTTCTTCGCGTCGGACAGCGCCTTCTCCAGCACGCTCAGCGCATCGCTGCCGGCGGTCACCGTCGCGGTGCCATCGACTTTGCCGTCATACCGGGCCAGCGACGATTGCGCGACCAGCACGTTGTCGACGCGCCGGGCGCTGTCCTTCACGGTGAGATTCAAATAGCGCTCACCCGCTCCGGTTCCGGTGTCGGTGACGCTGAGGTTGAACAAATCGCTTGCCTTGGCCGAGGGGCCGAGCAGGCTCTGCGCCACATCGGGACGGGCACCGTCCTGATCGACGCTGATCCGCAGATTCGCTCCCCACGCGCCTTCGTCGGCGGCCACGAACTTGAGCGGCCCGACAGCGAAATGCGCAACGCTGTTGGCAGCCGGCACCGGCGGACTCGCCGCCGGGTTGCCCGGGTCGGCGTGATACAGGCGCACGATCACGGCCTGCTGGCCGCCGTTCGTGAAGAAATCGCGGACCTCGAAACTCATGCCGCTGGTCAACGACAAGCCGCCGAACTGACGGTCATAGTCGGAAAAGCTGGTGATGACCGTCGCCTCGTTGACCGGTCCGCGAGGCGCGCGACCGACGAACGCGGCAATCGAAGTGGCAACCGCGGTGATGGTGTGGACTCCGCTGGGAATCTCTTCGACGTAGACGCCAGGATAAGTGAGCGCAACCGGCATGAGCATTCTCCTCGTTGCTGTGGAATCAGTTCGCCAGCGACGGCGAGCCGCCATCCAGCGCGTAAAGATCGGAGCCGTCCGGCAGGCGGTCGCGACGCAGGACGTCGAGTTCGACCAAGTGCGCCAGCGCCGCCTCGATGCTGCCGCGCGCCGCCGCATAGCGCTGCAGCGGCAGCCACCACGAGACGATGCCGTCGAGCGTGTCGGCCGCACACGGCCGGCTGTCGAGATAGGCGATCAGCGACCGCTCGATCTCGTTGCACCCTGCTTGCTGCGGTTTCGCTGCGCGCACGGCCTCGTCTCCTGTGCCAACGATGGAATGAGGAAGCAACGACCGTGCCTGCGGATTTTTCCCGCGTCGTGGCGACACTTCACGAAATTTCGCGAGGGGCGACGGCAGTGCGGGTCATTTCAAACCCGGCCGCGGAACCGGCGCGGGTCGGCCTTGACCCGCCCGAGCGAGAGAACACATCGATTCCCGCAGCAGGGCGGCATCCCCGCCACCGACTCAGCCGTGCCCGAATTGCACGGGCTCGATGCCACGCTTCTTCAGCAGTTTGCCCAGTTGGCGGCGTTCGGTCTTCGACAGCCGCGCGGCCTCGCTGACATTGCCGTGCGCGCGGCGCATGAGCGCGGTGAGATAGTCGTGTTCGAACAGCGCGATCGCACGCGACTTCGCCAGCGCGAAACAGGCGACCTGGGGATCGGCCGGCAGCAAGGGGGCGCTCGCGGCATGCGCGGGGACTCCGCGCAACGCCGCCGTCAGATCGGCAGGGCCCACTTCGTCTGCGCTGGCCTGCAGACAGGCGCGCATCACCACGCTTTCGAGTTCACGCACGTTGCCGAGCCAGGCATGTCCGGAAAGCAATTGCAGTGCGAGCGGATGCCAGCGCTTCGCAGGGCTTGCGAGTTGTTTCGCTGCGCTTCGCAAAAAATGCTGGGCAAGCTCTTCCACATCGCCAATGCGCTCGCGCAACGGCGGCACGCGGATGTAGAGCGGGTTGAGCCGATAAAGGAGATCGGAGCGGAATTCGCCGCGCCGCACGAGTTCGACCAGCTGCGAGTTCGTCGCCGCGATGACGCGCACATCGGCGGCGCGCGCGTGTCCGCCACCTACAGGTCGGTATTCGGAGTCCTGCAGGAAGCGCAACAGGGTGACCTGCGCTTTCGGCGAGAGGCTGTCGACTTCGTCGAGGAACAGCGAGCCGCCGCGAGCGAGTTCGACCAGGCCGGCGTGGTCGGTCTTGGCATCGGTGAATGCACCGCGACGATGACCGAAGAATTCGCTCTCGACCAATGCGTCCGGAATCGCGCCGCAGTTGACCGGAACGAAAGGCCCGCCGGCGCGAACGCCGGCATAGTGCAGTTCGCGGGCGGCCAACTCCTTGCCCGTGCCCGTCTCGCCTTCGATCAGGACCGGCGCATCGCAACCGGCGAAGCGTCGCAACTCGACCAGCAGTTCGAGCAGCTGCGGTGATTTCCCGATCATCATGAGGTTTGCCTCAAAGCACCCGTGTGGTTCCCGAAGTGAACCGGAACCCGCCGCGTACCGACCCCCATGTGTTGCGCTGACCGTCCCGCGTCCGCGCCACGTCGGCCTCTACAAAACGATCTCGCTTCCGATGTTCGACGATCCCGGTCTGGCTGCAGCGCTGTCCGTCGATTGCGTCCCAATCGGTGCGCTGCGCACCGTTGCGTGGATCGAAGCATCGACAAAAAACATTTCAGGAAAGCTGACGTGCAATTACCTGCGACGAAGGACAGCGCGTCGAGCCGTCGATAGCGAGCGAAGCTTCGGTTCCCGTACCGGCTGCGCGCGGACGCGACACTGGAACATCGACTGCGACTTCACGTTCACTCGTCTGCAGGGCAATGTCGCCAGCAGCCCGATTGTGCGACACGGTTGGCGAAATCCGCACCGATTCATGTGAGCAGCGACGTCCGGTCGTCACGCCCATGCCGAGTCCAACCCTTGCGCGGACTTTATAGCTTCAACCGGTACGACTTGAGTGAAGCAGATCAACTTCCGTTGCCATGGGCCCATTTTTCGAAGAGCCGGCGATCTCCGGACAGGCGCACCTGTTGGATCGGAGTGATTTCGTGCGCATGCCATCGCGCACGACCGCCATCCGGGATTCACGATGCGGGCATCCGCGCAAGCGACGCGCGTGCGCGTGCCGCATTGGCGGTGACGCGTACTGCTGGACCATCGCTTCCTCGGCTTCGCCAAGTGTCTCGTTGCCCTCGCGAAAACGGCAGGCGGAATATCTCAAGCGAGGCCCGAGGCAGCGGCGGAAGAATTCCGCGGCAAGCGCATGGTGCTGTCGGTTGGCAGCGTCGGTTTCCAACGCGATCGCACTGTCGCACAGGCCTGGCGCACGTTCCCACTCGCGCCGAGCAGCCCCGATCTGTGCGGATCGTCGAGGAACTCCAATCCAAGGGGATCTGTACTGCGCTATCGTGTGCTGCTATTCGCCGCGTGCACTTGAACATCGGTTCCCGCAAAGGCCGCAGGTCAGGCGTCCATCCGATCCTGTTCGGTTCACCGACGATACTCGCCTGTTTGTCGATTCCCGGTTTGGCACGAATTGAATGTTCGATGGCATTGGCGCGGACAGAGTGCTGTTCGACACTTTCCGCCCATCCCGTGACGAGCACATCATGTCCTCCATAGTGCATTTGGGACGCCATGCCTTGGCCTCCTTCGCAATTGTTGTTCTGTCGTTGTTGACTGCCTGCGGTTCAGTAAGACCCGCGATTGATGTGGCCTCCCTGCCGACGCAGGCTGGAGCAAGCGAAAATATCGCCACCTATCATGCGAGGTTCGGCCGTTCTCGCCCGGTCATAGCCGTCGTCGGCGACAACCACGGCACCGAGCTGACGGATTTCATGGTGCCTTATGGGGTGCTGTCCGAATCCGGGGTGGCCGAGGTGGTGGCCGTTTCGACCCAATCCGGCCCCATGAAAACGTTCACCGATCTCGGTCAACCGGCTTTTCGCATCGTCGCGCAGGCCACGCTGGCGGAATTCGATGTCCATCATCCGGACGGAGCCGACTACGTCGTTGTGCCTGCGCAGAATGCGGCACCCGAACTGCTGCGCTGGCTTGCCGAGCAGACGCACAAGGGCGGGGTGCTTGTCAGCATTTGCAACGGCGCCATGGTAGTAGCGGAAACGGGAGTCATGGCCGGCCGCCACGCCACGGCCCACTGGTCCACGGAATCCCACCGGCTGCAAACCCAGGGCAGCATCCACTGGGTCAAGAATGTCCGCTATGTCAGCGATGGAAACTGGATATCCAGCGCAGGCGTGAGTGCTTCCATTCCGACCTCGCTTGCCCTCGTCGAAGCCATCGCGGGCCACCAACGCGCGGCCATGCTTGCCGAGACCATTGGCGCGAGTCCATGGACAGCGCGACACAACAGCGATGCCTTTCATCCGCATATCGCCACCACGGGTTTGCCACTGGCCAAGGTGGTATATACGAACCGGTGGTTCCACGGAAAAGAGGAACTGGGAATACTGGCGCCGCCGGGGGTGGATGAAGCAAGTCTCGCACTGACCGTGGACGCCTTCTCTTCGACCGGCAGAAGCCATGCCTACCTGGTTCCGTCTGCGGAGATGCCACTGCGCACGCGCCACGGGCTTACGCTGCTTCCAGAACACGAAAACCAGGACCCCGTGGGCGCGAAGCAAAAAGTCGTACTGCCCGTCGCTACCCCCGCGGGCAAGGCGCTCGACATCGCGCTGGCCGGGATCGCGCAAAGATACGGTCGGACGACGGCGTCGGGCGTCGCCATTGTTCTCGAGTACCCGGATTTCAACTAGACGAGGCGGAGCCATGGCAAGTCGAACCGCGCCGTTGCGCATAGTCGTCCTTGCGCACGAGAACATGAATCTTCTGGACCTCACCGGCCCGGTGCAGACGCTGTTCACCGCCAATCGCGGAACCAGGGGCAACGCATCCACGCGATACGAGGTCGCCGTCGCGTCCGAGTCCGGGGATCTGGTCACCACCAGTTGCGGACTTCAGGTAATGACGGTCTCGCTGTCCTCTCTCGACGGCGTGGCCATCGATACGCTCATTGCGCCAGGCGGCTGCAAGGGCGACGAGTATGTGGTTTCTCCCGGGCTCGTCAGCTGGGTGAACCAGCGTGCGCCGCACGTCCGTCGGCTGTGTTCCGTGTGCACCGGGGCGTTTCTCCTCGCTGCAAGCGGGCAGCTCGACGGGCGGCGGGTGGCAACGCACTGGGAATGGGCATCGCGGCTGAAGAAGCGCCATCCCCAGATCATAGTTGACCCCGACAAGATCTTCGTTCGCGACGGGACGGTATGGACATCCGCGGGTGTTACCGCCGGAATCGACCTTACCTTGGCCCTGATCGAACAGGACTATGGTCACCAACTCGCGATCGACACCGCGCGGCAGCTCGTGATGTTCATGAAGCGCTCGGGCGGGCAATCCCAATTCAGCGCGCCCCTTGCAGCTCAGGCGGGCGAGTCTGATCGATTCGTCGAACTGCACGCCTGGGTGGCTGCGCACCTCGACCATGATCTTCGTGTCGAGCGGCTTGCGGAACAGGCGGGAATGTCGACCCGCACATTCGCACGCGCCTACACGGCGAAATCAGGCACGACACCGGCGAAGATGGTCGAAACGCTCAGACTGGAAGCCGTGCGGCGCCTTCTCGAAGAAACTGACCTCCCACTCAAGCGCATCGCCGTTGTGACGGGCCACGTCGACGAGCAAAATCTTCGTCGCGTCTTTTCCCGTCGCATGGGAGTGAATCCCGTCGACTACCGCGCTCGATTTTCAGCGCACGGCGATGCCTTGCGCGCGCGCACGTAAGAACGAAGTGTCTGATACGGCGAGGCGTACCCGAGTGCCGCGCCGACGAAGAGACCGCATATGGAAAGTGTGCTTTGATTTCATGACGCACTCCAACCCCGCCTTGGCCAGAACAATGAAGTGCTTGTGCCCGTGAGTTGGGCACAAAAAAACCGCCTCGGAGGCGGCCCTTTGAAGACGAAATCATTGATATTTCGCGAAAATTTGGTGGCGATGGGTGGGCTCGAACCACCGACCCCAGCATTATGAGTGCTGTGCTCTAACCAGCTGAGCTACATCGCCAAGGGGTCGGCATTATACACATGACCCGGGCATTATGAGTGCCGTGCTCTAACCAGCTGAGCTACATCACCATCGAAAGAAGCCGCCTGCGCTTTGCGCGGAGGGGCGTGATTTTCGGATTCGCGTCGCGTCTGTCAAGCGAGTGGCGGCAAATGGCGGACGCGGCGACCGATTGCGCCGTCGACCCGAGCAGTCGAAAATGGTCGCATGTTCAGCCGCCAACTCTCCCTGCCCGACCGCATCCTGATCGAGGTCGAGCGCGCCGCAGGCACCGCGCTCGGCGCGATCCCGCAGGCTTCCCGCCCCTCGCCCGCCGCGGGCATGGCCGAAGCCGAATTGGACGAGGGCGCGCGCCGCCACGCGGCCGGCCTGATGCGCGTGAACCACACGGGCGAGGTCTGCGCGCAGGCGCTGTATTCCGGCCAGGCCGCGGTCGCGCGCCATGCGCACACGCGCGCGCAACTGCTCGAAGCCGCGGCCGAGGAAACCGACCACCTCGCCTGGTGCGCCGACCGGCTCGACGCACTGCACAGCCGGCCGAGCCTGCTCAATCCGCTCTGGTACGCGGGCAGTTTCACGCTCGGCGCGGTCGCGGCACTGGTCAGCGACAAGGTCAGTCTCGGCTTCGTCGTCGAGACCGAGCGCCAGGTCGAAGCGCACCTCGGCGAGCATCTGGACAGACTCCCTGCCGACGATGCCGCCAGCCGCGCCGTCGTCGCGCAAATGAAGACGGACGAGGCGCGCCACGGCCAGCATGCGCGCGAGGCCGGCGGCATCGATCTGCCGCCGCCGATTCCAACACTGATGCGCTTCGCCAGCAACGTGATGAAGGCGGTGGCGTATCGCTTCTGAGCCCGCCTCCTCGGCGCCGGTGCGGCCCGCGCATTGGGCGCAGCCGTTGCCCGGGCCGGGTGTGGAAAACCTCTACCACCTGAGCGACACGCTCTATCGCAGCGCGCAACCGCGCAGCAGCGACGTGCCCGCGCTGGTCGGGCTCGGCATCCGCACGGTCGTGTCGCTGCGCGCGTTCAACGGCGACGAGCGCCGCTTCGCCGACAGCGGCATCGCGCTCGTGCGCTTCCGCATCAACACCTGGGACATCGACGATGCCGAAGTCGCGCGCGCGCTCGCGACGATGGTGGCAGCGCAGCGGCTCGGCCCGGTGTTGGTCCACTGCTGGCACGGGGCCGACCGCACCGGCGTGGTCTGCGCCGCGTATCGAATGGTCGTGGAAGGCTGGGACAAGGCCGACGCGCGCGCCGAGATGTTCGACGGCGGCTTCGGCTATCACGCGGTCTGGCGCAATATCCCCGCATACATCGACCGCTTCGATATCGAGGCGATGCGGCGGCGGGTCGCGGAAATCTGACTAACGCGGCGCGCCGTCGCGCAGCCAGGCCAGCACGGTTTCGCGTTCGGCATCGGTCATCTGCGTGAGATTGCCGATCGGCATCACGCGCGTGGTGAGCTGGGTCTGCATCGCGACCGCGTTGGCGAGGATATGTTCCGGCGTGTCGAGCAGCACGCCTTTCGGCGGCGCGGAAAATCCGGCGAAGGTCGGATGCGGCGCGTGGCAGGTCACGCAGCGCTGGCTAATGATGCCCCGCACTTCGGCGAAGCGCTGCGCGGACGCCGCGGGGTCGCGCGCGCCTTGCGTGGACGTACCCGTGCGCGGCGCGAGCGCGGCGATCACGCCCGCGAGCACGACCAGGCCTGCGACGAGCGGCCACGGCGAAGTCCTGCCACCGCGCTCGTGCGCCTTGTGGCGCAGCACGAACCAGATGCGGATCGCGGCGCCGGCGACGCTCATCGCGATCAGCACGAGCCAGTTCCACTTCGCGCCGTAGGTCAGTGCGTAGTGGTTGCTGATCATCACGAACAGCACCGGCAACGTGAAATACGTGTTGTGCACCGAGCGCTGCTTGCCGCGCAGGCCGTGAACCGGATCGAGCGGTCGTCCTTCCGCCTTCGCGCGCACCATCTCGCGCTGGCCCGGGATGATGACGAAGAACACGTTCGCGACCATGATCGTGCCGATCACGGCGCCGTACAGAATGTACGCGCCGCGGCCGCTGTAAAGCTGGCACAGCGCCCATGCGGCGACGCCCAGCACCGCGGCGACGAGCAGGCCGAGCACGCGTTCGCTGCGCTGGAAGAGGAAGCGGCACAGCACGTCGTAGACCAGCCAGCCGCCGGCAAGAAACGCGAGCGCGATGGCTATCGCGACCGGCTTCGACAGTGCCATCACTGCGGGGTCGATCAGGTAGATCTCGGCCTGACCAAAGTAGAGCAGGCAGAGCAGGAAGAATCCCGACAGCCAGGTCGTGTACGCTTCCCAGTAGAACCAGTGCAGCGGCTCGGGCAGGTCGGCCGGCGCCGTTTTATACTTTTGCGCATTGTAGAAACCGCCGCCATGCACGGCCCAGACTTCGCCGCCAACGCCGGCATCGACCAGTTCCCGGCGCTTGGGCGGCAGCAATGAGTTGTCGAGCCAGACGAAATAGAACGAGGCGCCGATCCAGGCGATGCCGGTGATCAGGTGCAGCCAGCGGCCGAGCAGGCTGGCCCAGTCGTAGAAATAGTCCATCATGCTTTAGCCCCTCTCCCAGCGGGAGAGGGGTTGGGGTGAGGGAAAGGCAATGCAGAATGGTGCGGCATTTTTCATTGGAGGGCTCTTCCCTCATCCGCCTTCGGCACCTTCTCCCGGCGGGAGAAGGGAATCAAGAGCACGCAATACGGACTCCGGCGTCGCCGGCGCGGCCAGGTCGGGAATCGCATCCGCTGCACCGCACGCGGCGACCGCGTCGCGGATCGCGTGCAGGGTCGAGATCGCGAGCATCAGCGGCGGCTCGCCGACGGCCTTGGAACGATGGATCGTGTCCTCGGGGTTCGGCGCCTGCTCGAGGATGCGCACGTCGGCGTGCACGGGCCAGTCGCGCACCGACGGAATCTTGTACGTGGACGGCGCATGCGTCTTCAGTTCGCCCTTCGCGTTCCACCACAGCTCCTCGTTGGTCAGCCAGCCGACGCCTTGCAGGAAACCGCCTTCGATCTGGCCACGGTCGATCGCGGGATTCAGCGACAGGCCGACGTCATGCAGGATGTCCACGCGCGTCAGCTGCGCCTCGCCGGTCAGCGTATCGACCGCGACCTCGGACACGGCGACGCCGTAGGCGAAATAGAAGAACGGCCGGCCGTTGAGGCGGCTGCGGTCCCAGTGGATCTTCGGCGTCGCGTAGAAGCCCGTCGCCGACAGCGGGACGCGCGCCTGATACGCCGACTGCACGAGTTGCGCGAACGTCATCCGTTCGCCACCGATCTGCACATGGCCGTCGGCGAAGCGCACCTGCTCCGGCTCGGCGCCATGCGTTTTGCACGCGTGTTCGACCAGGCGCGCGCGCAAGGTCGCGCACGCGGCCTGCGCGGCCTTGCCGTTGAGATCGGCGCCGCTCGATGCCGCGGTCGCCGAGGTGTTCGGCACCTTGCTCGTGTCCGTCGCCGAGGTGCGCACGGCCGTCAGCGGCAGGCCGAATTCGTGCGCGACGACTTGCGCGACCTTGGTGTACAGGCCCTGCCCCATCTCGGTGCCGCCGTGATTGAGCAGCACGCTGCCGTCGGTGTAGATGTGCACGAGCGCGCCGGCCTGGTTGAACACGGTCGCGTTGAACGAGATGCCGAACTTGACCGGCGTGAACGCGAGGCCGCGCTTGACGGTCGCGTTCGCCGCGTTCCACTGCGCGATCTCGGCGCGACGCTCGCGGTAGCGGCTGGTCTTTTCCAGATCGTCGGTGATGCGCTCGAGGATGTTGTCCTCGACATATTGTCCGTACGGCGTCACATCGCGCGGCGACGCGCCGTAGTAGTTGCGCCGGCGCACATCGACCGCGTCCATATTCAATGTGCGCGCGATATCGTCGATCGCCTGCTCGATCGCGAGCATGCCCTGCGGCCCGCCGAAACCGCGGAACGCGGTGTTCGACACCGTGTGCGTCTTGCAGCGGTGCGAGAGGATCTCGATGTTCTCGAGGTAGTACGCGTTGTCGACATGGCAGATCGCGCGGTCGTTGACCGGCCCGGACAGGTCGGCCGAATAACCGCAGTTCGAGGCGAGCATGACCGCGAGCGCGGTGATGCGGCCCGTGGCGTCGAAGCCCACGTCGTAGTCGGCGATGAAGCCGTGGCGCTTGCCAGTGATCAGCATGTCGGCGTCGCGTTCGAGGCGCAGCTTGACCGGCCGCTGCGTCTTGCGCGCGAGCACACAGGCAGCCGCGGCGATCAGCGCCGGTTGCGACTCCTTGCCGCCGAAGCCGCCGCCCATGCGCCGGCATTGCACGACGACCGCGTGCGCGGGCAACGCCAGCGCATGCGCGATCACGTTCTGCACTTCGGTCGGGTGCTGGGTCGAGGAATGCACGTGCAGCGTGCCGTCCTCGCCCGGCAGCGCGACGGCGATCTGGCCTTCGAGATAGAAATGATCCTGGCCGCCGACCGTCATCGTGCCCTGCAGGCGATGCGGCGCCCTGGCCAACTCTTCGCGCGCGCGGCCACGCGCGAGGATCTGGCTCGGGATGACGTAGCTGCCCGCCGCGATCGCGTCGCGGATGGTCAGGATCGCCGGCAATTCCTCGTATTCGACCTTCGCCTTGAGCGCGGCCTTGCGCGCGATCGTCATCGACGTCGCCGCGACCGCGAACAGCGGCTGGCCGGCGTACTGCACGAGGCCTTCGGCGAAGATCGGATCGTCGTGGACGATGCCGCCGTAGTTGTTTTCGCCGGGGATATCCTGCGCCGTGGCGACGGCAACGACGCCGGGCGTCGCGAGCACGGCCGACAGGTCCATCGCCTTGATCCGCCCGTGCGCGATGCGGCTGATGCCGAACGCGGCATGCAGCGTCGACGGCGGCAGATCCATATCGTCGGCGTAGACCGCGCGGCCGGACACGTGCAGGTGCGCGCTTTCGTGGCGCACCGGCTCGCCGATCAGTGCGCCGACTTCCAGTTTCGTCGAGAGATCGTTCATGCCGACACCTCGGCGGCATCCGTGCGCAGCGCCTGCTGCGTCGCATGCTCGAGATGGAAACGCCGCAACAGGTTCTGCGCGCCCTGCAAGCGGTACGCGGCGCTCGCGCGCATGTCGCTCAGCGGCTTGAAATCCTCGGCCAATGCCGCAGCCGCAGCGGCGAACGCGGCTTCGCCGAACGGTTTGCCGACCAGCGCGGCTTCGGCGCGCTTCGCGCGCGCTGGAATCGCGGCCATGCCGCCGTAGGCGATGCGCGCGGCGGCGATGCGCTCGCCCGCGACCTCGATCGCAAATGCGGCGCACACCGCCGAAATGTCCTGATCGATGCGCTTGGACAGCTTGTAGCTCGCGACGCGCGTCGCCGCATTCGGCGCCGGCACGTTGACGGCGACGACGAATTCGCCGCGCGCGAGGTCCTTCTTCATGTAGTCGAGATAGAAATCCTCGAGCGTCAGCGTGCGCGTGGCCGCACCGCGGCGCAGCTCGATCGTCGCGCCGAGCGCGATCAGCGCCGGCATCGCATCGCCAATCGGCGAGCCGTTGGCGATATTGCCGACCAGCGTGCCGGAATTGCGCACCGGCGGCGAGGCGAAACGCTGCGCGAGTTCGGCCAGCGCGGGCACGTTCGCGACGATCGCGTTCCACGCGTCGGTCAGCGATACCGCCGCGCCGATGCGCAAGCTGCCGTCCGTACGCGTCTCGACGCTCTGCAATTCGCGCACGTCGCCGAGATAGACGAGCGTCGGCAGTTCGCGCAAGTGCTTGGTCACCCACAGGCCGATATCGGTGCCGCCGGCGAGCATCAACGCGTCGGGATCCGCCTCGTACAGGGCGGCGAGCTCGGCCAGCGTGCGCGGCGCGTGGAATCCGGGCGACGCCAGCGGTACCGGGCGCTCCAGGCTGCGCAGGAGTTCGACGTGCTCGCGCGATTGCGCGGCGTCGCGCGACCAGCGTTGCGGAATGGCGTAGCCGTTCATCGCGCAACCGGCGTCGATGATCGGCCGGTAGCCCGTGCAGCGGCAGAGGTTACCGGCCAATGCCTCGACGACTTCCTCGCGATTCGCCGTTTGCTTCTGCTGATACAAGGCGAACAGGCTCATCACGAAGCCGGGCGTGCAGAAGCCGCATTGCGAGGCGTGCTGATCGACCATCGCCTGCTGCACCGGATGCAGCCTGTCGCCGTCGGCCAAGCTCTCCACAGTGACGAGTTCCTTGCCGTCGATCGTCGGCAGGAAGCGGATGCAGGAATTCACGGCGCGATAGCGTACGCGGTCGGCACCGTCGAGTTCGCCGAGCACGACGGTGCACGCGCCGCAATCGCCCTCGGCGCAGCCTTCCTTGGTGCCGGTGCGATGACGATGCTCGCGCAGCCATTCGAGCACGGTCGTGGTCGGCGCGACGTCGGCGACTTCGACGATCTCGCCGTCGAGTACGAAGCGGATGGTGCTTGCGGCAGTCTCGCCCATGTTCAGCTGCCGCGATAGGTGGAATAGCTCCACGGCGAAACGAGCAACGGCACGTGGTAGTGATGGCCGGCGTCGGCGATGCCGAAGTCGATGCGCACCGTATCGAGGAACGGCGGGTCTGGCAGGGCGACGCCGCGCGCGCGGAAATACTCGGCGACGTGGAAGCTCAGCGTGTAGCGACCGGGCCGCAGCGCGGCGCCTTCGAGCAGCGGCGCCGCGGCGCGGCCATCGTGATTGGTGGCAAGATTTGCCAGTCGTTCGCCGGAATCGGCCGCATGCAATTCCACGCGCATGCCGCTTGCCGGAGTGCCGTGCGCCGTATCGAGCACATGTGTAGTCAGTCTGCCCATTTCATTCCCGCCGGCGGCCCGTCCGCCGGATTATCGTGTCTGCTGCGTTGTCTGCATGTGTACAAAACAATTAAAGTCGTTGCAAGCACTTCATGGGGAGAAACGATCATGCGCGACCAGGTGGCGGCGGAATTCATCCGCAAACTGCCCAAGGCGGAGTTGCACCTGCATATCGAAGGCACGCTCGAACCCGAGCTGACCTTCGAGCTGGCGAAGAAGCACGGCGTGACGCCGAAGTACCCGACGGTCGCGGCACTGCGCGCGGCCTACGATTTCAGCGACCTGCAATCCTTCCTCGACCTCTACTACGCCGGCGCCGACGTGCTGCGCGACGCGGACGATTTCCACGCACTGACCATGGCCTACCTGCGCCGCGCGCATGCCGACGGCGTCGTGCACACAGAGATTTTCTTCGACCCGCAAACGCATACCGCGCGGGGTATCGCCCTCGCCACGGTGTTCGACGGCATCCATCGCGCACTGGTCGAGGGTGGGCGCGAGTTCGGCATCAGCTGGCGCATGATCCCGAATTTCCTGCGCCACCTCAGTGCCGACGATGCGATGCGCACGCTCGAGGAACTGCTGCCATACAAGCAGCACTTCGCCGCGGTCGGCCTCGATTCGTCCGAGCGCGGCCATCCGCCGTCGAAGTTCGCCGCGGTGTTCGAGCGCGCGCGCAGGGAAGGCCTGTTCACGGTCGCACACGCGGGCGAGGAAGGGCCGCCGGAATACATCATCGAAGCGCTCGACCTGCTCAAGGTCTCGCGCATCGACCACGGCGTGCGCTGCGAAGAGGATGAAGCGCTGATCGAGCGCCTCGTGCGCGAGCAGGTGCCGCTGACCGTCTGCCCTCTGTCGAACGTGAAGCTCTGCGTCTACCAACGCATCGAGGAGCACAACCTGAAACGCCTGCTGGCCCGCGGCCTCAAGGTGATGGTCAATTCCGACGATCCGTCCTACTTCGGCGGCTATGTGCTCGACAATTACCTCGCCGTGCAGCGCGGCCTCGGGCTGTCGAAGGCCGACATCGCGCAGCTCGCGCGCAATTCGATCGAGGCATCGTTCCTCGATGCCGCAACGAAACGCCGCTGGCTGGCGCAGATCGACGCACTCGCGGCGTAGACGAAATTTGTCGCACCCGCGCTCGTCATTCCCGCGAAGGCGGGAATGAGGAGCAAAAGCGGGTTCGATAGCCGAATCCCTACTGGCAGGCCAGGCTGTTGATGGTGCCGAGCCGCGTCCAGTTGCGCGTTCCGCTCCCTGCCGGCACGCCCTGCGCCGTGCCGGCCGCGCTAGCGAAGTCGAACTTGATGTGCCGGCAATCGCTGAACGACACGTTCATCGTGCCCCAGACATTCGCGTTTACCGCCGGCGACGGCGGCGGCGGCAGCGCGGCAAAGCTGCCGCCGGTCGCGTAGTACACCGGCACGTTCGTCAGCTGTGTGGCGCCGATCGGGAAACCGCCTGACGGGGTCTGGACCGTGAGCCAGAACGGCAAACCGAGCGGGTCGTAGGTATACCAGGTCGCAAAAAAGGTGCGCGTCGCGCCGTCGCCGTTGTCGAACACCTGGGTCACGAGGCCTTCGCGGCTGCCCGCGGCGGGATCGTACCAGGCCCCGGTCAGATAGCCGTTGATCGCCATCGGCTTGTACGCGGCCGGATAGGCCTGCTGGGTCGGAGCATAGTCGGGCACGCTGATCGTCACGCGGCCGCCCTGATAGCCGTTGTCGAAGCGGATCGTGAAGGCGTGATTGAAATAGAAGAAGCCGAGGCCGGGGCTCGCGTAGTTCTCGAGCACGTAGGTCGTGCTGTTGATGACCGGCGCGCCGACCGTCGTGTCGGCGAGCACGGTGTTCGGCTCGGTCGCCACGCGCACGTAGTCGGTGAAGTTCGCATTGTCGAAAGCGATGCTGCCCTGGGCGACGCGGATGTCCGGGAACTGCGGATACAGCTTGCTGTCGCCCTCGTACTGCGCCTGGCGCTGGATGCGCATCAGCGTCGCGCCGACATAGCCGCCGTCCGGGTTGTAGCTGAGCGTGTCGCCGCTGCTGCTGCAGGCGACGCGGAAGATCGTGATCGTCACGTCTTCCGCGCTGTCCTGGGTCCCGTTCTTTTCATACAAGGTCACGGTACGGCTGTACAGCACGCCGCTCGGCGCCACCGGCAGCGGCTGGATCGTGTTCGCGGGATTGGGCAAGGTGTCGGAAAAACAGCTTGCCGGATAGGCGCGATAGCCGCTCGCCGCCAGTTCGCTCGGCGTCACCGCCGCCTTCGAAACCGTGGCCGACGTCGCCGTCGCGCGCGCTGCGGCGACGACCCCGGCGCGCTGCGCCCGCACCGCACCGAGATCGGCATGCGGCGTGCCCACGGCAATCGCACCGCGGTCGGCGGCGAAGGCGGGCGACGCGAGTGCACTGGCAAGCAATACAGCGCCGGCAAGGACGCTATTCGATGGGACCGGCATGACGCTCTCCTGCAGGATGCGAGTGGTCGGGATTGTAGGCACAACTTCGCTGCGCGGCGGTTAACGCCTCGTGAATACCTTCGCCGCTTGCGGGAACCTCAAAAAACCTGCTGCGCTCGACAATTCGCGCGCCGGCGGTGCCCGGAATCCTCACATACTCGTTTGCATGCTCCGGTTCCTGCGTTCCGGCGACGCGCCCGATTCTAGATAAGATCGGCTCTTCGCCCGCTACGGTTTTAGAGGCTCCCTTGCGATAATGGCCGACGAATCCGCACGTTCCGCACAACGCATCCCCATGCAGCTAGTTGACATCGGCGCCAACCTCACCCACCAATCCTTTCGCCACGATTTCGACGCCGTGCTCGAACGCGCACGCACGCATGGCGTCGAGCAACTCGTCGTCACGGGCGCGAGCGCGCAGGGCACGCGCGATGCGCTCGCGCTCGCGCTGGCGCATCCGCGTCTGCTCTACGCGACCGCCGGCGTGCATCCGCACCACGCCAGCGACTTCGATGCGGAAACCGAGTCGTTGCTGCGCGGACATCACGCCAGACCCGAAGTCGTCGCGGTCGGCGAAACCGGTCTCGACTACCACCGCAACTTCTCGCCGCGCGAGGCGCAACTGTTCGCGTTCGAGCGGCAACTACAGCTGGCGGTCGAGTGCGGCAAGCCGCTGTTCCTGCACCAGCGCGACGCGCACATGGATTTGCTCGCCTGCATGGACAACGTGCGCGGCCGCATCGGCGCGGCCGTCGTGCACTGTTTCACCGGCGAGAAGGACGAGCTGTTCGACTACCTCGACCGCGATTTCCACATCGGCATCACCGGCTGGATCTGCGACGAGCGCCGCGGCGCGCACCTGCGCGAACTGGTGAAGAGCATTCCCGCCGACCGCCTCATGCTCGAGACCGACGCGCCGTACCTGCTGCCGCGCACGGTCGAGCCGATGCCCTCGCATCGGCGCAACGAGCCGATGTATCTCGCCCACATCTGCGCCGAAGTCGCGCGCGACCGCGGCGAGGATGTGGCCGTCACCGCCGCGAATGCGACGGCGACGGCGCGCAGGTTTTTTGGGCTGACCGACTGAATCACGCCCAGTGCGTGACGCAGCAACTGCGTTGCCGCGGGCGCCTTGGCAATACGTCCTGCACAGGCGACGGCATAACCCGGTTTGCCGCGTTCCTTCCGGTGGAACGCGGCAAACCCGCGGCTTCTTTCAATATGCCGGTGCCCTGCAGCACACGGCGTAGTTCTCCGTATTGCCACTGGTGGTGTAGAGGGAATCGTTGTACCAGGTGCAGTAGGAAAAATTATTGACCGTATTGACGCCGCTGGCGACTAGGTGAACGATGAGGTCGGCCGGCGAGCAACTGGCGCCGGTCACCTGATATCCGGACGGGCAACTCGAGTAGAACGTGCTGCTCGTGAAAGCGGGAACCGTCGAGACCGTGTTGGCACCCGTGGTGCAGTCCAGGGCCCGGGCCGAACTGTGCGCCGCCTCGAAATAGCCGAACAGATCGACGATCAGCGCCACGTTGTTGACTATCGCGAACGCCTCGAACGCCTCACCGCCGCCGTTCGCCGGCGCCATCTCGATCACGCCGGCGTTCGCCAGCCCCGGCGTGCCTCCCGCCGGCCAGTTGATGAAACTGGTGAGGTCTGGCGATCCCTGCGGTCGCAACGTGACGTAGCCTGCCGGACCGGCGCCGACCTGTATGGTCACATTGGCCGCAAGCGCCGGCGCGGCGGTGGAGTTCACGGTGCAGCCAATGTCGCCACCGTAAGTCGTTCCGCCATTGCTCGTATTGAATACGCGCGGCGTCGGCGACAGTGCCGGCCCCGCGTTGCGTGTGTCGATGTAGCGGCACGGCGTCATCGGGGTGAACACGAGGCTGTCGGAAGCGCTGCCCAAGCTCGCCGGACGCGTCGCGGCGGCGTGCGTTTCCGCGATCAGCCGATGCGCGGCATCGAGCGTGTCCGCCTGCGCGGAAATCTCGCTCAATCTTGCCGCAGGCAGGTTGTAGAGCTCGCTCAGCAGGTTGATCCGCCAATTCGGCGTTGCGCCCTTGCTTGCCGCGTCCGCGGAGATGCGATCGACGACGGTCCGGGCCAGCGCAACGCGCGCACGCGCGTCGACAAGCTGCTCGGGACGGAATCGCGGCGCCACATCGCCTCGACGCATTGCGGACGCCAGTGCGGCCGGGGGGGCCGCAGCCGACGCCTGTAGCGACGGCACCAAGATCGACGATGCCGTTAGGATGTGGACGAAAATCTTGATGATGTCTCCCGGATTGAACGGAAGTATGTCTGGCCTCTTGCCATTCTACTTCAGCGTGACCTTGAGAATCTGCCCCTGGCCCGGGGCGCAACCGTAGCCGCAGTTGGAGACGTACAGCGCGCCGTCGGGGCCGGTGATCAGCGCCGTCGGGAAAT
This sequence comes from Pseudomonadota bacterium, assembly GCA_018240505.1. GTDB lineage: Bacteria > Pseudomonadota > Gammaproteobacteria > Xanthomonadales > Rhodanobacteraceae > Rudaea. The sequence goes on from JAFEFQ010000235.1 coordinate 44,044, forward strand.
TGAGCAGGCTCGTGATCAGGGTCGTGCTGCCGTCGCCCTCCACGCGCGCCAGATAGCCGACGTTGGGGATGAAGAACGGCGGGGCGTTGCCGTTGGTCGACGAGATCGCGTACAGCGCACCGTCCGCGCCGAAGGCGACGCCGAGCACGCTGCTCAGGCTCGTGTTCACCGGCTCGACGCGCTTGCCGCTCACCGAAACGCGCGCGATGCCGTAGACGAAGCCCGGGATACGCCCCTCGAAGCCGATGTAGAACCAGCCGTCGTGGTAGGTCAGCGACGCCGGCGTGTGATCGCCGATCATGGTGAACAGGTCGGCGACGAGGCTCACATTGCCCTTGCGGTCGACCGACACGAACTGGCCATGGTTGGGCTCGGCGGTGTAGAGCTTGCCGCCGCGGAAAACCATGCCGTAGAACGTGCCGTCGGGCTCGTAGTCGGCATCGGTCTTCGGTTTCGGATCGGCATGCGTCTGCAGGTAGGCGCTCAGGTCGCCGACCAGATCCCAGCCGCCGCCCGGGAGGATTTCGATGACACCCGACGGATCGCCGTCGACGCCGTGCGAGCAGCCGCCGCCGGAACTGAGCACATACATGTGGTTGCCGGCGAACGCAATCGCCTGCGGACCGAGTGGGTCGCCGCTGGCGGTGTGCGAGGAAGGCAGACCCGAAACGAATATGGTGCGGTGGTGCTGCGCATCGATGCGGCTGATGCGGCCGTTGTAGCCGCCCAGGTAGGGTCCGACCGGCGGATGCACCTGCGTGCACGCGTCCGCCGTGCTGGTCGATTCGCTGCCGTCCCCGCCCTCGGCCACATACAGCGCCCCGTCCGGGCCGAAGGCCATGCCGCGTGGCGCATTGAGCCCGTCGGCATAAACCTCGACGACGGCACGCACGCCGACCGGCGCGGCCGAAGCGGGATCGGCAGGCAAGGCGCAAAGGCAGACGATACCGACAGACAGCACAAACAATTTCCTGTTCATGACAGTTCCTCCGGATGATGGGTGAGCACAACGGCAGTTGCAGCCGCGCGAGCCCGACGAAGCCGGTCGCACGACCGTGGCCGCGGCCGCACAACGACGCCTTGCGCGAGTCCGCAGTGTTGGTGTATTCGGATTCTGCCGGCGCGGATTACAGCGCGATCGGAAACAGTCGGCGGCAGGCACCCTGCGCTGCCGCCGTGGCGCAGGTTCATGGTCGCGTTCCAGCCAGGGCCAGCGAGGCAGGCGCGGTCGAGCCGTCGCGCACGAAGACCACGTAACCGGCGCCGCGCATGCACTCACGATGCGCGTAGTGTTCGACGACTTCGCGGCCGCGTTCGATCGCGCTCGCGTTGTTCGTGTCGAGCACGGCGCCCACGGCGCTGCGCGCCGGCAGCTTTTCGTAACGGCAGTCGACGACGATCGTCGCGCCGGCACGCACGGCGATGCCGGACAGCGCAGTCTGGTCGGGTTCGGCGCCCGCGGCGAATGCGGACTGCGCAGCGGCGAGGCTCAGCGCGGCGGCGAGAGTTGTGCGTAGAATGTTCATGATGTTCTCCGAGAAAATCCGGTGCGGGATGCGCCGGTTGGAGGCAGCATGGCGAAACACCTCGACGCAAGCTTGAGGGCGCGATTGGGAGATCCTTGAGCGCGGCGCGGGAAAGCTTGGGAATGCTTAGGGCGCGGCAAGCGCTGTAATAACCGTTTGTTTTTCCATAATTATTCCTCAGCGCCCGCGCGGCGCGGCAAGCAAACCGGCGATGCAGGACGAGACGCGAATGGAACGCTGGATCGGATTCGACACGGTCGAGATCGACACGGTCGGGCGCCGGTTGGTCGTGTCCGGCAATGAAGCAAGGCTGGAGCCGAAGGCGTTCGACGTGCTGTTGTTGTTCGCGCGCCATCCGGGCCGTGCATTCACGCGCGACGAGATTCTCGACGCAGTCTGGGGACACCGCCACGTCACCCCTGGCGTGCTGAACCGCGTCGTCACCCTGCTGCGCCAGGCGCTCGGCGAAAGCGCGGAGCGGGCGCAGTACATCCATACGCTGCACGGCGTCGGCTACCGCTTCGATGCGGACGTGCGCGCCACGCCGCGGCAGCGCGCGGACGAACAAGAACTCGGTGCCGAAACCGATCCGCCGCCGGCCGTGGGTGACGGCGAGGTCGACGCGCCTCCGTCGCCGGTGCGCGGCACGCGGCGGATTTCAGCGCGTCACGTCGCCGCCGTGCTGGCCGCGTCGGTGCTGCTCGCCGGCCTCGCCGCATGGCTTGTGCGCCGGGGCGCCGAGCCGGCTCCGCCGACCCGCGCCACCACGCCGACGCTGGTCGTGCTGCCGCTGCGCGCGGTCGGCGGCGGCCACGACGAGACCGTGCTGGCCGACGGTTTGTCCGAAGAACTGACTACCCAGCTCGCGCGCGCCGAAGGTTTGCACGTGATTTCGAGCACCTCGGCGCGGCTGGCGCAGGAACAGCATCTCGATCCGCAACAGCTTGCCGTTCGCGCCGGCACCACGCATGCGCTCGAAGGCAGCCTGCGCGAAGCGGACGACACGTTGCGCATCGACCTGCGCCTGATCGAGACGCCGTCGGGCCGCACGCTGTGGGCACAGGGGTACGACCGCAAGCTCGCCGACGTGTTCGCGATCCAGCGCGAGATCGCGCAGGCGGTCAGCGTCGCGCTCGCGGCGCGTCTGGGCCTGTCCGCGACGCCGCGCGAAGGCAAGATCGACCTGGCGCAGTACCGCGAATACGTGGAACTGCGCACCATGCTGGAATCGCCCGAAGTGACGCTCAATGCCGCGCTCAACCGGCCGCGCCAGGAAACCGCCCTTGCCCGCCTGCGCGAACTGGTCGCGCGCGCGCCGGACAGACCGATGGCGATGGCCTATCTCGCGCGCGTGCTCGCCGGATGGCGCGACCTGCGCACCCAGATGCCGTTGCCGGGCGCGATCGAAGAGGCGGAACGCGATGCGGCGCGCGCGCTCGAGCTCGATCCGGACAATGCCGACGCGCACGCGGCAAGCGGCATCCTCGCGTGCCGGCGCATGGACTGGAACGCCTGCCTTGCCGGATTGAAGCGGGCCGTCGACCTCGCTCCGGCCGATGTCCGACTACGCAGCGTCTACGCCTACCGGCTCGGCGGCCTCGGCTACCTCGCCGAAGCGCAGCGCGAAGCCGAAGCCGCCGCGCGTGCCGATCCGCTCTTGCCGCCGACGCAGATGATCCTGGCGCGGCTGGACGATACGCTCGGCCGGCACGACGACGCCCGGCACGTGCTCGACACGGCGTTCAATCTGGATACGGCGATGCCGCAGATCGGCATCTACGCCGCCTGGTACAACGCGTTCTGGCGCCGCGACTACGCCGCGGCCGAAGCGATCGCCGCGAGCATGCCCGCAGAGTATGGCTATCGCGAGTCGTATCTCGCGGCCGCGCGCACGCGCGGCGATCCCGCGCGCTGGTCGGAGGTGCTGCCGCTCATCGAGGCGTCCGAACGCCAACTCGGCCGCTACAACTTCCTGCGCTGGCAGCAGCCGGGCTTCGATGCAGGTACGGCATTCGCGCGCATCGAAAGCATGCTGCGCGAAGGCTATCCCAGCTATTTCCTCTCGCTCTGGCAGCCCGAGTACGCGCATATGCGGCGCATCCCCGAGTTCCAGGATTTCCTGCGCGACTCGCACATCCTCGACTACTGGCGCGCGCACGGCTTTCCGCCGCAGTGCAAACCAGACGGCAACGGCGCGAAGTGCGATTGAGTCACTTCGCCTCGGCCGCGGCGCGGGAGAACCCGTGGCCGAGACATCGCATCATCGTTGTGTCGGAAACACCGGCTGATCCGGCGACGGAGCCGATGCCACGCCGATGGCCGAACGGGATTGAAGCTGGAGTTCGCACGGCGGCTTCTCCCCGGGCGCACACGGTGTGCCGGTCAGGGTTCGACCACGGCCAGCGCGGGCACGGCCGGGTCCTTGTCGTGGACGAACGCGACGTAGCCGGCACCGCGCAGACACAGGCGCTGCGCCGTGTGCAGCAGACGTTCGCGCGAGGCGTGGATCAGCGTGATGTTGTTCGAGTCGATGAGGTCGGCAACCGCGGCGAAACTCGGCGAGCGCCGGTCGGCACACTCGACGACGATGCGCTCGCCACGCACGGCGACCGGAGCCAGCGTTGCGCCGGACTGCGCGGCGCCGGCGTTCGCCGCGACGAGCGCGGCAGCGAGAAAGAGATTTGAAATGTTCATTGCGGCATCTCCTGGGGTTCCGGCGACGAAACGTCGTCGCTCACTCAGGAATGCGGCAATCGCGGTCGACGATTACTCCGTCGCCGCAGCGGCCGGTCGAAGCGCCGCTATGAGCGCAGGCCGACTCCGCGCCGCAGCAGACTCAGGCAATAGGCCGTGAGCGCACCGACGAAGGCGAACATGATCAGATAGGCCCAGGTCAGGTCGATGTCGGAGACGCCGAGCAGGCCATAGCGGAACGCGTTGACCATGTACAGGATCGGGTTGAGATGCGAGATCTCCTTCCACGGCGACGGCAGTTGGGCGACGTTGTAGAACACGCCGCCGAGATAGGTCAGCGGCGTCAGCACGAAGGTCGGGATGATCGCGATGTCGTCGAACTTGCGCGCGTAGATCGCGTTGACGAAACCGAGCAGGGCGAAGATCACCGCGGCGAGCAGGAACGTGCTCAAGGTGACGAATGGATGATACAAGTGGATTTTGGTGAAAAATAAACTTATCAACAAGACGATCACGCCGACCATGAAGCCGCGCAAGACCGCGCCTGAAACGTAGCCGGCGAGGATCGCCCAGCTCGGCATCGGCGAGACCAGCATCTCCTCGACGAAGCGCTGGAACTTGGCGCCGAAGAACGAACTGGTGATGTTGCCGTAGGCGTTCTGGATCACCGCCATCATGATCAGGCCCGGCGCGATGTATTCGATGTAGGAAATCGGCGCGCCACCGACGCCCTGCGCCATCGTGCCGATGCGGCTGCCGATCAGGCTGCCGAAGATGACGAAATACAGCGTCATCGTGATCGCCGGCGGCAGCAGCGTCTGCGACCAGATGCGCAGGATGCGCGTGACTTCGCGGCGCGTGATCGTGCCGAGCGCGACGAGATTGGCCTGTGCGTTCATGTGCGGAATTCGTGAGCGGTGAGCGGTGAGCGGTGAGTGGAACGAGCGACGAACTTCGCGGGTCTCGGCTGCTTTTTCCGCTCACCGCTCACCGCTCTGCCGCTCACCATTCCCGCGTTCACGCAGCCTCCTTGCTCACGGCGCCACCCGAATTGGCCATCGAGCCATCGACCAGACGCACGAACAGCTCCTCGAGACGATTGGCCTTGTTGCGCATCGAGGTCACCGTGATCCCGCGCGCCGACAGCGCCGCGAACAGCGAGTTGAGATCGTGCGCGCGCGACATCTCTGCCTCGAGCGTGTGGTCGTCGAGGCGGGCGAGGCGCACGTCGGCGAGCTGCGGCAGCTCGCCGTTCGCGTCGGTCACGTCGAAGACGAAGGTTTCCACATCAAGCTTGGACAACAGCTTCTTCATCGACGTGTTCTCGATCACGCGGCCATGGTCGATGATCGTGATGTTGCGGCAAAGTTGTTCCGCTTCCTCGAGATAGTGCGTGGTCAGGATCACCGTGGTGCCGGCCGCGTTGATGCCTTCGATGAACTTCCACATCGAGCGGCGGATCTCGATGTCGACGCCCGCGGTCGGCTCGTCGAGGATCAGCAGCCTGGGCTCGTTCATCATGGCGCGCGCGATCATGAGCCGCCGCTTCATGCCGCCCGACAGCGTGCGCGTCACCGCGTGCGCCTTGTCCCAGAGCGCGAGCTCCTTGAGGTACTTCTCGGCGCGCACGAGCGCGGTCTTGCGCTCGATGCCGTAGAAACCGCCCTGGTTGACGCAGATGTCGAGCGGCGTCTCGAACAGATTGAAATTGATCTCCTGCGGCACGAGGCCGATCATGCGCATCGCCTGGCTGCGCTCGCTGCGCACCGAGTGGCCGAACACGCGCACGTCACCCGCGCTCGGGTTGACGAGCGAGGAGATGATGCCGATCAGGGTGGATTTGCCGGCGCCGTTCGGGCCGAGCAAGGCATAGAAATCGCCGGCCTGGACGGTGAGGGAGATGCCCTTGAGCGCTTCGACGCCGGTCGCGTAGGTCTTGCGCAGGTCGACGACGTCGAGGGCGGGAACGGATTGCTGGCTGCTGCTCATAGCTGCTTTGATGATGCCAAGCGCGTAGTATAGCGGCCTTTGCTTTTCCGGATTTACCTGAGTGGCCGAACACTTTTCCCTGCGTCTCGCCGACAGCCGCATGCTCGCGCCGGCCGTGCGTCATCTCGCTTTCGAACGCGCCGACGGCGCGCCGTTCGCTTTCCTGCCCGGCCAGTTCGTGCAGGTGCATTTCCACTACGCCGACGGCAAGCCGACCAAGCGCAGCTACTCCGTTGCGACGATAGGCGCCGGCGACGCGACGCCGGTGCAACGCATCGAGATGGCGGTGTCCTACGTCGACGGCGGCGCGGCGACCGAAATCTTCAAAGGCCTCGAACAAGGCGGCACGATCGAGGCCAGCGGCCCGTACGGACGCTTCTGCCTGATGGACAACGACGCGAACCAGCGCTACGTGCTCGTCGCCACCGGCACGGGCGTGACGCCGTACCGCGCGATGCTGCCGCAGTTCAAAACGCTGTTCGCCCGGCGCGACATCGAAGTCGCGCTGATCTACGGTGCGCGCAACGAGACCGAATTGTTGTACGGCGACGAGTTCGAGGCGTTCGCGCAGGAGAATCCGCGCTTTCGTTTCTACGCCTGCTTCTCGCGCAGCGTGCGCGCGCAGCCGCGCGCGCACGACCGCAGCGGCCGCGTGCAGGTCGCGCTCGAGGAAATCAAGCCGGATCCCGCGCGCGACATCGCCTACCTCTGCGGCAACCCGGACATGGTCGACCAGGGTTTCAACCTGCTCAAGGAAGCCGGCTTGCCGATCCCGCACATCCGCCGCGAGAAATACGTTTCCTCGCGCTGAAGCGGGCGGCCTGCGCACCCGCGCCAGGGCACCTCGAAAAACCGTAGCGAGCGAAGAGCCGATCTTGTCTAGGATCGGGCGCGTCGCCGGAGCGCAGGAACCGGAGTGTACCCAGATGTACATGAGGATTATATGCCGCTCCTGCGGCATGCCCTGCGGGCCAGCTTCGCTGTTCGCTTCGGCATCCTGCCTTCGCAGTCCGAGCACCGCCGGCGCGCAACATCGAGCGCAGTAGGTTTTTCGAGGCGCCCGTCAGTAGTTCACGTTGACCTGGACGACGTCGCTGTAGCTGTCGGGCGTCACGTCGGTGCTGCCGGTGACCTTGGCATAGACCGTCATGCTCTGCGCCGCGCCGCTGCCGGTTGCGGCCACGCCGTTGCCGGCCGAGGTGGACGTCGCGGTGTTGCCCCATACCGTGGTCAGGGCGGAATTCTGGTATAGCTGGTAGGCGACGGTATCGGTGTTCGCGCCGGTGCCTTTCATCTTGCCCGCACCGGTCGTGCCCGCGACGCTCAGCGGAGCGAGTCCGACGTAGTACGCCATCTTGTTCGAGCAGGTCACGCTGAGCGTGGTGCTGCCGGAGGCGGGAACGTTGCCCGCGGCAACGCTGCCGAAATTGAGATCGTTGGCGCTCACGTTGCAGTTCTTGATCACGCTCGCGCTGACCTGGAAAGTGAACGGTCCCGTGGTCGTCGTGCCGCCGCAGCTGGCCGGCGGCGTGGCGCCGGCTTGCTCGTTGATCGTCATCAACGTATCGCCCGCCGCGTAGGTGTCGGCATAGCTGCCCGGCGCGGCGCCGGTCTGCCCCGCGAGCACACGACCGTACATCGTCAGCGAACCGGTGAGCGTCTGGTTCGCGGCGAGCGTCAGGGTGAACGCATTCGACGACCAGCCCATGGTCGGATTTCCACCCCAGACGTCGCTGCCCCAGACCTGCGTGCGCGCGGAATCCTCGAACAACTGGAACTGCAGCGTGCCGCCGCTGCCGGACATCAGGCGTGGATTGGTCGAACCGCCGCCGGACTCGCCGATGCTGATGCACACCCGCGCCGAGCGCTGGCTGCCCGCACTGTTCTTGCAGGAGTAGGACACGGTGCCGTTGACGTCGGTCCGGCTCGACAGCGGATCCACGCCGGAAAACGCGACGCCGGTCGAGCTCATGGTGCAGGTGACGTTCTGCGCGCGTGCAAGCACCGGCGCGAACAGCAGCAGGGCGAGCAGCACGCTGAACTGAAACGGGAATCTCCTCATGGTTGCTCCTTGCGGCACGCCAGCGGACCGATCTGCGGCAAGCCGTCGCCCTGTTTGCGATAGTCGAACTCGACGCGGCAGGTGCCGCCCGGCGTCTGCACCTCGAGCACATTGTGCGCTTCGAGCGCATCGAGATAGGCGATGCCGTCGTAGCCGACCAGCGCCGGCTCGCCCGCTTGCCCGGCGATGCGCACTTCGCTGCCGAGCGCGAGCGGTTTGCCGGCCGCATCGACGAGCACGATCGTCGCCGCACGCACCGGCGTGATGCCGAAGCGCACCAGCGCACCGCTGCGATCGCCCGGCGTCGCAAGCGCCTTCACCCGATCGATACGCACGTCGGCGGGCAGGCTCATCGGGTCGATCGCGACCTGGTTGTTCTGGTAGGCATTGAGCGGCGTGACCAGGAGCATGCCGTTCGCGTCGGTCTTGCCGAGCACGCGGTTCTCGAGCCTGACCGGCACGCCGGCGATGCCGTCGGTGGAGACCACGGCGAAGGCGTCGTCGATGTGGCGGGCGGCGAACAGATGACCGTCCATGAACACGAACGCGCCGGTCGCGTCCGCGTAGGCGTAGCGGCTGTCGCCGAGCGCGCTGACGCCGGCCGCGTAGCGTCCGCTGCCGCCGAGATAGTCGAGTTCGGCCTGCCCGCCGTTGCGTCCCGCGCCGGCGGAAAGGCTCGCGCGCCAGCCGAGGCCGCCTTCGATCGGCGTCGAGCGGTTCGCGCTGATCACGGCGGCGTTGCGGCCATTTTCGCGGCTCAACCCGGTGCTGACCGAGGTGGTTCCGCCGAGCGCGAAGCTGAAGCTGAAGAACACGCCGCGGTCGCTGCCCTTGTCGAGGTTCTGGTTGAGCGAGAACCCGAGCGAGGCGCTGCGGCCGACCGACTTGAACCAGCTCGCGTTCGCGTAGCGCGATGCCGGCTTGTCGGTTTCGCGCAGATGCAGGTAGCCGAGGCCGAAACTGCCGAAGCTCGCCGTGTTGAAGCCGGCCTGCGCATGCGCGCTGATGCGCGGCGGCGGCGTGCCGTAGAGTGCGGCAACGTCGCGATAGTCGCGCGACGCACGCGTGCCGCCGGCATTGAGGTAGTAGATGTCGTCGCGCCAGTCGTAGTTCAGGCTGACCTGCGAACCCGCGAGGCCGCGATCGTCGCTGCGCGCGTAGGCCGCGGAGACGACGCCGAAGCGGCCGAGCGCGACGCTGCCGCCGGCGCCCGCGTTGCGCAGTCCGGCCGTGGCCTCGGCATGCGCCTCGGCGGTGAAGCTGTCGCTGACGCCATGGCGCCAGGTGGCGCTCGCCATCGGGTCGCCGGCGTAGTCGAACGAACCCAGGCCGTAGTTCTCGCGCACGACGCCGAGCTCCACCGACCAGTCCGACAAGCCCTGCGCGAGCAACTGGTGCGTGTTGTAAAGCGAGAAGTTCAGCGTCGTCGCGCGACCGAGCGCATCGGTCACGACGATCTGCGCATTGCCGGCGCCGTTGACGTTCGGCACCGCATTGAGCTGGAACGGCCCGGCCGGCACCTGTGCGCTGAATTGCTTGACGCCGTTGATGTAGAGCTGCACGTCCGAAGGCAGCGCGGCCGAGCCGAAGAACGCCGGCAACGGCGCGGTGATGCGGTAGGGCTGCAGCGCGAAATCGGTGCCGAACTGGATGCCGCCGATGCGCGTCGCGCGCGACCACGACAGCGCGTCGGTGATCGTGTCGCCGATGCGCAGCGCGAGCATCTGCTCCGGGAACGAGGTCGTCCAGGTCGTATCGAGGCGCCGATAGTTGTTGCTCCAGCCGCCGACGTCGTCATGCGCCGCCTGTGCGAGCGCTGTGTAGCTGAGCACGCCGTAGCGGTTGAACGCGCGCAGTTCGGAAAATGCGCTGACGCCCGCGGTGCCGTGCTCGCCGACCGTGCCGTAGAGATCGTAATTGAGCAGCGCGCCCGGCGACGTGGTGACCTGGGGCACGCGGTTCTGCGGCGCATTCAATACGCTCGCGGGCAGATCGAGCAGCGCCAGCGGCGCTTCGATCGCCAGCGTCTGCTGGCCCGCGTCGTACTTCATCCTGACGCCCGCGAGGCTGTCCAGGCGCAGCGGATCGCCGGCGCTGCTCGGCAGCACGAAGCCGAGGCCGCGCAATGCCGCCACGCTCGCGTAGATCGCGCCGTCGCGTTGACTGAAACGCGCGAGACCCTTGTCCACGCCGTTGAGGCTGACTTGCAGATAAAGCTCGGTCGCGTCCGCACTGGCAGTGCCGTCGCTTCCCGGGTCGTAACCCGCGATCGCCGCAGGAGCCGCCGCGTCGGCCGCGCTTGCCGATACCTCGAGCGCAAGGCAGGCGGGCGCCGCGAAGCTCTGCAACAGGAAGATTTCAACGAGGCGGATCGGCCAGCGAAGCGGCTTGCGTCGCTTTTTCACCATTGACCATCGCCTCGATATGTCCGCCGCCGGCAAATGCGCCCGGTGACGCCTTCAAATTCCAGTGCGCCGTCGCACCTGGCAATGCATAGCCGACCAGACCCGCGGCCAGCGCGACGCGCTGCCCGTTCGCATCGGTCAATGCCAGATCGGCGATCTGCGCATGGCCGCCGCCCTGGTTGGCGAGATCGACCGCGATGCCGTCGACGCCGCGGCGCAAGGTCCAGACGAGCTTCGGCGCCACCTGCGCGCCGACCGGCTCGACGAACACCGGTACGGAATAATGCAGGACGAAACGCAAGCCCTTCTTGACCCTGGTTTCCACCGGCAACTCGTCGATCGCGACACGATAGGCCTCCTCGACCGCGTCGGCGCCCGCGGGCGGCGCACCGGTGCGGATCACGCGGATCAGCTGCCTGTCGCCGGGCGCGAGCTTGAGCATCGGCGGACTGACGACCAGGCCGCGCGAGGGCGCGAGTTTTTCCTCGCCACCCTCCTGCGTCCAGCGGAAGACGCGCACCTGCGCCTGCACCTCGTTGTCGCCGGTATTCGAGAGCCACAGACCATCCGCGTTCTGCGCGGGAGTGAGGCTCAACGACACCGGCGAAACCTGCAGGCCGCTCGCATGCGCGCTTCCCGCCAGCGCGAGGCCGGCGAGCAGTGCGATGCGGAACAGGACGGAGCGCGTCGACATGATCCGGGGCTCAGTAAGTGACGGTGACGGCGACGACGTCCTTGTAGTCGGTCGCGGGCGTGACGTCCATGCTCGCGATCTTGCCGTACACGGTATAGGTCTGGTTGGCCGTAGCCGCGCTGCCGCGGTTGCCGCTCTTGACGTTGCCGCCAGTGCCGGTCGTGTTGCCCCAGACCGTGCTCGCGGCATCCTGGAACAGCGAGTAGGCGACGGTTTCGCTGGTCGTCGCGCTCTTCATGAAGCCGGTGCCGTTGGTCGTGCCGCCGTTCGCCGCCGAGGGCAGCAGGCCGATCGTGTACGGCGTGTTCTTCGAGCAGGCCACGGTGACCGAGCCATTGTTCGCGGTGACGTTGGTCGCGGTCGAGGCTTGCGAGCCGAAATCGAGATCGGTCGTCGACACGACCGAGCAGGTGCTCGTGACGGTGAGCTTGACGTTGAACTGGCCGGTGGCCGTCGCGGCCAGGGCGGGTGCGGCGATGCTCGCGGCGGCGGTGGCAAGGATCGCGGCGAGGGCGAGTTGGATCTTCATTTCGTTACTCCGGATTGGTGGGGATCAGGTTGTCTGGTTCCACAGCGGGCGGGAGAACAAACAAACTCTCGTGCTGCAGACAGCTGACTCAAAAGCAAGTACCGTGCCAAAACCGAAGTTCAATGACACCGAGGTAAACGAGTGATTTCATTCAGTATTCTATAGTCATTTTTGTAAACTTTTGTGTCGCTATGTGACGCGGCGCGACATAACAAACTGCCCCTGGCCGTTCGTTTCTCCTCGCGACGCCACGATGATGTCAAGGACGCTTGACATCGTCGTGACGCAGCCATACAGTGCAAATGTCAAGCATGCTTGACACATGTCCACGACCGAATCCGGCGCATGAAACCCGTATCGAAAACCCAGTACGAACTGCGCACCTTTGCCACATCGGCGGTGTATGTGGTCCTCGTCATCTCCCTGCTGCCGTACGCACGCCATGCGGATGACAACGCGATCCGCCTGATCTGTGCGCTGTTGCCGGTGTTGCCGATGCTGTACATCGTCTGGTTGACCGGCCGGCGCATCTGGTCGAGCGACGAGCTCGAGCAGCGCACGCATCTGATCGGCCTTGGCGCTGCCGCGGCGATCGCCGGCGCATTCAGCCTGGTCAGCGGCTTTCTCGCCGCCGGCAAGGCGATACCGCTGGACCTGGCCGGCACGTTGCTGATCTGGGTGTTTCCACTCATGTTGCTGACCTATGGCCTCGTGCAGAACTGGGCCTCGCGCCGATACGGCGCGCGCTTCTGCGACGACCGCGACGGCCTGCCCAAAGCCATCAGCTTCGGACTGCTCGCCGTATTGTTCGCCGCCATCGCGCTGTGGGCGCATTTTCGCTCCACGGACGCGTTCGCGTTCGGCCTGTTCTGCGGACTGAGCGTCTCGTTCGCCATACTCGCCGCGATCTTCGCGCTGCTCCGCCTGCGCCGCACCGCGCAGGAAGGCGAGTGAACAACAGAGTGCGCGAACTGCGCGGCGAG
>JAFEFQ010000236.1 GCA_018240505.1 Pseudomonadota bacterium
CGAAGTTGTCGAAGTAGATGAAATTGCCGCTGCGCACGTTGACCGCGCCGACCGAAAAACGCACCTCGCCCGCGTTGATGCGGTCGAAGTCGACGAACTCCTCGAGCGTGGATTTCAGCGGCGCAGTGTCGTAGAAGCTCGTCGCCGATTCGACGTGGCCGACGCCGACGTACGGCGGCGGAAAGCGCGGCACGAAGAAGCCGGCCTGGCCGAACAGCAGCGCGGCGAACGCGCCCTGCGCGTTGGCGAGCGCGAGCGTGGACTTTTCCAGTGGCAGTTGTTTCCGCAGGTCCTCCTGCCACTGGAACCACTGCTGGCCGAACGGGACTGCCGGGATCGAAATGCGCTCCCAGAACGCATGCAGGCGATCGAGCCTCTGCGCGGGCGCGTTGCCGGCGAGCAGCGCCGCGTTGATCGCGCCGATCGAGATGCCGGCGAACCAGTTCGGCAGGATGCCGGCCTGGTGCAGCCCCTCGTAGACGCCGCACTGATACGAGCCGAGCGCGCCGCCGCCCTGCAGCATCAGCGCGATCGTCGCGTAGCTGCGCGCCGACTCGAGCGGCGGCACACCCTCTCGCATCGCCTTCTTCTTCGCGGCTGTCATTGGAATTTCGCAAAAACGAAAGGAGAAAAACAAGATTCACCACGAAGACACGGAGAACGCGGAGAAAGAAATTTCCTGGTTGCTCTTCTCCGTGCTCTCCGTGTCTCCGTGGTGGAGCTTTGCTTCGGCTTTGTGCCTACTGCATGAACCAGCCGTGCGAAACGACGAGCGACTGGCCGGTCAGCGCGTTCGTCTCGAAGCCACCGAGGAACAGCGCAACGTTGGCAACGTCGTCGACCGTGGTGAATTCGCCGTCGACCGTGTCCTTGAGCATGACCTTCTTGATCACGTCGTCCTCGGAGATGCCCAGTTCCTTGGCCTGCTCGGGAATCTGCTTCTCGACCAGCGGCGTGCGCACGAAGCCGGGACAGATGACATTGGCGCGCACGTTGTGCGCCGCGCCTTCCTTGGCCACGACCTTGGCCAGACCCATCAGGCCGTGCTTGGCGGTGACGTAGGGCGCCTTGAGCTTGGACGCTTCCTTGGAATGCACCGAGCCCATGTAGATGATCGCGCCGCCCTTGCCGGCGTACATGTGCCGGACTGCCGCGCGCGTGGTCAGGAACGCGCCGTCGACATGGATCGCCATGAGCTTCTTCCAGTCGGCGTAGGAAAAGTTCTCGATCGGATTGACGATCTGGATGCCGGCGTTGGAGACGAGGATGTCGATGCTGCCGAGATCCTTGACGCACTTGTCGACGCCGGCGTCGACCGCGGCCTCGTCGGTCACGTCCATGATCACCGTCGTCGCGTTGACGCCGCGCGCGCGGATTTCCGCTGCTGCCGCATCGGCCGCAGCCTGGTTGATGTCGGCGACCGCGATGTGGCAGCCGTTGTCCGCATACACCTCGGCGATGCGCTTGCCGATGCCGCTCGCTGCGCCCGTGATCAGGGCGACTTTGCCTTTTACGCTCATGACTGCTCCTTGGGTGAGGGGAGGATTTCTCGACGCGATCGACGCGCACGGCTCAGGAAGTAAGGTAACCCGGACAAGATTGCAATTGTCTTAAGGACCCCTTGAAAAACCTGTTGCGCTCGATGTTGCACGCCGGCTGTGCTCGAAATCCTCGTGTACATCTACGTACACTCCGGTTTCTGCGCGCAGGCGACCCGCAAATTCTCTTCGCTCGCTACGGTTTTTCAAGGTGTCCTTGAAGCACAGGCGTCGCAGCGGCGCCGTGCGCAAATCACTCTTCCTTGCCGGAGGACTTCACGTCGACGCCGAGGTCGCGCAGCTTGCGATACAGGTGCGTGCGCTCCATGCCGACCATCTTGGCCAGCTTGCCGACGCTGCCGCCGGCGTCCTGCAACTGGCGCAGCAGGTAGGCGCGCTCGAACTGCTCGCGCGCCTCGCGCAGCGGCAGGTTGAAGTCGATCGCCGCGGCCGGCGAGTCGGCCGCCACGGGACGCGGCGGCGCCACCACGCCCTTGCCGAGCGCGGCCTCGACCTCCTCGATCGTCACCTCGTCGCCGTTGCCCATGATCAGCAGGCGCTGGACGAGGTTGCGCAGCTCGCGCACGTTGCCCGGCCAGTCGTGGTTGCGCAGGCGGTTCTGCACCGCCACCGGGAACACGCGGTACGGCAGCTTGTCGCGGTGGGCGAAGAAGTCGGCGAACGTGCGCAGCAGTTCGGGCACGTCTTCGCCGCGTCGGCGCAGCGGCGGCACGGCCAGCGGCACGACGTTGATCAGATAGTAGAGTTCCTCGCGGAACGCGCCGGCCTTGACCTGCGCTTCGAGATTCTGCGCCGTCGCCGCGACCACGCGCAGGTCGAGCGCCACGCTGCCCGCGCCGCCCGCGCGCACCAGCGCGCGGCGTTCGAGCACGCTGGACAGGCGCTGCTGCAGCTCCGCATCGAGTTCGGCGACTTCGTCGAGGAACAGCGTGCCGCCGTTGGCCTGTTCGATCAGGCCGGGCTGCACGCCGTTCGCGTCCTCGCTGCCGAACAGCGCGGCGGCGAGGTGCTCGCGCGGGATGCCGCCGGCCGCGACCGCGACGAACGGCCCGCCCTGGCGCTGC
This sequence comes from Pseudomonadota bacterium, assembly GCA_018240505.1. Lineage (GTDB taxonomy): Bacteria > Pseudomonadota > Gammaproteobacteria > Xanthomonadales > Rhodanobacteraceae > Rudaea. The sequence continues at coordinate 2,624 of JAFEFQ010000236.1, forward strand.
GAGCGCGCATGCAGCCAGCGTGCGAGCGATTCCTTGCCCGTGCCGGCCTCGCCCTGGATCAGGATCGACGTGTCGTGCTGGGCGAGTTTGTCGAGTTGCGCGCGCAACGCGACCATCGCCTTCGACGCGCCGATCGGCTCCAGCGGCAGCGCCAGCTGCTCGCGCAAGCCTTCGTTCTCGCGCTTGAGCCGGCTCGCCTCGCGCGCGCGATCGATCGTCAGCAGCAGCTTGGCGAGCGAAATGGGTTTTTCGACGAAATCGTAGGCGCCCAGGCGCGTCGCCTCGACCGCGGTTTCGACCGTGCCGTGGCCGCTCATCATGATCACCGGCGTGGTCAGCGCGCCGGCCTGCGCCCACTCGCGCAGCAGGCTGATGCCGTCGGTTTCCGGCATCCAGATATCGAGCAGGATCACGTCCGGCCGGCTCTGCGTGCGCGCCTCGCGCGCAGCCGCGGCGCTCGCGGCGAGCGCGACCTGGTAGCCCTCGTCCTCGAGGATTTCCTTCACCGTCGTGCGGATGTCGGGCTCGTCGTCGACGACGAGGATGCGACCGGAAGCCATGCTAGGACCTGCGAACACTATCGGGACAGGTCACGTTGTCGTGTCCGGCTGTCAGGTGGTTGTGCGCGGCGCAGCGACAGGCTGGCCGCCTGTTCCAACCGCGCGCGGCCGCATGGCGGCCGGACACGGCAACCCGGAGGGCCGCGCTTGAGCGTGCGCGCTGCGGCGTCATCACTCGGTCATTTATCGACATAAATTCCCTCGTTCTTCCTTGCCCCGCGCACGCTCAAGCGCGGCGTGGCCTATCTCGATAGTGTTAACAGGCCCTATCATTTCCCCTGCTGCCGCGTTTCGACCGCGGTCTCGCGATTAGGTTCCGCCGCCGCGGCGTGCGGCGGTTGCGTCAGCTCTTCGATGAACGGGCGATTGAACAGGATCCACAGCACGGCCGGCACCAGCGGCGGCAGGATCAGGTAGCCGAACTGGTAGCACAGCGCGATCGCTTCCAGCGAATAGCCCAACTCGTGCATCTTCGCCGTGCCCTCGGGCAATTGCAAACCGAGCACCTTGAACGCCTCCGCGACGACGCCGAAGGCCTGCACCAGCCAGAGCACGGCCAGGCCAGCGCCGATCTGCGCCAGACGCCGCCACTTTTCCAGTGGCGTCGCCATGACCAGGCCGGCGAACAACGGCACGCTGTAGCCGTAGATCATCGGATTGACGACGAAGTCGAAGAACGCGTACCTCGGCGCGCCATCCCTGACCGCGTTGTAGAGGACGTTGCTGTTGACCTGCATCCAGTCGGCATGATGCGCGATGAGTTGGCCGCTCGCCTGGTTGATTTCGTCGGCGCCGACGAGCACGTCGAGATAGAGCCCGGGCCACAGGTGCAGCAGCACGGCCTTTACGACCTGCACGACCGGCCAGGCGAACTGCGCGCGGAACGCGAACCAGAGGAAGAACGCGAACGGCAGCCAGAGCGCGGCCGCGAGCATGAAGCGACGGAGCGGAGAAATCGTCATCGGCGGATCCTGGACGACACGTTCGCAGCCGGCGCGCTCAGCACACCCACACGCGTGCGTTGCGGAACATGCGCATCCACGGCGAATCCTCGCCCCACTCGCGCGGCGCCCACGACATCTGCACGCTGCGGAACACGCGCTCCGGATGCGGCATCAGCGCGGTGACGCGGCCGTCCGCCGCGGTGATGCCGGCGAGGCCGCCCGGCGAGCCGTTCGGGTTGAGCGGGTAGGCTTCGGTCGCGCGGCCGTAGTGGTCGGCGTAGCGCAGGCACACGGCGGTGCGCCGCAGGTCGCCGCCGCCGGCGAACTCGGCGCGACCCTCGCCGTGCGCAACCGCGACCGGAATGCGCGAGCCGGCCATGCCCTTGAACAACAGCGAAGCCGATTCGACGACTTCGAGCGTGACCAGGCGCGCCTCGTACTGCTCGGACGCGTTGCGCTCGAAGCTCGGCCAGCCCTCGGCGCCGGGAATGATCTCTTTCAACGCGGCAAGCATCTGGCAGCCGTTGCACACGCCGAGCGCGAACTTGGTCGGGTCGGCGAAGAACGCGGCGAACTGGTCGCGCAATTGCGAATTGAACAGGACCGAGGTCGCCCAGCCGCGGCCCGCGCCGAGCACGTCGCCGTAGGAAAAACCGCCGCACGCGGCGAAGCCGCGGAAATCGGCCAGCTTGTGGCGACCGCTCTGCAGGTCGCTCATGTGCACGTCGTAGGCGTCGAAGCCGGCGCGCGTGAACGCGGCCGCCATCTCGACCTGGCCGTTGACGCCCTGCTCGCGCAGGATCGCGATCTTCGGCCTTGCATCGGTGTGGACCCAGGGCGCGGCGACGTCGTCGGCCGGATTGAATGTCAGCTTCGGCGCGATACCGGGATCGGAATCGTCGCTGCGCAGGCCATCCTCGTCGCGCGCGCATTGCGGATTGTCGCGACGCGCGGCCATCTGGTAGCTCGTCTCCGACCAGGCGCTCATCAGGTCTTCCCACGGCCAGCGCGCGAGGCGCTCGCCGCCGAGCCAGAGCTTGACGCGCATGCGCTTGTGCGGGTTGCCGCAGAAGTTCGCGAGCTTTTCCAGGCCATGCGCGGCGAGCAGTTCGAGGAACGCGGCGCGATCGCTCGCGCGGATCTGCACGACCGCACCGAGCTCCTCGGAGAACAGCGAGGACAGGATGGCCTCGCCCCAGCCGTTCATCTCGACATCGAGACCGCAATGCCCGGCCAGCGCCATTTCGATCAGGGTGACGAGCACGCCGCCGTCGGCACGGTCGTGGTAGGCGAGCAGCAGTCCCTTCGCGTTCGCGGCCTGGATCGCGGCGAAGAAATTCTTCAGCCGCTGCGCATCGTCGACGTCGGCCGGCAGGCCGCCGCCGCGATTGTAGACCTGCGCCAGTATCGAGCCTCCGAGGCGGTTCTTGCGCGCGCCGAGATCGATCAGCCACAGCTCGGTCTCGCCCGCGTCCATGCGCAGCTGCGGGGTCAGCGCCTGGCGCACGTCGGTCGCGCGCGCGAATGCGGTGACGTTGAGCGACACCGGCGAAACGGTTTTCTGCTTGCGCCCGTCGAGCTGCCACACCGTCGCCATCGACAGCGAATCCTTGCCGACCGGGATCGAAATGCCGAGCGCCGGGCACAGCTCCATGCCGACCGCCTGCACCGCGTCGAACAGCGCCGCGTCTTCGCCGGGCACGCTGGCCGCGGCCATCCAGTTCGCCGACAGGCGGATCTCGCCGATGTCGGCGATGGGCGCCGCGGCGAGATTGGTGATCGCCTCGCCGACCGCGAGCCGCGCCGAGGCCGGCGCCGACAGCATCGCGACCGGTACGCGCTCGCCCATCGCCATCGCCTCGCCCGAGTAGCCGTCGAAATCGGCCAGCGTCACCGCGCAGTCGGCTACCGGTACCTGCCAGGGGCCGACCATCTGGTCGCGCGCGCACAGCCCCCCGACCGTGCGATCGCCGATCGTGACGAGGAACGACTTCGAGCCGACCGCCGGCGCGCGCAGCACGCGCTGCAGCGCATCCTCGAGCGCGATGCCGTCGAGGTCGGGGACGATGTCCAGGCGCGCGGCCTTGCGCTTGGCGTCGCGCTGCATCTTCGGCGCCTTGCCGAACAGCACGTCCATCGGCAGGTCGATCGGCTGCGCCTGCGGGTTCGCCGCGTCGGTAAGAAGCAGGCGGCGTTCGGCGGTCACTTCGCCGACGACGGCGAACGGACAGCGCTCGCGCTCGCACAGCGCGGCGAAGCGCCCGACGTCGGCCGCGCGCAGGCCGAGCACGTAGCGCTCCTGCGATTCGTTGCACCAGATCTGCATCGGCGACAGCGCCGGATCGGCCGACGGCACCTTGCGCAGTTCGATGCGTCCGCCGACATGCGAGTCGTTGAGGATCTCCGGAATCGCGTTCGACAGGCCGCCCGCGCCGACGTCGTGCACGCTGACCATCGGGTTGGCCGCGCCGAGCGCCCAGCAGCGGTCGATCACCTCCTGGCAGCGCCGCTCCATCTCGGCGTTGTCGCGCTGCACCGAGGCGAAGTCGAGCGCCTCGGAGGAGTCGCCGCCGGCGAGCGAAGAGGCCGCACCGCCGCCGAGGCCGATCAGCATGGCCGGGCCGCCGAGCACGACGATCGCGTCACCGGGCTGCAAAGCGCCCTTTTCCACATGCGGCAGGCGCATGTTGGCGAGACCGCCCGTGATCATGATCGGCTTGTCGTAGCCGCGCCGGTAGCTCGGGTCGGCGGTTTCCTGCTCGAACGTGCGGAAATAGCCGCCGAGGCAGGGCCGGCCGAATTCGTTGTTGAACGCGGCGGCGCCGATCGGCGCGTCGCGCATGATCTCGAACGCCGTCGCCATGCGCGGCGGCAGCGGCCGCTCCTTCTCCCACGGCCGCGGCCATTCGGGAATGCGCAGGTACGAGGTCGTGTAGCCGACGAGGCCGGCCTTCGGCTTGGCCCCGCGTCCGGTCGCGCCTTCGTCGCGGATCTCGCCGCCGGCGCCGGTCGCGGCGCCCGGATACGGCGCGATCGCGGTCGGGTGGTTGTGCGTCTCGACCTTGATCGCGTAGGGCACCGCTTCGACGGTCTTGACGAAACGGCCGTCCTCGCGCGGGAAGAAGCGTGCCGCGGTGCTGCCCTCGATCACGGCCGCATTGTCCTTGTATGCGGACAAGGTGTGCGCGGGCGAGACCTGGTGCGTGTTGCGGATCATCGCGAACAGCGATTTGTCCCTGGCCACGCCGTCGATCGTCCAACTCGCGTTGAACACCTTGTGCCGGCAGTGCTCGGAATTCGCCTGCGCGAACATCATCAGTTCGACGTCGGTGGGATCGCGACCGAGTTCGGCGTAGCGCGCGATCAGGTACTCGATCTCGTCGGGCGCGAGAGCGAGACCGAGGCGTGCATTTGCCTCGTTCAGCGCCGACGCCGGATCACCGTCGAGGACGATGCGCCCCAGCGGCGCCGGCGCGCCGGCGCGAAACAGCGCCTGCGCATCGTCGAGCGTGGCCAGCACCGACTGCGTCATCGGATCATGCAACGCCTTTGCGAGCTTCTGCCACTGCACCGACCCAGGCATCGGCGGCTTGACGATCGTGAACGCTACGCCGCGCTCGACGCGACGCACGGCCATGCCGCAACCGCGCAGGATCTCGGTCGCCTTGGTCGACCATGGCGACAGCGTGCCCAGCCTCGGCACCGCCCATAGCGTCGCCGGCCTGGCCTCGGCATTCATCGCGCGCAGCACGCGGCAAAGCGCGTCGCGATCGACCGCAACGTCCGCATCGTGGTCGACGAAATAGACATAACGCGCTGCGCCGACCCGGAAGTCGGGTAGCGTACGGCTCAGTTCGCGGTTGAGACGCTCGAGGCGGAACGCCGAGAGGGCCGGCTGTCCATCGAAAACCAACATGGCACGCATCGGCTGCTTGCGGAAGGGGCGCGCATTTTAGCCGACCCGCAGGATACCTGTCGCCCCGGCGAACGCATCACGCCCGGCAGAGGTGGGACCGGATCAGCTGGCGACTACACTATTTTCCGCAACGACTTCGACCCGAAGTCAATTCGCCGCGACCGGCCCCTTGCCCGTCTGCGCCGCGAGGCGGTCGAGTTCGGCGAGAAATTTTGCCGGATCCTGCGCGGCGCCACCGTTCACCTGCACGCCATTCTCGTTGAGGATCGTCGGCGTGCCGCCGATACCGATCTTCATCGCCAGCGCGGTCGTTTCGGCGATCGGGTTCGCGCACGTTTTCTTGCCCGGGTCCTGCCCGTTCATCGCCGCGGTATAGGCCGAGTTCCGATCCTGCGCGCACCACACCGCCTCCGCCTTCTTGTCGGCGCCGGGATGAATCGACAGCGGGAACAGCACGTATTCGACCGCGATGCCGACCTGGTTGTAGGCCGCGATCTGCTTGTGGAACTGGCGGCAGTACGGACAATCCACGTCGGTGAATACGGTCACGGTGTGCTTCGGATTCGCCGGGGCGAACACGAGACGCTTGCTCTGCGGCAAGGTCTTCAGTGCAGCCAGACGGATGGTCGCCTGCGCACGGCCGGTGAGGCTCGCCTTCTGCGCGACATCATAGACCTCGCCCTGAACCAGATACTTGCCGTCGCCGGTGACATAGACCACCTGACCGTTGCCGACGACAGCCTCGTAGAAGCCCGGCAGATCGGACTTCGCCACCGCCTCCACCTTCATGGTCGGCGCGAGTCTGGCGAGCGCATCGCGCACGACTTTCTCCTCGCCCGAAGCCGGCGCCGTCGCGCCAGCGCTGGCGACATCGCCAAACGAGGCGGTGCCTTGGGCACTGGCGGCCGAGGCGGCGAAAGCGAGAGTGGCGACGGCAAATAGATGTTTGAACATGATGATTCCAGAGATGGAGCGTGCGCGACTCGGGAGTTGACCCGCTTTCCGCACTACAGATTACAGAATCCGGCAAGCCGATTACCGCATCGGCCACCGATATTGCAATTATCGCATGAGTTGGCGCGCTCGACGCGTTAACTTGCGCCGTCCTTGCGCTCGGCTTCGCCGCGTTTCACCTCGCTACGCTCGGGCCGTTGCCAGGCTCGGCCGTCCCGGCCTCGCCAAGCAACCCGTCCGTTCGCTCCTGCTCACGGCGTTCACGCTCGCGCGCGATGCGGTAACTCGCGCCATCCCGGCGCTCGCCCTGCGGGCCATCCGCTTCGCGAATGTTCGCGCGCGCTCCCGACGCGCGCAGTCAACGCATCGCGCAAACGCTCGCGCTCGGCTTCGCCTCGCTGGCTGTTGCTAGGCTCGGCCGTCCCGGCCTCGCAAGCAACCCGTCCGTTCGCTCCTGCTCACGGCGTTCGCGCTCGCGCGCGATGCGCTTCAACGCATCGCGCAAACGCTCGCGCTCACCCCCTCGGGTGATGTTTGGCGTGCAGCCGCTTCAGGCCTTCGCGCGCAACCAGCGTGTAGATCTGCGTGGTCGACAGCGAGCTGTGGCCGAGCAGCATCTGCAGCGCGCGCAGGTCGGCGCCGTGGTTGAGCAGGTGCGTGGCGAAACAGTGGCGCAGCACATGCGGGGAGATGCGACCGGCATCGATGCCGGCGCCGGCCGCGTGCCGTTTCACCATCGTCCAGAACATCTGCCGCGTCATTGCCGCCCTGCGCCGGGTGACGAAGGCGGCATCGACGACCTTGCCGGCCAAGAGCGCCGGGCGTGCATCGCGGTAGTAGCGCTCGAGCCAGTCCAACGCTTCCTCTCCGATCGGCACGAGGCGGTCCTTGCCGCCCTTGCCGGTCACGCGCAGCACGCCCTGGCGCAGGTTGATCCGGTCGACGCTCAGGTTGACGAGCTCGGACACGCGCAGGCCGGTCGCGTAGAGCAGTTCGAACATCGCGCGGTCGCGCAGACCGAGCGGCGTGGCGACGTCGGGCGCACGGATCAAGGCTTCGACCTGCGCTTCGGTCAGCGCCTTCGGCAACGGCTTGGCCAGCTTGGGCGTGTCGAGCAACAGGGTCGGGTCAGCCTCGATCGCGCCCAGGCGCTGCTGCATGCGGTAGAAATGACGCAGGGTCGAGAGCAGGCGCGCGTTGCTGCGCGAGGAATAGCCGCCTTCGCCGCGCCCGGCAAGATAGCGATGCAACTGCTCGCGCGAACAGCGCAGCAAACTCGCGCCGTTGCCCGCGCACCAGCGGGCGAGGCCTTGGAGATCGCGCCGATAACTGGCGAGCGAATTTTCCGCCAGGCCCGACTCGGACCAGGCGCGCTCGAGGAATCCCTCGATCAGCAGGCGCTCGTCCGGCTGGATCGCATCGCTGACGCGCAATGCAGCAGTCGCGGATTGTCTGGCGGATTTCTTCATCGCAACGGATAAACTTGTTTTTGCTGTCATGACGAGCAAAAGAATATCCGATGAATTCGGCCATCCAACGCAAAACCGCCTCTCCCGCCCACCTCGGCTGGCGCCTGATCGCTGCGGTCTACGATCTGTTCCCTCTGCTCGCGCTGTGGTTTTTCGCTACCATTGCAGCCATTGCGCTTACCGGCGGCGTCCTCGAAGTGCATCGCCTCGGCCACAAGCTGCTCGTGCAGGCGCTCCTGCTCGCGGTCAGCGCGGCCTACTTCGTCGTCTCCTGGCTGCGCGGCGGCCAGACTGTCGGCATGAAGCCGTGGCGCCTGCGTGTGGTCGGCGTCGATGGCGCCGCGATCGACGTCAAGCGCGCGCTGCTGCGCTTCGCAGTCGCGCTGGTGTCGCTTGGCGCGCTCGGCCTCGGCTTCTTCTGGTGCTTGGTCGATCGCGAGCGGCGTGCCTGGCACGACATCGCGGCGGGCACGCTGTTGGTGCGGTTGGAGAAGAATTCGTAGGGGCTCGATTCATCGAGCCCGCCTAGTCTGCGCGAACTAAGAACGGGCGCGATAAATCGCGCCCCTACGCAAGCGGCTACGCGTTTCGCCGGAAGTACACGAACGCCGCCACAGCGAGCAGCAGCGAAGGCAGCGCGTTCACCACGGCGAGATTGAAATTGTATACCGCACCCATGCTAACCACGGACTTCTGGAAGAAGTAGTAGCTGATCGCGAGCGCCATGCCCATGAACAGGCGCTTGCCGAGGCCACCCGTGCGCAACGAGCCGAACGCGAACGGCACCGCGCAGAACGCGAGCACGAGCACGTTGAGCGGATAGAAAATGCGCCCCCAGTAGGCGAGCTTGTAGCTGGTCGCGTCCTGGCGGTTGCGGTTCATGTAGTCGATGTTGCGCGCGAGGTCGTTCATCGACAGGTATTCGGGGTGAATCGCCGACACGGCGAGCACGTTCGGATCGAGCTGCGATTTCCACTGCGCCGTCTGCTCGGTCCGGCTCGTCGCCGAACGCCCCTCGAACTCGGTGCGACGCACGTCGGACAAGGTCCATTCGCCGTTGACGTGGGTCGCGGTTTTCGCGATCGACAGCGCCGAGAGCTGGCCGATCGCGGTGAATTCGAACACGCGCACGTCGGACAGTTCGATCGTTTGCGGCCCGCCCTTGTTCGCGCGCAGGCGGCTGCGCTTGGCGTTGATCACCGTGTCGCCGTCGCGCGCCCACAGCGTGCCGCCCTTGCCGATCGCGATATCGCGGTTCTTCGCCGTCTGCATCAGCGACTCGGCCTTCTGCTGCGCGCGCGGCGCGACCACCTCGCCCATCAGCGCGACGAACGCGGTCAGGATGGTCAACGCGAGCACGACCGAGGCGCAGATGCGCAGCTTCGACATGCCTGCGGCGCGCAACGCGGTCAGCTCGCCGCTCGCGGCGAGCGCGCCCATGCCCATGAGGCCGCCGATCAGGGCGCCGTAGGCGAAATACTGGTACATGCGCCGTGGCACGGTGAGCAGGATGTAGGCCACCGCCTTCGCCAGGGTGTAGTCGCCGGTGCCGACGTCGTTGATCTCGCCGACGAAGGCCTGCATCGCATCGAGCGCGACGACGACGACCCAGGCGAGCAGCACGCCGCCGATCACCGACAGCGCGACGACCTTGTCGACTTTCTTGAAGCGCAGCCGGTCGAGACCGAGGCGCATGGCGAACGTCGCGGCCATCACGCCGCCCCCACTGCGGGCTGCGCCTTGGCCGGCTTCGGCCGCGGCAACTGCTGGCTGCGCCAGAGCAGGTACAGCGCGATCAGCAGCACGGGAACATGCACCCACCACATGCCGAGCGCGAAGCTCAGCTTGCCGCTGACGAGCTGGTTGCGCGCGATGTTCATGAACGCGTAGTAGATCGCCCAGGACAGACCGGCGATGATCAGGCCGGCGTAGCGCGGCTGGCGCGGGCTCGACTTCGACAGCGGCAGCGCGAGCAGGATCAGCACGAGCGTCGAAATCGGCGCGGCGAGGCGCCACTGCAGTTCGGTGCGCTGCACGAGATCCTCGCTGCGCAGCAGATCGGCGGTCGGCGCCGCGCGCTTGACCGCGTCGGCGCTGGCATCGGGCTCGGATTCGGTGAGCTTGACGTCGTTGCGCGCATAGCGCAGCAGGCGGTAGTTGTCCTGGCCGACGAGGCCCTCGACGCGGAAGCCATTGTTGAGGCCAAGGTAGCGCTCGGCGCCGTTGACGTCGTGGTACAGCTCGCCGTCGGCCGCGGTGATCACGTTGATGCGCACCGGCGCGGCCGCGGCCTTCGCCGCCGCATCGGGCGTGTTCTTGTCGATGCCGACGGCGCGCTCGCTGGCGACGAACATCTTCTTGAACCGGGTGCCGTCCGCGCTCATCGCCTCGACGTACATCATGCCGTCGCCGTTCGGCAGTTCGACGAACTTGCCCGGCTCGAGCCCGGCGATGATCAGCGAGCGGTTCGCCTGCAGCACGAGATTCTGCGACAGGCGCACCGCCGCCGGCGCGAGCCAGAACGAGATCAGCGCCATCGCCGCGGCCAGCGGGATCGCCAGCAGCATCAGCGGCCGCAGCAGTCCGGTCACCGGCAGGCCGGAGGCGGCGAACACGGCCATTTCGCTCTCGCGGTACAGGCGCCCGTAGGCCAGTTGCACGCCGATGAACACGGCGAGCGGCGCGAGCAGGGTCAGCGCATCGACCGTGCGCAGGCCGATCAGCGAGAACAGCAGCTCGGCCGGAATGCGCCCGCGCGCGATCTTGTTGAGCAGGTCGGCCACGGTACCGCCGACGCTGACCAGCAGCAGGATCGCGGTCGCGGCGACGAAGCTGACCAGCAGCTCGCGCGCGAGATAGCGGTCGATGATGCGCAGGGTGGGAAATCGCATGTTGCGGTAAACTTGTTCTCTTGTGTCTGCGCTCTGGGCGCCGCGTCGCGATTGCACACGCAAGCGCGTTTACGCAGCCTTAATTGTAGCCGAGTCGGAGAAGTCCCCTCCTCCGCCGCGGTTCCGCGCCTTTCGCGGCCGGCACAAGTTTTTCCTTTCCAAATCGATACGGTAACGAAATGACCCTTCAATTCAGCCTCGACCCGCGCACTGCCGACACCGCGGAGACGCCCTGCGTCGTCGTCGGCGTGTTCGACGACCGCACGCTTTCCGCCGCCGCCCAGCGCATCGACGCGGCGTCCGGCGGCGCGATCACGCGCCTGCTCGAATCGAACGACCTGTCGGGCAAACCGGGTGCCACGCAGACCCTGTTCGGCCTCGCCGGCTTCAAGGCCGCGCGCGTACTCGTCGTCGGCCTCGGCGATGCGAAGAAGTTCGACGCCGCGCGCTATGCGAAGACCAACGCCGACGCCACGCGCGCGTTGAAAGGCCTGCCGATCGATTCCGCCGTGTCGTACCTGAGCGAGCTTGAGGTACCGGGCAAGGATCTCGCCTGGAAGCTGCGCAGCGGCGCGCTCGCCAGCGACGCGCAGGCCTACAAGTACACCGCGACGTTCAAGCCGCGCGAGAAGAGTTCGCGCCCCGAGCTGCTCGCGCTCGGCTTCGCCGCGCCGGCCGGCACCGACGCGGGCGTGCTCGTACAGGCGGGCGCGATCGCCAAGGGCGTGCGCTTCGCGCGCGAGCTCGGCAACCTGCCGCCGAACATCTGCACGCCGGCCTATCTCGCCGGCGAGGCGCACCAGCTCGCCAGGGATCACGCAGGCGTCAGCTGCGAGGTGCTCGAAGAAGAGGATATGTACAAGCTCGGCATGGGCGCGCTGCTCGGCGTCGCCCAGGGTTCGGCGAACAAGCCGCGCCTGATCGCGCTCGAGTGGAAGGGCGGCGCGGCCGACGAGAAACCCTATGCACTCGTCGGCAAGGGCGTCACGTTCGACACGGGCGGCATCTCGATCAAGCCCTCGGCCGGCATGGAGGAGATGAAATTCGACATGTGCGGCGCGGCCGGCGTGCTCGGCGCGTTCCTGACCGCGGTCGAGCTCAAGCTCAAGCTCAACCTCGTCTGCGTCGTGCCGGCCGTTGAGAACATGCCCGGCAGCAACGCGCAGCGGCCCAGCGACGTGGTCACGACGATGTCGGGCCAGACCGTCGAAGTGCTCAACACCGACGCCGAGGGCCGCCTCATCCTCTGCGACGCGCTGACCTGGGTGCAGAAGTACAACCCGCAGACGATCATCGACGTGGCCACGTTGACCGGCGCCTGCGTCGTCGCGCTCGGCAAGCACGCCACCGGCCTGATGACTCAGGACGACGCGCTCGCCGAGGAACTGCTCGCCGCCGGCAACGCCACGCTCGACCGCGCCTGGCGCCTGCCGCTGTGGGACGACTATCAGAGCCAGCTCGAAACCGGCTACGCCGACATCGCCAACATCGGCGGCAAGTACGCCGGCGCGATCACCGCAGGCTGCTTCCTCGCGCGCTTCACCGAAGGCTTCCGCTGGGCGCATCTCGACATCGCCGGCAGCGCCTGGGACGAGGGCCGCAAGGGTTCGGCGACGGGGCGGCCGGTGCCGCTGCTCGTGCAGTATCTGGTCGATCGGGCCGCCGACTGACGCGACATTTTCGTCGATGGCATTTGAAAGTTGGATCCAGGACGGGCGGTCTGCTGACAACGCGCGGCTGCGCGGCCCGTCTCCCCGGCAACGGGACAGGGGAGAACAAGTCGGGCATTGGGCATAACCGGGTATCTCAAAGGGGAATTCAATATGTGTCGGCCAAAATTTGCACTGACCGGATTTTCATTTGCTTTTGTTTTCCTGTCTTCTACGGCGGCCTTTGCGAAGGACTCGAGTCCCACATCGGTATTCGACCTGACTTTGGGCGAACCGTTCAGCATCAGGGAATGCAAATACGAAGTTCTCGAACAACCGATGGGCATGGAAGGTATTGCTGTCGCGAAACACAGCAGAGGACTGCTTGGCAAGCCCGACCACATTTCAAAAATGTATCGTTATACCGAGGCAAAGCCGGCGGCCGACAAGTGCTTCCAGAGGGTCGGGCCGTTCTACACCAGTTCGCCCATCCCCGGGGCGAGTCTCCCGCCAGCGCTGTCGCCAAACAACCAGAAGGTCAAGCTTGTCTACGCAGACAATTTGAGGCCCGCTATTGCCGACAGCGAAGACATCTGGGTCGGAATCCAGGACTCGAAACTGACCGGCGTCCGGTTTTATTTTCAGAACCGAAACGAACAAAGTGCGTTTCAGACCGTGTTGAAGAAGTACGGACAACCTGCATCGAATGAAAAATTCACCCTGCAAACCCCATCGGGAACGCTGAAAAGCTACTACAGCGCAAAATGGAGCTTCCCGAAGCTGCAGGTGACGTTCCTGAGTCTCGACACCAATCAAATCGGCTATGACCCCACGGATGCGCCCATCGGCTATCTCAGCGAGGTTGGCAGCGTGACAGTTCAGTACAAGGCGCAAGAGGCCGCCAAAGCGGACAACAACCCGCTCTAGAAGGCCGGCATTCATCGAAGTTTCAAGGGACGCCGACCGTCGGAAATCCGCGGCAGCCACAGCCACGCACTCGACCACGAGGAAAGTTACTGGTGCACCTGCGCAACCCACCGCATCCAGGCGATTTCATACCGAAAGCTTCTTCCGGGCGCATCTCGACATCGCCGGCACGGCATGGGCGCGCAAGGGTTCGGCGACGGAACGGCCGGTGCCGCTGCTCGTGCAATACCTGCTCGACCGCGCCGCTGGCTGAATTTAACCGGTTACGCGATAGCGTGGCGGCCGATTTTCGCCGCCACCATGAAGGAACCGATATGTCCGCATTCCGCATTTCCCGGTTCGTCGCATCCGTTCTGCTCGGCTTCGGCTTCGGCTTGCTGGCGGTACTGCCGGCATCCGCGCAAGACAAGGCCGCGGAGTATCCCGCGCACACGCCCGAAGAACTTGTCGCGATGACCGCGCACACCCCGGCCGGCCTCAAGGCCAGCGTGACGTTCGTCGTACGCAAGGCCGACGTCGGCAAGAAAGGCACGGGGCGCGACCATGTGTTCCTCGATTCGATGGAAGACTATCGCGATCCGCACTCGCTCAACGTCAACGTATTTCCGCATTCGGCCGAACGCCTGCATCTGAACGGCGATCCGAAGGATCTCGTCGGCAAATCCGTGACCGTTTCCGGCGTCGTCCGGCGCGTGCGCATCCACTGCCAGAACGGCTGCCCGCAGGACGCGAGCGCGGGTCACTACTACCAGACGCAAATGTACGTGCGCGAAGGCGACGACGCGCAGATCGAAGAGCCTGCGGAAAAATAGGATCACATGCCCCGCGCCGACTTCTACCTGATCGCCAAACCGCGCTTCCGCGACGATCCGCTGCTGCTCGTCTGCGAACTGGCCAAACGTGCGTTCGAATCCGGGCAACCGGCGCTGATCCTCGCACGCTCGGCCGACCAGGCCGACGCGCTCGACGAGAAATTGTGGGAGTTCGACGAGCAGGCGTTCGTCCCGCACCAGCTCGCCGGCGACGACGACGACGCGATCACGCCAGTGCTGATCGTCGCACCGGGCACGACGACCGCGGATCGCGCGCTCGTGATCAACCTGCGCGACGAGTGCGCGCCGGGCCTGTTCGAGCGCGTGCTCGAAGTCGTGCCCGCCGACGAGGCGCAACGCCGCGGCTCGCGCGAACGATGGAAAACCTACAAGGCCACCGGCTTCGAAGTGGGCAAGCACGACATGTAAGCCGCCCTCGCGCCGATCATCTGCCTGCGCTCGCGCGTCGGCGAAATCGAAACCGTGCTCGGCCCGGGCGACAGCCTGCATTTCAACTCGCAGCTGCCGCATTCCTCGCGCAACGAGACCAAGTCCCCCGTCACCCTGCTCTATGTCGGCACGCCGAGCGTCATCGGCGAAGAAACCCGCGACGAGGGCTGACCACTCGTCCAACCGCGCTGCCTGCGCGCCGGTTCACGCGCCGCGCGCGATCGACATGCGGCGCGTCGCTCAGTTGCGCCGATCCTGTTGCGTGATGGTCTGCTCGAAACGTTCCGTCGCGCGCGCCATGCTGCGCGCCCACAGCGGCGTAGTCAGATTGAGCAGTTGCAGCGCCAGACGCCAGCCGATCAACCATGCCGCGAGGAAGGCGGCGGGAACGACGCCGTGCGTCGCGTCCAGGTCTTCGCCCAGCCACATCCAGCGCAGAAGAAACGCGCTACCGAGCAGGAAAGCCAGCGCCATCGGATAAATGTAGCCGTAGCGCGCCGTCTGGCGCGGGCCGAGATCGAGATAGGCGTCGATGTAGTCGCTGCGATGGACCACATCGCGCACGAGAAACGCCGCCGTGCTCAGCACGGGAAGCCACATGGCGCCTTCGCCGAAGCGCGCGCCGAACCCGCCCAGCCAATCCGCCATCGGCAGCGCCGACGGTTTGGCCGCCATGCAGTAAAGCGCGATCAGGATCAGCGCACTCCACACAGCGCCGTGCCACAGCGCGTAGCCCGCGGCGGTGACGGTGCGCGGTGCCTCGCCCATGCCGGGCGGCGCGGCGGTGACGACGATGCGCACCAGCACGCACAGCGCGTAGCAGGTTCCTTCGGCGAAATACAGCAGGATCACATCGAGCGGTTCGAGCTTGCCGAGCCCCCACATCAGCAGCGGCAACACAGCGCTGGCCAGCAGCATGCCGGCCTGTGCCCACAACGCGGCGTTGGGCGGCGGTTGCGGCAACAGCGCAGCCAGACCGCGCAGGGCCCTGCTGTCGCCTTGATCGACGCCTGCGCTGGCACGCAGATAGCGTTGATAGTCGCGCGGTTCGACCTTGCGGCCCATGACCGTGGGCTCCAATGGCTGATTTTCCCCTAGAATATAGGGTTCCCCGCCACCCATCCATACAACGCGCGCATGGAAAAAAGTTTCGAGCCCCGGGACATCGAGTCGAAGTGGTACGCCGTGTGGGAAGCCGCGGGCGACTTCCGGCCGCGCGGCGACGGCGCGCCGTACTGCATCCTGCTGCCGCCGCCGAACGTGACCGGCACGCTGCACATGGGCCACGCGTTCCAACAGACGGTCATGGACGCGCTGACGCGCTACCACCGCATGCGCGGCTTCCGGACGCTGTGGCAGGGCGGCACCGACCATGCCGGCATCGCGACGCAGAAGATCGTCGAGAACCAGCTCGCGGTCTACGGCAAATCGCGCCACGACCTCGGTCGCGAGAAGTTCGTCGAACGCGTGTGGGAGTGGAAGCAGGAATCCGGCTCGACGATCACCAACCAGATGCGCCGCCTCGGCGCCTCGGTCGACTGGTCGCGCGAGCGCTTCACGATGGACCAGGGCCTGTCCGCCGCCGTGCGCCGCGTATTCGTGCAGTGGTATCGCGACGGCCTGCTCTACCGCGGCCGCCGGCTCGTCAACTGGGACCCGGTGCTGATGACGGCCGTGTCCGACCTCGAGGTCGACAATCAGGAAAAGGACGGCTCGCTCTGGTCTATCCGTTATCCGGCGAGCGACGGCGGCGAGGGCATCGTCGTCGCGACGACACGCCCGGAGACGATGCTCGGCGACGTCGCCGTCGCGGTGCATCCCGACGACGAGCGCTATCAGACGCTGATCGGCAAGACGCTCAAGCTGCCGCTGACCGGTCGCGAGATTCCGGTGATCGCCGACGACTACGTCGACCGCGAATTCGGCACCGGCGGGGTCAAGATCACGCCGGCGCACGACTTCAACGATTGGCAGATCGGCGCGCGCCACAAGCTGAATCCCATCGTGATCCTCACGCTCGACGCGAAGATCAACGACAACGCACCGGAAAAATACCGCGGCCTCGACCGCTTCGCCGCACGCAAGGCCGTGCTCGCCGACCTCGAAGCCGCCGGCCTGCTCGTCGAAACCAAGAAGCACAAGCTGCAGGTGCCGATCAGCCAGCGCACCGACGCGGTGATCGAGCCGATGCTGACCGACCAGTGGTTCCTCGACCTGACGAGCGAGACGCGCGTCGACGGCAAGGCCGGTCCGGGCGGGCGCAAGGCAATCACGGAGCCTGCGCTCGCCGCGGTGCGTGACGGCGAAATCAAATTCGTACCGGAGAACTGGGCGACGACCTACAACCAGTGGCTCGAGAACATCCAGGACTGGTGCGTGAGCCGCCAGCTCTGGTGGGGCCACCAGATTCCGGCGTGGTACGACGAGGCCGGCAACATCTTTGTCGGCGAGGACGAAGCCGATGCGCTCGCGCACGCGGGCGTGCAACCGGTCGGCGCGCTCAAGCAGGACGAGGACGTGCTCGATACGTGGTTCTCCTCCGCGCTGTGGCCGTTCTCGACGATGGGCTGGCCGTCCGAGGCGCCGGTCAGGAACGAGCGCGGCGAGATCGTCGCGAACTGGCCGCAGGACCAGGCCTTCCTGCCGAGCGCGGTGCTCGTCACCGGCTTCGACATCATCTTCTTCTGGGTCGCGCGCATGGTCATGGCGACGCAGTACTTCACCGGCAAGGTGCCGTTCCGCGAGGTCTACATCAACGCCATCGTGCGCGATGCCGAAGGCCAGAAGATGTCGAAGTCGAAGGGCAACACGATCGACCCGCTCGATCTGATCGACGGCATAGCCCTCGACGCGCTGGTGAAAAAATCCACAAGTTCACTTTTGATCCCGCAGGTGCGCGAGAAGGTCGAGAAGCGCATCCGCCGCGATTACCCCGACGGCATCACCGCGGTCGGCACCGACGCGCTGCGCTTCACGTTCGCCGCGCTCGCCACCTACGGCCGCACGATCAACTTCGACCTCAAGCGCGCCGAGGGCTACAAGGCGTTCTGCAACAAGCTGTGGAACGCGGCGCGCTTCGTGCTGATGAACATCGAGGCGCCACCGTCCGCGCCCGCACGGCCGCACACCGAAGCCGAACGCTGGATCTACGCGCGCCTGCGCGCGACGCTCGCCGAGGTCGAGGCGCAGATGCAGTTGTACCGCTTCGACCTCGTCGCGCAGGCGCTGTACGAATTCGTCTGGAACGAGTACTGCGACTGGTTCGTCGAGCTGGCCAAGCCGGCGCTCAACGGCGAGGACAAGGCCGCCGCCGAATCGACGCGGTATACACTGCTCGCCGTGCTCGAAGCCGCGCTGCGCGCACTGCATCCGATCACGCCGTTCATCACCGAGGAAATTTTCCAATCGGTCGCGCCGTTGCTCGGCTTGAAGGAAACCAGCATCACGCAGCGCGCGTATCCGCGTGCGGACGATCTCCCGGCAGACGACGCCTCGGCCAGTGCCGACATCGAATGGCTGCGCGCCGTGCTGACCCAAGTGCGCCGCATCCGCAGCGAAATGAACATCGCGCCGGGCAAGGTGATTCCATTGCTGTACGCCAACGGCAGTGCGGCCGATCGCGCTCGCGCGGACAAATTCGCCGCGCAGATCGCCTTCCTCGCCAGGGCCGAATCGCAGCGCTGGCTCGCGCAAGGCGAAGAGGAACCGGCTGCCGCCGCGGCGATCATCGGCGAGATGAAACTGCTGATCCCGCTCGCCGGCCTGATCGATCTGTCGGCGGAAAAGGCGCGCCTCGAAAAAGAGATCAACCGCCTCGAAGGCGAGAGTGCGAAGTCCAACGCCAAGCTCGCCAACTTCGGCGAGAAGACGCCGCCGGCCGTGGTCGAGCAGGAGAAGAAGCGCGTTGCCGAGTTCACCGCCACGCTGGACGGATTGCGCGCGCAGCTCGCCGCGCTCGCGAAGCTCTGAGCCGCGGCGCTACAACGTGACGTAGATGCGTCGCCTGTCCATGAACCAGGCGACGCACCAGCACAGCAGCATGTAGGCCAGCGCATACAGCAACGCGCCGTTCCTGGCGCCGGCCCAGCTTTCGAATCCGTTGCGGTAGATCCATTCGAACGCGGACAGGCCGCCGACCGGGATCAGGAGCAGGGCCGCGTTGCCGACCTCGCTGAGCAGGTAGATGAACAGCGTGTTCTTGCCCAGCACCTCGAAGAAACGCGTCGCCGTACCGCGCAGCCGATGCAGGTCGATCGCCCAGACAAGGACGGCGAGCACGCACAGATCGATGCCGATCGTGCAGAGGACATAGGAACTCGTCCACAGCTTCTTGTTGATCGGCAGCAGCTCGTTCCAGGCCAGCGCGAGCGCGATGCACACGGCGCCGCTGCCGACGAAGCGCCACAGCAGCGCGCGATCGACGCCGTGCACGCGCAGGGCGCGGCCGGCGAGATAACCGGCAAGCAGGTTGACCGCCGACGGCAGCGTGCTCAACACGCCTTCCGGATCGAAGGCGATGCCCTCGCCGTGCCAGAGATGACCGGGGCCGAGCAGGAACAGATCGAGCTTCAGCACCGCGTTGCCTTCGAGCGTGTAGTCGCCGAAGTGCGCGAGCGCCGCCCAGTAGCCGAGCAACACCGCCGCGGCGAGGACCAGCGCGCCGCGCGTGCCGACGTAGAGCACGGCCAGGCCAACCAGGCAGTAGTCGAGCGCGATGCGTTGCAGTACGCCGGGAATGCGCGTGTTGGCGATCGGCAGCAGCGCAGGCCGCCCGGCTTCGTCGAAATGGAAGAACGGGAACCAGTACAGCAGATAGCCGCAGAGGAAGATCAGCGCCGTGCGCCGCAAGATCTTCGTCATCGTCGCCGCCGTGCCGAGGCGGCGCAGGCCGTCGAGCGCGAAGCTCATCGAGGCGCCGGCGACGAACAGGAAGGTCGGAAAGACCACGTCGGTCGGCGTCAGCCCGTTCCACTTCGCGTGCAGCAGCGGCGCGTACGACGCGTCGTCGATCGACATGTTGACCACGATCATCAGCGCCAGGGTCATGCCGCGCATGACGTCGATGGCCAGCGAGCGTGCGCCGGTATTCATCGCAGGTCCGCGGCTTACGGAACGTCGACGCGCGACGATCGCCCGCGCCGGCCGCCGGCGTCGAACGCGGCCACGCGCAACGTGCCGTGTTCGCGCAACGGCCCGCTCACGACCGGGCTGTCGGCATCCGGTTCGCCGCCGTCGCTGCGGTAGCGCAGGGTGAAGCCCGGTATCTGCATATTGACCTGCACCTCGTCGCCGACGCGCTTCAAGCCCGGCGACGGAATGCGATAGGCGACGCCGGCCTGCTCGATATCGAGCCGCGGCAGCACGCGCTTGCCGATCTGGTTGACGAACGCCGACCACGCCATCGCGTGGGCGCGCGCCGCGCGGGCGGGATCGGCCTCGCGCGTCCATGCCGGATCGGCGGCCCAACCGAGTTCGGCGCTGCCGAGCAGGCGCGGCATCAGCAGATAGTCGATGCGCGCCGTATCGCGCAGCGTCTCGCCGAACAGCGTCGCCTCGATGCCGCGGATGTGTCGCTGCCCGTATTCGGTCAGGCCGTCCCGGCCCGGCACGGGCGTCGCGTCGGTCACGTCCTTGCGCGTGGAATCGAACGGGATGAAATCGTGGACGTTGTCGAGATCGGCGTACGCGGCCCAGTTCATGCCGGGCTCCTCCGGGTCGCGGCTGTAGGCCATGTCGGCGTAGAGATTCGTCGCCGGCGACAGCACCACGTCGTAGCCGGCGTTCGCGAGCCGGTAGGCGAGATCTTCGGCGCCGCCGAGATTGTTCCAGACCTGCAAGGTGAAACCACGCTGCACGAACGCCGGATTCGGAATCAGCTTGCTCCTGCCGCGCAGCGTCGTCTGGCGCGCGCCGAGTTCTTCCCAGCCGGCGACGGCGAGGCCGTGCGCGCGCAGGATGCGGTCGACGCGATCGTAGAACACGTCCCACACCTGCGCGATCGAATCCAGATGCCGCGCCTGCATCAGCTTCTGCACCGCGGGCGAATGCTCCCACACCCCCTTCGGCACCTCGTC
The DNA here is from genome assembly GCA_018240505.1 of Pseudomonadota bacterium. Lineage (GTDB taxonomy): Bacteria > Pseudomonadota > Gammaproteobacteria > Xanthomonadales > Rhodanobacteraceae > Rudaea. The sequence continues at coordinate 23,270 of JAFEFQ010000236.1, forward strand.
GCCGCCGACGTGCAGCGTGACCAGCGGCGTGCCCGCCTCCTTGTGCATGGCGACGAGATCGGCGACGACACGCTCGATGAAGGCATAGGTCGATTCCAGGCCCGGATCCATCACGTTGTCGGCGTACAACTGTGCCGACGCGTACACCGACTTGTCGCCCGGGTCGGTGAGCAGCAGCGCGTTCGCATCGGCGCCGCCCGCGCGCGCGGCGCGGCGCGCGCGATAGGCCATCGCCTTGATCGCGGCGCGCGCATGCCCGGGCATCTCGATTTCCGGGATCACCTCGATATGGCGCGCGACGGCGTACTTGAGGATTTCGATATAGTCCGCACGCGTGTAATGGCCGCTGCCATGCGCATCGTCGACGTCGGCGCCGGAACCGAATGCGGGAAACAGGTGTTCGGCCTCGTTCGTCGTGTGCCCGCGCCGTGCACCGAACGAAGTCAGCTCGGGCAGGCCGGCGATCTCGAGGCGCCAGCCTTCGTCGTCGGTCAGGTGGAAATGGAATTTGTTGAGCTTGTAGCGCGCCATCAGGTCGAGCAGACGCAGGATCGTGCGCTTGTCCTGGAAGTTGCGCGCCACGTCGAACATGAGTCCGCGATAGGCGAAGCGTGGCGCATCGACCAGCGTGATCGCGCCGAGCGCTACCGCTCCGCCCGGCTTGCGTTGCAGCGGCAACAGGTCGCGTAGCGATTGAACGCCATGCGCCACGCCCATAGCGGTGTTGCCGGTGATGCGTACGCCCCTGGCCGGATCGACCGACAGCTCGTAGGCTTCCGTCGAGTCCTCGCCATTCACCTTGCCGATGCGCAGCGTCAATGCCGGTTCCTTCGCGCCGCCGTGCGCGTCTGCGGCGAAGTACGGCGCGAGCAGCGTGCGTGCGAATTCCACTTCGTCGGCCAGCGCCGCGTCCGCCTCGATGCGCGGCGGCGCCGACCAGACGAGCCTGCCCTTGCCACGCCGGAACCTGCGCGGCGTCGGGAATACCGGCGGCAAGTCGGCCTCGGCCACGTCGGTGATGATGCGGTTGTGCTCGAACATTTCCGCAGCGTCCGCGGGCGGCGAGCGTTCGCTCGCATTCGGATCGACCTGGTCGGCGAGCTTCGGCAGCACGACGCGGTAGTCGGCAATCGGATGGCCGACTTCCACCGCCGCATCGCGGACGAAATACGGTGCCTTAGGCGCCTTGTCCGCGTTGAACATCACGGCCGGGTGGATCAGCGTGAAGCGCACGCTTTCGCCCGGCGCCAGTGCCTTGAAGCCGGCGATCGGGCGCAGCCGGAACAGGCCGCCGTTGACGCGCTCGATCTGCGCGTGGCCGGAAATCCTGCCGGTCGCGACATCGGCAAGGCAGTCGAACCAGATCGCCCAGCCGGCGGCGGGCAGCGGCTCGGCGTCGCGATTGGTCAGCACGAAGGCCGCTTCGCTGCTGCGCTGCGTGCCGGCTCCCGCGACAGCGATCTTCGTCGGCTCCCACCGCAGTTGCAGCGGCGCCGGTTCCGCGGCGGCGAATACGGCCGCAGCCTGCAGCAGCAGCGCGGCCGCGCCGGCCCAGCGTGCGCGCCGTACAGCGAAACTTCGATCTGCCCGTTTCATCGCACTCCCCGGCAAGGAACTCCGCGGCGACGCATCCCGCCGCCAGCAACGCCGCTGGCCGTCGAGGATGGCCGAAGGATGACAACGTTGTCAACCGTTCCCCCATCGCGCTTGCACGCATGCGGCGGCACGCGGCCACCGGCGATCCGCTGCGCGGCGTTTGCGGCTATCCTCGTCGCCACGACCATGCCATCGAAGACACATCCGATGAAAATCCGCCTCGCCGCTTTCGCCCTGCTCGTCGCCGCCTCCGTCCACGCCGAAGACAGGAAGGTCATCACCCACGAGGATCTCTGGCTGATGCCTCGCGTCGGCGCGCCGGTGACCAGCCCGGACGGAAAATACGCCGCGTTCAACGTCAGCGAACCGAGCTACAAGAAGGACGAGAGCGCGACGCATCTGTGGCTCGTCGCCACCGACGGCAGCGCGCCCGCGCGGCGCCTCACCGCGAGCAAGACCGCCGAGAGCGGCGTCGCCTGGAGCCCCGACTCGAAGCGCATCGCGTTCGCGGCCAAGCGCTTTGATGACAAGGTCGCGCAGGTCTGGATCCTCGATCTGGCCCAGGGCGGCGAGGCGATCCGCGCGACTTCGCTTTCCACCGGCGCGAGCGAGCCGGAGTTCTCGCCCGACGGCAAGCGCCTGCTGTTCACCAGCCACGTCTACACCGAGGCGAAAGACGACAAGGACAACCAGCGCATCGCCAAGGAGCACGAGGAGCGCAAGTACAAGGCGCACGTCTACACGGGGTTTCCGATCCGCAACTTCGACAAGTGGATCGAGGACGACAAGCGCCCGCATGTGTTCGTGCAGACCATTGGTGCGAACGACGCGCGCGACCTTCTGGCGGGCAGCGCGCTGGCGAAGCTGCCGGGTTATTCCGCGCCCGACGAGAACGCCGGCTCGACCTGGGCGCCCGACGGCCGCAGCGTGGTCTTCGTCGCCAGCCGCAACCGCGACCGCGCGGCCTGGCAGTTCACCAATGCGGACCTGTTCCAGGTGTCCGTCGACGGCGGCGAACCGAAGCGCCTGACCGGCGCCGACGCGCTCGAGGCCGGCGACAGTTACGGCAAGCCGCGCTTCAGCGCCGACGGCCGCACGCTGTACGCCGCGGTGACGCCGCAGACCGGCGAGACGTACAACGCGGCGCGCCTCGCCGTGATCGACTGGCCGGGCGGCAAGCCGCGCGGACGCATCGAACTGCCGAACCGGCTCTCGCTCGGCGGCTTCGCGCCGGCGCCGGACAGCCGCAACGTGTATCTGACTGCCGAGGATGCAGGCCAGGAAAAACTCTATCGCGCCGCGAACGGCGACAAGGAAGCCAGGCTCGTCGGCTCGCCCGCGCACGGCACCTGGGCGAACCTGAGCGGCGGCGTGAAATCGCCCGTGCTCGTCGCCCAGTACGAATCGGCGACCGAGCCGCCCGAGATCGTGCGCCTCGACACGTCGGGCAAGATGCAGAAGCTCACGAATTTCAGCGGCGAGCGCACGGCCAAGCTGGATCTCGTCCCGGTCGAGCATTTCGCCTTCACCAACGCGCGCGGCCAGCGCATCGACTCGATGCTCGTGCGCCCGCCGCATTTCGACGCGGCGAAGAAATATCCGCTGCTCGTCGTCATGCACGGCGGCCCGTTCTCGCAGTGGCGCGACCAGTGGGTGCTGCGCTGGAACTACCACCTGCTCGCCGCGCCCGGCTACGTCGTTTTGCTGACCAACTACGTCGGCTCGACCGGCTACGGCGAGGCGTTTTCGCAGGCGATCCAGGGCGATCCGCTCAAGGGTCCGGGCGACGACATCAACGCCGCCGCCGACGAAGCGATCAAGAAGTATACTTTTATCGACGCGAGCCGCCAGTGCGCCGCGGGCGCGAGCTACGGCGGGCATTTGTCCAACTGGATGCAGGCGACGACGACGCGCTACCGCTGCCTCGTCAGCCACGCCGGCCTGGTCAACCTCGAAGCGCAATGGGGCACTTCGGACACGATCTACGGCCGCGAAGTCGGCAACGGCGGTCCGGTCTGGGAACAGGGCGAAGTCTGGCGCGAGCAGAATCCGATCCGCTACGCGGCGAAATTCAGGACGCCGGCGCTGGTCTCGGTCGGCGAGCGCGACTTCCGCGTGCCGGTCAACAACGCGCTGGAATGCTGGTCGGCGCTGCAGCGCCAGCGCGTCGAGAGCAAGCTCATCGTCTTCCCCGACGAGAACCACTGGGTGCTCAACGCCGAGAACTCGAAGTTCTGGTACGCCGAAGTGCAGGCGTGGCTGGCGCGCTGGTTGAAGGACGAGAAGCCGAAAGGCAGCTAGTTCGATCCGGAATGACGCGCAGGGCTCGATGAATCGAGCCCCTGCGAAGCGCGGGCAAGCGCATCGCCCATCGCGGGACTTGTGGGAGAATCCCGCCCGTCGGTTTCGATGAAAGGACGCCAATGGCCATGCCCGCATCGACAGCCTCGCTGAAAGCCCGCGCCCTGGACGCGCGCGATCGCACGCTTGCGCTGCGCCATTCGCGGCGCGCGCGCAAGCTCGCGCTGATCGCGGCGATCGTGCTGGTCGTCTACGCGCTGCTCGGCTTCTTGCTCGTGCCAGCGCTGCTGCAGCGCTGGGTCGACGCGAATGCGGGCAAGCTGCTCGGCCGGCCGGTGTCGATCGCCGCGCTGCAGTTCAATCCGTTCACGCTCAAGCTCGGCGCGGACCGGGTGCATGTCGCCGATGTCGACGGCAAGGCGCCGTTCGTCGACATCGACCGGCTCGTGCTCAACGGCGCGTGGAGTTCGCTGCTACGCCGGGCGCCCGTGCTCGACGAAGTGGAGATCGAGCATCCGCGCATCGCGCTCGCGCGCACGGCCGATGGGCGTTTCAATTTTTCCGACCTGATCGATCGCTTCGCGGCGAAGCCCGCAACCGACGCGAAGGCGCCGCCGCCAGAGCCCGCGCGCTTCTCGCTGTCGAACATCAGCGTGCACCGCGGCGAGATCCGCTTCGACGACAAGCCGAGGAACGCGAGCCATCGCGTCGAGGACATCGAGATCGGCATCCCCTTCCTCGCCAACCTGCCGCGCGACGTCGACGTGTTCGTGCAGCCGCTGCTCGCCGCGCGCATCGACGGCCGGCCGTTGCGCATCGAGGGCCAGACCAAGCCGTTCAAGGACAGCCTCGAATCGACGATCGACCTGACCCTCGACCGTCTCGATCTGCCGCAATACCTGCCGTACGTGCCGACGGACCTGCCCGTCGCGATTCCGCGCGGCCTTGTCTCCGGCAGCGTGCGCGCGCATTTCGTGCAGGACAAGGCGGCGCAACAGCTGCGTCTCGACGGCGTGATCGTGCTCGACGATTTCGCGATGACCGACAAGGCGAAAACGCCGATCCTCGATGCCACGCGCGTGATCGCCTCGTTCGCCGACGTCGAGCCGCTGATCTCGCGCTACCGTTTCGGCAACGTCAACCTCGATCACGTGAAGCTGCGTTATGTCGCACGCCCGGGCGGACGCAGCAATTTCGATGCGCTGTACGCCAAGCCCAGGCCGCCGAACGACAAGACGCCCGCGAGCGAATTCGCGATCGCCAACCTCGGCTTCGTCGCGGGCCGCTTCGACTACGTCGACACAACTTTGGGGAATCGCTGCACAAGCGTCGCGAGCGAAGACAGTTCGCGCGTCGCCGGAGCGCAGGAACTGGAGCATACAGGCGAGTATGTGAGGATTCCGAGCACCGCCGGCGTGCGAAATGTCGAGCGCAGTAGCTTGTGCAGCGATTCCCCGGCGACGGCGACAATCAGCGACCTCACCGGCTCGGTGAGCGGCCTCGACACGGTCAGGGGCGCCAGCACCACGGTCGAGGTGAGTGCCAAGCACAATGGCGGTGATGTCGCCACGAGCGGCAAGCTCGACCTCGCCGCAAGCCGCTATACCGGCACGCTGAGCGCGAAGAGTGTCGGCCTGGCGCCGCTGCAACCGTTCCTGCTGCCGGCCGGCAGCCAGGCGACGATCCAGCGCGGCCGCCTCGACACCGAAGGCAGCTTCGTCGCCGACTGGAAAGGCCTGTTCAACCTGCATGTCGAACCGGCGAAGTCGACGCTGCACGAGGTGGCCATCGGTCTCAAGGACGCAAAGGAGCCGGCGCTCGCGTGGAAGGCGGTCGATATCGCGCTGACCAGGTTCGACCTGGCCGCGGGCGAGGCGCGGCAGGGCGACGTGGTCGTGCACGGCTTGCGCGTCAACGCGCGGCGCGAGCATGACGGCAGGTTCGATCTGGCCAGCCTGGTCGGCAACGGGCCGGCCGCGAAACCCGCCGCCGCGGCGAAGTCCACCAAACCGGTGCAGCCGTGGAAATGGAGCATCGCGCGCCTCGCCTTCGACGACGCCGGCGCGACGATCGAGGATCGCGCCACGGCGAAGCCGAGCAGGATTGCGGTCGAATCGATCAAGGGCGACATCACCGGATTGAGCGAGAACCTGAAGCAACCGCTCAAGCTCGCGTTGAGCGGCGCGATCGACCACGGCGGCTTCGAGGTCGATGGCAGCGTCAGGCCGGTTCCGCTCGACGCCGACCTCAAGCTGAAAACGCGCGAACTCGACCTCGCCGGCCTGACCGCCTATGCCGACGTGCCGCTCAACGTGCGCGTGGCGTCCGCGCTGCTGACCAGCGACGGCACGCTGCGCTATGTCGAGGCGCAGCCCGCGAAGACCGCGTATCGCGGCCGCGTCACGCTCGCCCGCGCACGCGTGCTCGACAAGCTGAGCGGCGACGATTTCGCCAGTTTCCGCACGCTCAACATCGGCGCGGTCGACTACCTGCAGAACGGCGCCGCGCCGATGCAGCTCAAGCTCGGCGACATCGCGCTTGCCGATTTCTACGCGCGCATCATCATGAACGCGAGCGGCAGGCTCAACCTCGCCGACATCTCCGGCTCGAACACGGCGGCCCCGGTGTCGCTCACGCGCGCGCAAGGCCCGGAGAATCCCGCACCCGCGCCGCGCACCGCGAAACCCGCGGCGAAACCCGAGCCGGCAAAATCCGCCGCGCCGGCCGCCTCGATCCAGGTCGGCCAGATCACCCTGTCGCGCGGCCATCTCAATTACACCGACAACTTCATCAAGCCGAACTACACGGCGAACATCACCCAGTTGTCCGGCAAGATCGGCGCGTTCGGCACGGCCGGCGGCGAGCCCGCGGTCGTCACCCTGCGCGGCCTGCTCGACGACAACGCCCAGGTCGACATCGACGGCAAGATCAATCCGCTCGCGCCGGTCGCCTACGCCGAGATCAAGGGCAAGGCCGATGGCGTCGAGCTGACCCACCTGTCCGCGTACTCGGCCAAATACACCGGCTATCCGATCATCAAGGGCCGCCTCAATGCCGACGTCAGCTACCTGCTCGACCAGGGCAGGCTCAAGGCCGATAACCACCTCTACATCGACCAGCTCACCTTCGGCGACGAGAACAAGGACCCGGGCGTGAGCCATCTGCCGGTCAAGCTCGCCGTCGCACTGCTCAAGGATTCGGACGGCGTCATCGACGTCAACGTGCCTGTGTCCGGCTCGCTCGACGATCCGCAGTTTTCGCTCGGCGGCATGGTCTGGCGCGCGTTTGCCGGCATGATCGCGAAGGCCGTGACCGCGCCGTTCCGCCTGCTCGCCTCGGCGTTCAAGGGCGGCGGTGGCGGTGGCGAGGAGCTCGGCTACGTCGAGTTCGCGCCCGGCGCCGACGGCCTCGACGACGCGGCGAAGGCGAAGCTCGCCCAAATCGCGAAGATGGTGAACGCGCGCCCCGCGATCCATCTCGGCATCGTCGGCCGCACCGATCCGAAGTTCGACGAGGAAGGCCTGCGCCGGGTCACGGTCGACGGTCTCATCCGCCAGGAATACGCCCACGACCACGGCGACAGCGACGAAGCCGCGGCGGCGCCGCTGTCGCCCGCCGATACGGACAAGTACCTCGAAGCCGCGTACAAGCACGGCAAATTCCCGAAGGAGAAGACGCTGGGCTTCCTGACCAAGTCGCAACCGCCCGAGGAAATGCGCCGCCTGCTCGAAGCGAACGTGACGATCGACGATGCCTCGATGCTGCACCTCGCCGAACGCCGCGCCGGCCACATCGTCGGCTTCCTCCACGGCAAGGTCGAAGACCGCCGGTTGTGGACGCTCGCGCCCAAACTCGACGCCAAGGGCATCGACGATCAGGGCAAGACGACGCGGGTGGATTTCACCCTGCAATGAACGAAGGGCACCCCGAAGCGATGTCGTTGCGAATCACTCGCCGTCACCCGGCGACTTCGCCTGCGAATCCGCATGCACCTCGAACCACATCGCGTTGAGGATCGCGAAGCTGCAGGCGAGCCCGATGCCGAGTATCCAGCTGAAATACCACATGGCCGCTCCTCAATAACCCAGATGGTGTTTGACGTGCTCGAGCGTGACGCGTCCGCGCAGCACGCGATAGACCCAACTCGTGTAGCCGAGCACGATCGGCAGGAGAACGATGACGACCACGAGCATGATGCCTAGCGTGCGCTGGCTGGACGATGCGTCCCAGACGGTCAGGCTGCTGTCCGGATCGAGGCTCGACGGCATCAGGAACGGGAACAGCGCGAACCCGGCCGAGAGGATCGTGCCGGCGCACATGAGCGAGCTGGCGAGGAAGGCGACGAAGTATTTTCGCGCGGCGCCCAGCGCGATGTTGCCGACCGCGGCCGCGAGCGCGAGCGCGGGCGCGAGCCAGAACGCCGGATGTGCGGCGTAGCCCGCGAACCAGTGGCCTTGCACGGCAACCTGCTTGAGCAGCGGATTCGACGGCGCGCCGCCATCGACCGGCGAGACGATCGCATAGCCCGGCAGGCCGAACGCGAGCCACGCGCCGGCCGCGAGATAGAGTCCGAGATAGGCGATCACGCTGTTGCGCGCGACCCCGCCCGCGCGTTCCGCCAGCGAAACGTCGGCCTTGAACGCGGCATAGCTCGCCCCGTGCGTGAGCAACATCGCGATGCTGACCAGGCCGGTCAGCACGGCGAACGGCGTGAGCAGGCCGAAGAAGCCGCCCTGGTAGGTCATGCGCATCTCCGCGTCGAGGCGGAACGGCAGGCCGAGGAACAGGTTGCCGAAGGCGACGCCGAAGATCAGCATCGGCACCAGGCCCGAGGCGGTCAGCACCCAGTCCCAGGCGTTGCGCCAGCGCGGATCGGTGAGCTTGTTGCGGTAGCCGAAGCCGACCGGGCGCAGGATGAAGGCGGCCAGCAGCAGGAACATCGCCACATACAGCCCCGAGAACGCGACCGCGTAGACGAACGGCCACGCCGCGAACACCGCGCCGCCGGCGAGGATGAACCAGACCTGGTTGCCTTCCCACACCGGCTCGACCGTTTCGAGCAGCACTCGCCGCTCCTCATCACTGCGGCCGAGCACGCGCAGCAACGCGGCAACGCCGAAGTCGAAGCCGTCCATGATCGCGAAGCCGACCAGCAGCACGCCGAGCAGCACCCACCAGATGAGACGCAGGGTTTCGTAGTCGATCATCACACGACCTCCGCTTCGCTTGTCGTTGACTCGCCGCATCCGCGGCTCGTGCTCTGCACCGTTCGCTGCGCGGATATTCGCTCCGGCAGCTTGCTTTCATAGCCGGTGGAAGCTGGAATCCAATTCTTGCGTTGCTCTTGATTCGCTTGCCGGCGCGTCCGTTCGCCTTTCCGCGCGCGTCCGGCGCGCGGGTCACTTTTTCTTCTCCAGCGAAGAAAAAGTAACCAAAAAGACGCCGCCCCCGACACCGCACCTCGCGCGCTGCGCGCGCGAGGTGCCCTGCGCTTCTCGGCGCCGGCGGGCCGGCGCGAACTCGCGCATCCCTGCGCTCGGACATGCGCGCCTTTCCCCCGCCGTCGCCTGCGATGCTCGGTGCGGTGAAGGGGGAGGAAGATCAAGAGCAAAAGGCAGGAGCGAGAAGCGAAGGGCAAAAGTTTCCCCTTCCCCTGCGAAGCGGGGGAAGGTGCCCGCAGGGCGGAAGGGGGCGCTTTTGCTCTTGATCTCGGGTCCCCGTTTGCCACGGCGAGGGCAGGACGGAAATGCCCGATAGGGTCGCGCGCACGATGCGCGCGAGTTCGTTGTACGTACATGGACGTGCGTTCAACGAACCCCGGCCTGGCCACGCGAACTCGCGCGGCTTCATCGCGCGAGCGCGGCATCCGGGGCGCATTCTCTTTGGTGACTTTCTCTTGTGCGAGCAAGAGAAAGTTACCCGCGCGCCGGACGCGCGCGGAAAAACGAATGGACGCGGTCCGAGAAATACAAGAACGAAGCAAGATCAAAATGGATTGACTCGCTGCATCCGCAGCTCGGCCTTCGGCCCATTCGCTGCGCGAATGTTCGCTACGGCATCCTGCCTTCGCAGTCCGCGTGCGCGGGAATGACGAGCGAGGGCAGATCGTTCGCTGCGCGGACATCCGCGCACACCCCCGCGTGCGCGGCGACGAGCGAAGAGCGATCGAGCGCGTCATGTCGCCTCCCGCGCAACCGAGCGCGTCGTAACCGCATCCTCGGGCCAGATGCCCAATCCATCCGGTCCGCGCCGCACGTACTTGCGCATCAGGAAGAAGTCGACGACCGCGAGCGCGGTGTAGAAAATCACGAATCCGCAAAGGGAAAACAGCACCTGCCCGGCGGACACCGAGGACACGCCGAGCGCGGTCGGCAGCACGCCCTCGATCGCCCACGGCTGGCGGCCGTATTCGGCGACGATCCAGCCGAGCTCGATCGCGAGCCACGGCAGCGGCAGGCTGCAGAACGCGAGTTTCAGGTACCAGCGGTCGCGTTCGAGCTGGCGTGTCGAGGCGAGCCAGAACGAATACGCGAACAGCGCGATGAAGAAGAAGCCGCAGCCGACCATGATGCGGAATGCCCAGAACAGCACGGGCACGTTCGGGATCGTGCTGTTCGCCGCGGCCTGCACGTCGGCCTGGGTCGCCTGCGCGGGATCGGCGCCGACCTTGCGCAGCAGCAGCGCGTAGCCGAGGTCGTTCCTGTGCGCGGCGAAGTCGGCGCGCGCCTGCGCGTCGTTGCGGTCGGCGTGCAGGCGCTGCATCGCGGCCCAGGCGATGCGCCCGCTGTCGATGCGCCGCGCGGCGTCCTCGACGAGTTCGTTGATGCCGGGCAGCACGCCGTCGAGCGAGCGCGTGCCGATGATGCCCATGACCCACGGGATATGGATCGCGAAATGCGTCTTGCGCTCGGCGACGTCGGGCCAGCCGACCGCGGTGAACGACGCGGGCGGTTTCTCCGTCTCCCACATCGCCTCGATCGCGGCGAGCTTCATCTTCTGGTTTTCCGACACGGTGTAGCCCGACTCGTCGCCGAGCACGACGACGCTGAGCGCCGAGGCGAGGCCGAAGCTCGCCGCCACCGTCATCGAACGCTTGGCGAATTCGATGTTGCGTCCCTTGAGCAGATACCAGGCGCTGATCGAGAGCACGAACATCGAGCCGAGCGTGTAGCCGGCGCCGACCGTGTGCACGAACTTCGACTGCGCGACCGGATTGAAGAACACGGTCGCGAACGAGGTGACTTCCATGCGCATCGTGTCGAGGTTGAACTCGGCGCCGACCGGATTCTGCATCCAGGCGTTGGCGACGAGAATCCACAGCGCGGACAGGCTCGTGCCGAGCGCGAGCAGCGTGGTGACGATCAGGTGCTTCACCTTCGACAGCCGGTCCCAGCCGAAGAAGAACAGGCCGATAAAGGTCGCCTCGAGAAAGAACGCCATCAGGCCTTCGATCGCGAGCGGCGTGCCGAACACGTCGCCGACGTAATGCGAGTAGTAGGCCCAGTTGGTGCCGAACTGGAACTCCATCGTCACGCCGGTGGCCACGCCCATCGCGAAGTTGATGCCGAACAGCACGCCCCAGAACTGGGTCATGCGCTTCCAGATCTCGCGCCCGGTCATCACGTAGACCGCCTCCATGATCGCGAGGATCCACGCCAGACCCAGGGTCAGCGGCACGAACAGGAAGTGGTACAGCGCGGTCAGCGCGAACTGCAGGCGCGACAGGGTGACGACGTCGTTGTCGATCATGGCGTGGGCTCGCGTGGAGGCTGGCGATCGGGTTGGTCCGCGGGCGCGCGCGCCGCGGCGGCGGCCGGCGCGCCGCGGATCGCGTCGTATACACGCTCGGGCGACGTGTCGGCACGCGGCTGGCGCGCGATGAAGACGAAGTAGAGCGCAGCGAGCAAGCCGATCTTGAGCGCGATCAGCCAGAAAAAGTGGCGGCCGTAGCGGCGTCCCTCGACCGAGCGGAACCACGATGAGGCGCGATCCGGGCCGCGGTTGCCGAGCGCTGGCGCATGGCGGAACATGCGCCAAGTCTAACGCGTTCGCAGCGTCATCGGATGCGGCGCGGTGCCGCAGTTTTTCGACGGCATCGAACCGGGCCGAAGTAGGGGCGCGATTCATCGCGCCCTGCCGTCGATATTCCCATCAGAGCGGGCGCGATGAATCGCGCCCCTACGACAGCCGCCGGGTGATTGCCTGCGCAAACCGCTGCGCAGATCCGTCGGCATGGGCGAAGAACAGCGAGGGTTCGGTCAGTTCGAGTTCGAGCACGCAGGGCTTGTCCGCGCCATCGCGGATCAAGTCGACGCGTGCGTACAGCAGCGGCTGCGGCTTTCCCCTCACCCCACCATTCGCTGCGCGAACGGTTCCCCCCTCTCCCGCTGCGCGGGCGAGGGACAGATGCGGGCGGTCGGCGGGCGCCGGTTCTCCGATGGGTATCGCATCGAGCGCGTCCTGCGCGACGCGCAATTCCTCCGCGGTCGGCGTGCGTGAGGTGATGTGCTCGGCGGCGAACAGCGCGCGCGTCGGCCCTTCGCCACGGCGCAGCAGCGGTCCCTTGCGGATCGCATGGCTGAACGCGCCGTCGAAAAAAATCGCGGCCGTCTCGCCGTGCGCATCGACGCGGTCGAGATAGGGCTGCAGCAGCACGCTGCGTCCGGCATCGAGCAGGCGCTGCGCGTGGGCGAGCGCGGCGGCGCGCTCCTCGTGCCCGTAGCGCTGCGCGTCGCGCGAGCCGGCGCCGACGCTGGGCTTGACCACGAATTCGCTGGTCTCGTGCTTGTGCAGGAAGCGCTCGAGCAGCGCGGCGGCATCTTCGCCCGGCTCGATGAAATGGCTCGCCACCGTCGCCACGCCCGCGCGCGCGAGATCGCCGAGGTAGTGCTTGTCGGTGTTCCAGCGCACCACGTCGAGCGGATTGACGAGGCGTGTCGCCCGGCTCACGCGCTCGGCCCAGTCGAGGAACTCGTGCAGGCGCGTGGTGTAATCCCAGGTCGAGCGCAACACGGCGAGGTCGTAGCGCGACCAGTCGATGCGCGCGTCGTCCCAGTTGACGATGTCGAAACGCTGGCCGCATTCGTGCAGCGCGTCGGCGAGCGGCGACAAGTCTTCGTCGAGATCGCGCGCGGCGGCGGCGGTGACGACGGCGAGACGGGAATGCGACATGCGGGCGTCCTGTGCGGGAAAAGGAGAGACGACAGTTTCCCACGACGCGGACGGGCCTGTCTCGTCGCGGCTTGATCCAGGTCAGGGCAGAACGCATGTAGCGAGGAGAGCATTCGCAGAACCGTTGCCATCCTCTTCGCCCATGTCCACGCCTTCCCTCGACGCAGTGAGCATCGCCAGGCTCGTCGACCGCTTCTACGACAGAGTGCGTGCCGATGCGCTGCTAGGCGCGGTATTCAATCCGGTCGTCGCCGACTGGGACGAACACAAGCGCCTGCTGACCTCGTTCTGGTGCTCGGTCGTGCTGCGCGCCGGCACCTACCGCGGCAATCCGATGGCCAAACACCTGCCGCACGCGATCGGCGCGGCGCATTTCGAGCGCTGGCTGCGGCTGTGGGGCGAAACCGTGCATGAAGTGCTCGATGCCGACGCCGCCGCGGTCATGATCGAATACGCCACGCGCATCGGCGACGGCCTGCGCCTCGGCCTCGGGTTGCCGCGGGCGCGCCGGACGCGCACGCTAGGCATTCCCGTCGTTGGCTCGAATCAACCCGGTAATGCGTAACCCGGTAATGCGTAGGGCGCAATAAGCGTAACGCATTGCGCCGCAGTTCTTGCGGTGATGGCACTCCGAGAGTGTGGCGCAATGCGCTGCGCTTATTGCGCTCTGCTTGCTGAATCGCCTTCCGAAGACACCCAAGCACGCGCGGAGGGGGGAGAAGCCGCGTAGCGGCGTTGCCATGCCTTGCCCAGAAAGCGGGATGCGCCTCGCTCCTCCCGCCCTACGCGGGCCGCCCCCTTCGCTGGCTACAGGACACTGAACCATTCTCGAATCTTGAACGACATTAGTTTTCGCCGGGCATCGAGAAATTCTTCGTACGACATCATCTGGCCATCGAGTAGCAAATCCGGAATGCAATTCATGCGGAAATTTTCCTTCATCTGCTGTCGGTCGATGATGCCCCCGTATTTCTTCGTGCCGCCGTTGCACTGGTCGGCCAATTCGGCAAAGTAGGCGTCGGGTGCCTTCGCACCTATAGCGATGTTGATTTCGCTCTGTGCGATCACGAAGTTGCCAATTTGGTTATAGGCGCCACGCGTCTTGCCGTCGTTCTTGAGATATTGCTTTGGATACACGTGGTGGACGTCTGCACGATTCAGCAGCAAATCGGCGACGCTGATGTCTCGCGAAAGAAATCCCTTGTCGCCCAGCTTGACCTGTGCGGCTTGAAAGCAGTGAAAATATGGGCTGCCAACGGAGGACGTATCCATGAATTGCGGCAGCATGCCGGTCCAGAAACTATCGGGCAATTCGTTGGGAATGACGGATTCGACGTAGGCGACCACGCCACGGCTATCGACTTGGCGAATATCGAAGTCGAAGGTCGATTCCGGTGAAGCGCTATACCGTGCGCGCAGCATGGACATTGCGAACCAGCGCCGCACCAAGCGTTCAAGTTCGGCGGCGGGAACGTTTTCGCGGCGGCCGCGCAGATACAGGATGTAGGCGAAATTGATCGCGTTCTGACTTCCTATCATGTTGCTGAGAATGAAGCCCGCAGAGCGCAGGATCATCGTGATCCTGTCGAAGTGAGTCTTGTTCACGAAGGCCAAGATGCCGCGTTTCAGCGCGCCGAATGAGGTCTCAGCGATCGCCTCTTCGTATTGTTTCGTTTCGAAATTTCGGCCCGAGAGCAGTGCGACGAGATCCTGCAGTTTGCCGCGCCCGAACTCGGAGGTGAACGCCACGCGCAACATGTCGGTGTAGGTCGGATCGTAGATGTCGTCGTTGACGTCGGCGATCCACTTCATCTTGTCGAAGAATTCCGATGCGACGAACGTGGAGTCGCTTTTGCGAATTTTGGCCAAGAACTCCGGCGCCGTGGCCAAGTGGCAGAAATAGTCGATCGCCTTGCGCAAAGTGCCGCCGCCATACGATGTGTTGACGGCGATCTTGGACATCGCAAAATCGGCTTGCGACAAAGGCGATCCGGCCGAATTGACCCGGATGAAGATTTCGGTGACCGTCTCGATATCGAGATCCTCGGCCAATTCAATGATGCCGACATGATTGTGGATAATGCCGCGCAGCTTCTCGATGACCTTGAAAACCGTGTCTTTCGAGCAGGTCGGATTCGCGTTGCAATATCCATCCACCATCTGGAACAAGCTGGTGGATGGATCGAAGACTTGGGCTATGTTGGCAATCCAAGCGGCGTTCTTTCGGATTGCCGGATTGGCGACCTCGAATCTCTCCTCCTGTGGGTTGAACGCGATGCGGATTTGCACCGTTTCGTAGTCGTCAGTCAGTACCTCCATGCCAAGCAAGGCAGCCATGAGTGCGGTGACACGCTGCTGCCCGTCGATCAGGATGCGCTTGCCGGCTGATGTCGATCCGTCTTTAAGCTTAACCGTCGGATTGCGCCATGCGATCAAATAACCCACCGGATAGCCCTGATAGAGGGAATCGAGCAGGTTGCGCACTTTCGTCGCCTCCCACACAAAGGGGCGCTGGATTTCGGGGATGGCGATCTCGCCGGACTTGACCCAAGTCAGCAGGGTTTCGACAGGATGAGGTGTAACGGAATAGCGCTGGGTCGACATCCGATTCCTTGAATTTAGAAGGCTGGTTATGCATGTCCGTTTCGGGCCGAACGGTCGTCGCCGAAATCACAAGTTCTGATAATTCGGCCCGCTCCCACCCTCCGGCGTCACCCAGGTAATGATCTGGTACGGATCCTTGATATCGCAGGTCTTGCAATGCACGCAGTTGGCGGCGTTGATCTGCAGGCGCTTGCCGGTGTTCGCGGCCTCGTCGGCGACGATTTCGTAGACGCCGGCGGGGCAGAAACGCGTGCAGGGGTTCTGGTATTCGCTTGCGCACTGGGTCACGCAGACATTGGTGTCGGCGACGTGCAGGTGCACGGGCTGGTCTTCGTCGTGTTCGGTCGCGGCGAAATAGACCGACGCGAGGCGGTCGCGCGGCGCGAGCGTGCGTTCGAGGTAGCCGAGCCGGGTCTGGTCGGCAGCGACCGTGTCGCCGGGCTCGACCTTGTCCAGCGAATTCCAGTCGGGGTGGTTCTTCAGCGTCCACGGCGACAGGCCCGCCGTGACGGTTTCCCAACCCGCGTTGGCGAGGCCGAGCCACAGGCCCTTGTTGAAGCCCGGGCGAATGTTGCGCACCTTCTTCAGCTCGCTCATGACGACCGAGCCGCGCAGCTTCGCGTCCCAGCCTGTAGGCGAGTTCGCCGCGACGACGTGTTCGGCCGCGAGCATGCCCGAGCGGATCGCCTGGTGCGTGCCCTTGATCTTCGGCACGTTGAGCAGGCCAGCGCTGTCGCCGATCAGCATCGCGCCAGGCATCTCGACTTTCGGCAGCGACTGCCAGCCGCCTTCGACGATCGCGCGCGCGCCGGCCGAGACGATGCTGCCGCCGTCGAGCAGCGGCTTGATGTGCGGATGGTTCTTCAACTGCTGGAACGCCTCGAACGGCGACAGCAGCGCGTCGGAATAGTCGAGGCCGGTGACGAAACCTATCGCGACGCGGTCGTTGTCGAGGTGGTAGAGGAAGCTGCCGCCGTAGGTCGCGTTGTCCATCGGCCAGCCGACCGTGTGCATGACCTTGCCCGGCGTGGTGCGGCCCGCGGGTACCTGCCAGAGTTCCTTGATGCCGATGCCGAAGGTTTGCGGATCGCTGTCGGCGTCGAGCCGGTATTTCGCGATCAGCTGCTTCGACAGATGCCCGCGGCAGCCTTCGGCGAGAATCGTGATCGGCGCGACGATGTCGATGCCCTGCGTGTAGCCGGGCTTGTGCGATCCGTCCTTGGCCACGCCCATGTCGCCGATGCGCACGCCCTTCACCGCGCCGTTGTCGTCGAACAGCGGTTCGGCTGCGGCGAAGCCCGGGTAGATTTCCACGCCGAGCGCTTCGGCCTGCGGCGCGAGCCACGCGCACAATGCGCCGAGCGAGACGATGAAGTTGCCATGGTTGTGCATCTGCGGCGGCACCATCGGCGACTTGATCGCACGCGTGTGGTCGGGCAGGAACCAGAATTCGTCCTCGCTCACCGGCACGCAGATCGGCGGCGGGTTCCTGCCCCACTCGGGCAGCAGTTCGTTGAGCGGTTGCGGCTCGATCACCGCGCCGGAAAGGATCTGCGCGCCGATCGTCGACGCCTTTTCGATCACGCAGACGCGGATGTCGGGCTTCAACTGCTTGAGCCGGATCGCGAACGCGAGTCCGGAGGGGCCGGCGCCAACGGTGACGACGTCGTATTCCATCACATCGCGGGGAGTGGGCTCACTCATGCTGGCAGGCTCATTGTTGGTGGCAAAACCGGGCATCCTGCCGCGGCTTGCAAGAAAACGGTCGCGGCTCTTCGGAGAATGCGTTATTGAAGTGCGATTGTGCGGTTTTGCGGCGGGCGCAGCAAATAGTCGCCGTTTCGCTTGCGTTCGGCTTTGCATCGAGAAATGCACGCTCCGATAACAAATTTTTGGTAATAATGCAGGGAAAGGAACCTCTGATTAACCGTAGCGAGCGAAGAGAATTTGCGTGTCGCCGGAGCGGAGGAACCGGAGTGTACGTAGAAGTACATGAGGATTCCGAGCACCGCCGGCGCGCAAATTATCGAGCGCAGTAGGTTAATCAGAGGGTCCAAAGGGGAGAACGGCATGAATGTCGAATTGAGTCCACTCGCCACGCAAGCACTCGAACCGCTGCCGCCGCCCGATGCGAAGCGGCTGCGCGGCGCGGAGCTGTGCCAGGTCCTGCATTGGCTCGCCAGCGGGCGCGTCAGTGCGCAGGCGCTCACGCAGACTTATCTCGACGCGATCGCGGCGCAGAATGCGGAGTTGAATGCCTATGTCGCGCTCAATCCGGACGCGCTTGCCGAAGCGCAAGCCAGCGATGCGCGCCGCGCGCAGGGAAAATTCGGCCGCCTCGACGGCGTGCCGGTCGCGATCAAGGACAATTTCGATGTCGCCGGCCTGCCGACCGGCTGCGGCCTGCCGGGCGCACATGCGCCGGCCACAATGGATTCGCACGTGGTCGCGCGCCTGCGCGGCGCGGGCGCGGTGATCCTCGGCAAGGCGCAGGTGCCCGAGGCCAGCCTCGCGGCGACGAGCAACAACCCGCACACAGGCGCCGCGCACAATCCGTTCCGCCACGGCTACCAGGCCGGCGGTTCCTCGGGCGGCTGCGCGGCGGCGGTCGCGGCGGGCCTCGCGGCAGTCGCGGTCGGTTCCGACAGCCTCGGTTCGATCCGCATTCCGGCGAGCTATTGCGGCCTCTGCGCGCTCAAGCCGACGAGCGGGGAAATCTCCACGCGAGGCATGATTCCGGCCGCGCGCCGGCTCGACTCCGTCGGCCTGATCGCGCGCAGCGTCAGCGATCTCGGCGTGCTGCTGCGCCTGCTCGGCGGCCACGATCCCGCCGATCCGCGCTCGCGCCGGCGCCGCGTCGATCTCGCCCTGCCCGACTGGGAGCCCGGCAAGCTGCGCGTCGGCCTGCTCGGCGATCTCGGCGCATTCGGCACCGAACCGGGCGTGCAACACGCGTTCGAGCGCGCGCTGATGGCGCTGACCCACGAACTCGAGAATCGCCACGAGGTCGGCTTCGGCGATCTTCCGCTCGCGCGTGCCCGGCGCGCGGCGTTTTTCATGATCGAAGCCGAGATGCTGGTGACGCATGCGCAGGCGTTTGCCGATGCGGCGCAGCCGGTCTCGTCCGAGATGCAGGAGTGGCTTGCCTACGCGCGCGCAAAGTCCGCCGCCGACTACGTCGCCGCCGACCGCCTGCTCGACGCGGCCGTCGTCGCCACGCGCCGGATGTTCACGCAGATCGACGTGCTGGTCACGCCGACCACGCCGCAAATCGCCTTCCCGCTCGAGTCGCCGCTGCCCGACAACTCGGGCGACTTCACCTGCATCGCCAACCTCGCCGGCCTGCCCGCGATCACCGTCCCGATGGGCATGACCCTCGACGGCCTGCCGGCCGGCCTGCAGTTCATCGGGCCGCCGGGTTCCGACCTGCGCCTGCTCGAACTCGCCGAGGTCTGCGCCGCGGCGCTGGACGCGGCGCCGGTGTATCCCGTCGGAGCCTAGCCCGCGGTCGAGCGCATGGCATGGCAGGTTTTCGATTTGCCCGGGGCGGACGTGCGCCTGGCGCAATTCTGCGCGCAGGACGACGCGGCGCGCTGGTTCGCGCGCCTGCGTGAAGAGATCCCCTGGCAACGCCATCGCCTGCGCATCTTCGGGCGCGAGGTCGATTCGCCGAGATTGTCTTGCTGGATCGGCGACGCCGAGGCGGTCTACACCTATTCGGGCACGCGTTTCATGCCGCAGGCATGGACGCCGGCGCTGGCCGAATTGCGCGAGTATCTTTTTGCGCATTGTGGAGAACGCAGCAACAGCGTGCTCGCGAACCTCTACCGCGACGGCCGCGATTCGATGGGCTGGCACAGCGACGCCGAGCCCGAGCTCGGCCCCGAGCCGGTGATCTGGTCTTTCAGCTTCGGCGGCGTGCGCCGTTTCCGCCTGCGCCATCGGCACGACCCGCGCCTGCGCCTCGAACTCGACCTGCCCTCGGGCAGCCTGCTGCGCATGGCCGGGACCACGCAGCGCCACTATCGCCACGACTTGCCGAAAACCGCGCGCGCGGTGCCCGCGCGGATCAACCTGACCTTCCGCACGATCCGGGCGTCACCTGCCCGCCCGGCCTCCGCGTGAAGGTGGAGGCGGCAGCGGCGATGGATTCTTCGAAACGACGCCGCTAGAGTGCCGCTGGCGGCTTTGCATGGCGTATCCTCGGCGGCGCCGCACCGTCCCGATGTCGTTGGCTATTCGCAACCCGAAGCACTCCCGAAAAATCTTTTGAAGGTCGCAGCCATGATGACGAAACAATCCTTCCTCGCTTCCCAGCAGGACCTGCTGTTGTTGATCGCGCGCGTGCTGCTCGTGATCCTGTTCCTCGTGGCCGGCGTGCCGAAGCTGCTCCATTTCTCCGGCACGGTCGCCTACATGGGCTCGGTCGGCGCACCGTTGCCCGCGATAGCGGCGGCGATCGCGGTGTTCATGGAAGTGCCCGCGGTGATCGCGCTGCTGGTCGGATTCTGGACGCGGCCGCTCGCCCTGCTGCTCGCGATCTACACGATCGGCAGCGCCCTGATCGGCCATCCGTTCTGGACGATGACCGGGGCGGAGCAGGCGAACAACACGATCCATTTCTACAAGAACCTGGCGATCGCCGGCGGCTTCCTCGCGCTGTGCGCGGCCGGCCCCGGACGCTTCTCGATCGATCGCGGCTGAGCGGCGGCGAAGGCCGCCGCTCGGTGATGGATCGCGCCGCGGCGGCGACGGCGCGCGCTGCCGCCGCGGCGATCGCGGCTACAATGCGCGCCGTATGTCATCCGCCCCGATCTTGAACACGCCTGCCGAAGAACCGCCGCACGCAGTCGTGCCCAGCGCGCGCGCGCCGCTGCATGCGCGCATCGCCTTCGTCGTCGAGACGGCGCGTCGGTTGCACCAGTACGGCACTTCCGCGCCGCGCCTGGAGAGCGCGCTGGCCAAGCTCGCCGCGCGCCTCGACCTGCAGGCGCAGGTCTGGTCGAGCCCGACCGCGATCATCATTTCGTTCGCCGACGGCGACGACCGCGAGCGCATCGCCGAGACCACGCGCGTCATCCGCCTTTCGCCGGGCGACATCGACCTGCGTCACCTCGTCGAGGTCAACGAGATCGCCGACAAGGTGATCGCGGGCGAACTCGACATCGCGCAAGGCTCGCGTCTGCTGCACACGCTGAGCGACCGCATCGGCCCGCGCGCGCGCGCGCACGAGGTGCTCTGCTACGGCCTCGTCTCGGCGACGCTGGCCACGCTGATGCGCGGCGCCTGGGTCGATGTCGCGGCCGCGGGCGGCATCGGCCTCGTCGTCGGCCTGATCGCCGACGTCGCCGCGCGCAGCCAGCGCATGCGCCTGGGGCTCGAGGCGCTGAGCGGCCTGGTCGCGACCGTGCTCGCCACGCTGATCAGCGTCTACGTCACCCCGCTGACGCTGAAAATCACGATACTCGCGAGCCTGATCGTGCTGTTCCCCGGCATGCCGCTGACCAACGCGGTGCGCGAACTCTCCACGCGCCACCTCGTCTCCGGCGTCGCGCGTTTCGCCGACGCGGTCGCGACCCTGATCAAGCTGGCGTTCGGCACGCTGGTCGGCAACCAGCTGTGCAAGCTGCTCGGCCTCGCGCCGCCGCTGGCCGCGCTGCCGCCGGTGCCCGACTGGGCGATCTGGGTCGCGCTGGTCTTCGGCACCTACGGCTTCGCCGTGCTGTTCCGCGCGGCGCGGCGCGATTTTCCGCTGGTCATGGCCGCGGCCGCGCTCGGCTACGCGATCACCTGGTTCGGCGGGCGCCAGTTCGGCCCCGAGTTCGGCGTGTTCCTCGCCGGTGCGATCATGGGCGCGCTGAGCAATGTCTATGCGCGCGCCAGCAATCGCCCCGGGGCGCTGGTGCGCGAGCCCGGCATCATCCTGCTCGTGCCCGGCAGCCTCGGCTTCCTCACCGTATCGGCGATCGTCGGCAGCGACGTGTTCCTCGGCATCAACACCGCGGCCTTGCTGTTTGCGATCCTCGTTTCGCTCGTCGCCGGCCTGCTGTTCGGCGACCTGATCGTTTCGCCGCGCCGCGTGCTGTAGGGCACCTCGAAAAACCTGCTGCGCTCTCTTCGCCCGCTACGGTTTTTCGAGACGCCCCAAACAAAAAAGCCGGCAGTTGGCCGGCTTCTTCCGCTTTCACCCGCAGCGCGATCAGATCAGCAGGTCCTTTTCCTTCTTGCCCGCGGCGAGCGCGGCGCTGAACCAGCGTGGACGCTTGCCGCGTCCGGACCAGGTCTGCGCGTGGTCGGCGGGATTGCGGTATTTCGCCTTCGCCGGGCGCCGCGTCTTGCGCAAGCCGCCGCGGCCCTCGAACAGTTGTTCGAGCGCGATGCCTTCGGCCTTGAGGATGGCGAGAATCTTCTCGCGTAGCTTGACGATTTTTTCCTTGGCCAGTTCGTGCTTGCGCGATTCGGCGCGGTGGATCAATTCGTTCAGTTGCTGCTGATTCAAACCCTTGATGTCGATTGCCATCTATTTTCCTGTTGGTCGCGGGATAGCGGATACGATGGCGCCGCCGGTCAATCCGGACGTCATCGATTGCAGGGCCGCGGTTGTCGCTGCGGACAGCGCCTACGCACCGCTTGCCGATTTCTCGAAAATCCCGGACCGCTGCGGTCGCGCCGACGCGCCAATCCGGGAGAGGCCGAAACCGGCATCCGTGCTGCCGCCCGGAGCCAGCGTGTCGACCTTGCGACAGCCACCTTACCGTAACGGTCGCCCCGGCTTCAAGGACGCGCGTATCGTCGTCGCCGTGGAGAATCGCGGTGGCGCGCGTTGGTCCGTCTCCGGCGCGGTCGCCCGAAACGCTGCTTCAGCAGCAATGTGACCCATGCCTCGGTTCCGTCTGTCCCGGCGCCGCCATTTCCCGTGTGACCGCTGCGCCACCACTGCCCGGGGGCGCTGCATCGACACGGACTGCAATGCCTGCGCCGGGCCTGCAAGCGGATCGCGCGGGGTATGATCGGCGCGGGGAGGCGCGCGAAGCGCCTGTTGGTCCGGGAGTCCGCTTGACCCTTCGATCGCTCATGTTCTTGCTGGCCTGCTGTGTGTCGGGTCCGTTCGCCGCGCACGCGCAGGTGCCGTCGTCCGCCTGGCCCGGCCGCGTCGAGGCGGCGCGTTCGGACTGGAGTGCGCAAACCGCGCCCGACGCGGGCTGGGTGGACGTCGCGCTGCCCGACGACTGGAGTTTGCGCTGGCCCGGTTTCGATGGCGTGGTGTGGTACCGCCTGACGTGGAACCAGTCCGCGCGTCTCGACGACACCGCGCTGTTCATCGAATACCTGACCCTGGCCGGGGAGATCCGCGTGAACGGCACGCTGCTCGAACGCGACGCGAGCCTGGCCGAACCGCTGTCGCGCATGTGGAACGTGCCGCGCTACTTGCGCATGCCGCCGCCGCTGCTGCGTGCGGGCGAGAACACGCTGCTCGTGCGCGTTTCCGGGCTCTCGCAGTACCGGCCCGGGCTGGGGCCGGTAAGGATCGGCGACGCGGAAACGCTGCGCGAGCGCTTCGACGCCGCGCGCTGGCTGCGCCAGTATCTCGGCCTCATCGGCATGGCCATCGGCGCCACCCTTGGCCTGTTCTTTCTCGCGCTCTGGTTGCTGCGCCGGCGCGAGACGGCATATGGCTGGTACGCCGCCAACCAGCTCGCGTGGTTCCCCATTGCGTGGAACATGGTGAGCACGAGCCCATGGCCGTTTGCCGCCACCGACGCGTTCCAGAACCTCATCGAGATCGCGGTGCCGCTGTCGTCCGGCTGCTGGGCCATGTTCGTGCTGCGCTTCTGCGAGCGGCGTTGGCCGCGGCGCGAAATCGCCGTGTGGATGGCGCTGATCGCCGCTTCGCTATGCGTCCTGCTCGCCCCGCACGAAGCAAAGAAGTCGGCGCGCGACCTGGCGAACCTGGTCTCGACGCTGGCCGTCGGCGGCGCCGATATCCTGTTCCTTTGGTTCGCCTGGCGCGGCGGACGCAACGACCAGCGCCTCCTCTCGCTGTTCGCCGCCACCGCATTCGGCGCCGGCGTCCACGACGCGCTCGGCGTCGCCGGCGTGATCGGCGACACGACCAACTACGCCACGCTGACCGAGCACGTCACGGTGATCGGCATAGCGATCGTGCTGGCGTCGAACTTCGTGCGCAACCTGCGCCGCATCGAGGGCTTCAACGTCGAGTTGCAGCACAGTGTCGACGAGGCGCGCACGGAACTCGCGGCCACGCTCTCGCGCCAGCACGAACTCGAACTCGTGCACGCGCGCCTCGGCGAGCGCGTCAGCCTCGCGCATGATTTGCACGACGGGCTCGGCGGCATGCTGATCGGCAACATCGCCGAGCTGGAACAGGCGCCCGAACAGGTGTCCTCGCGCAAGATGCTCGATTCGCTGCGCGAATTGCGCGACGACCTGCGCCTGATCATCGACACGGCGTCCGCGCAGCACTACGGCGAACACTCGCTGGCCGAACTGCTCGCACCGCTGCGCCATCGCATGGCCAGACTGTTCGAGGCCCGTGACATCGATGCGCGCTGGCGCGTCGGCGACCTGAAAATGATCTACCTGACCACGACGCAGAGCCTCGACCTGCTGCGCATCCTGCAGGAGGCGCTGGCGAACGTGCTCAAGCACAGCGGCGCGGCGCGCGTCGACGTGGAACTACACAACGAGGGCAGCGTGCTGCGCCTGAAAGTCGGCGACGATGGTCGCGGCATGCCGCCCGGCGGGCAGGTTGCGGGCACCGGCATGCGCAGCATGCAGGCGCGCGCGCGGCGGCTCGGCGCGACGCTGTCGATCGGTTCCGAGCCGGGCGCGACGCTGGTGCGGCTCACGATGCCGTTGCCGGCACCAGCCGCAAATCAGGCGTAGGAGCGGGCCGCGCACGTAACCGTCTCGCGCGCCTGCACGACCTTATCGCAACACGCCGCTGCCGCGTCCCGCGCGCACGGCCGCAGTGCGCGAGTGCACGGCGAATTTGGCGTAGATGCTCTTCACGTGCGAGGCCACCGTCCAGCGCGACAGGTTCGTGCGTTCGGCAATTTCTAGGTTGCTCAGACCCTGCGCCACGAGTTCGAGGATTTGCACCTCGCGCGCCGACAGCGCATCCTGCGCCGGGATCGATACTGCCGCGTCGTGCCGCGCCGGCACATCCGCCACGTTGGTCGCGGCGAGGATGCGCCGCGCGATGAACGGATCGATCGGCGCGCCGCCCTTGAGCGCGGTGCGCAACAACATGGCGATTTCCTCGTCGTCGCGCTCCTTGAGCAGATAGCCGGTCGCGCCGGCGCGCAGCGCGTCGAGGATCATCTCCTCGGTGCTCCACGCCGAGATGACGAGGATCGGCAGATCCGCTTCGCGCGCGCGCAGCCAGCCGATCAGTTCGACGCCGTTGCCGTCGGGCAGGCCGAGGTCGACCAGTGCCATCGTGATCGCGCTGCTCGCCGCGATCGCCTTGGCCTCGGCAATGCTGCCGGCGCAATGCAGGGCCGCATCTTCTCCCTGCGACAAACGCAAGATTCGGCACAGCCGCGCGAGCAATGCAGGTTCGTCGTCGACGACGAGAAACGATTCGGGCGTCTGCGCATCCATGCCGCGCAAACTGCCATACCACGCAACGCCGGGCAATCGCTCGAATGAGCGATCGCTCTCACCGGGTTGCCGCGAAAATCGCTCGTTCGAGCGATGCGCCGACATCGATGTGTGAAGTAACGTTGCCGGGACCTTGTTCGAGGCAATGCAGGAGATCTCACGATGAGCACAGGAAAAGAACGGCCGCACTTCCCGTCTCCCTCGGCATCCGCGTCGCAAGAGGGCGGCATGGGCCGTCGGGAGGCGCTGCGCCGGCTGACGCATGGCGCCGCGGCGGTCGCGGCCGGCATTCCCGCACTGGTAGCGGCGACCGAAGCCGGGCCCGACGGTACCTACGTTCCGAAACCGTCCGCGAATTGCCCTCGCCTCTCGAATCTCAATCCGCGTTCGGACCTGACCCTGCCGGCATTGGATCCGATCAACGACATCAAGACGGTGCTCAACATAGGCATCTCCTTCATTCCCATGTTCGGCTCCGGGATCAACCTGCTGATCAACCTGTTCTGGCCGACGAGCCAGCAGGATCTGTGGTCGCAGATCAAGGAGCAGGTGCTGGCCGCGATCGATCAGCAGGCGGAGAAGGACGCGGTCAACGGACTCAAGAACACCATCGATGGCTTCAAGACGGTGCTCGCGAGCTACGCCTTCCTCGTGAAAACCTACAACGACAAGCCTTCGACGTCCGGACTCGCGGATGTGATCGCCAAGGCCGGCGACGTGGAATCCGCGTTCGAACTGGGCGCGCCGGCTTTCATGAACCCGAGCAACCAAGCCTGGCAGGGCGATTTTCTACCGCTGTTCGTGCAGATGGCGAACCTGCACCTGGTCTTTCTGCGCGACATTCTCTGGCACGGCAGGAAGATCGGTTTCGACGATACGTCGATGCAGGGATTCCAGCACGACTACGACACCTTCAACAAGCAGTACTGCGACCACGTGGATGCCGTGGCCCCCGGCGCGCTCGCCAAGTTCGGCGAGGAATACACAAAGGAAACGCAATCGCCGCTGCCGGACGATGCCTGGCATGACAAGTCGTACTATCCGGGCGTCGCCGCCGTCGCCTGGGGCGCATGGAACGCGAAGCGCACGCAGAACGAGCGCACCAGCCAGCTCACCCACCTGGCCCTCGACTATCGCCAGCTCTGGCCGACGATGGCCGACTCGAGCGCGAATCGCCAGCCAGTTCGCCTCACGCGCGAGCTGCTGTACGGACCCTATGGCGCACCGGACTGGCAGGACATCGGCGTCGATTTCAATATGACGGACCACTACTACTATTTCACCGTCGACCCGCCGTACCCGACGGTGCCCGCGCCTGAAGGGCTACCGGATACGCCGCTGGTCGGTCTTGCCGTATCGACCGGCGCGCTGATCAACCGCGGCGGGCGCAACTTCAATTTCCCCAGCGCCGTGGCCACGTTCCGGCAGGGCGAGACGCAGACACCGGTGCCGTACGGTGCGCTCTATCTGACCGACCTGGCGGCTCATCCCATCGTCGGCGTCAAGGTCGACATCGGCTTCTTCGGCGCACAAACGAGTTCGCGCTGTTCTTCCGGCTATCTGGTCAGCGCGCTGTACTTCACCCAGCGCGTGGACAACGGCGATGGCTCGTTCACGCCCAGGCCTTCCGTGATCGGGACGTCGAGCGCAGGCTGGGAAATGAAGTCGTTCAGCAGCAACGTCGTTCCGGTTCCCGAAGGGCACATGCTCTCGCGCCTGGACTATCCCTCCAGCGTGTTCGAGTTGTATCGCTGCCTGGGAAAATCACCCACAGCACTCACCTATCACAGCCTGGGCTGCGTGGTATTCGGTTTCCGCCTGATCGATCCGGATGTCAAAATCAAACCCTCGCAACTGGTGAACCTGTACGTGACCAGCCCGACGGAGATGAGCCTCGCCGACGTGCATCAGGCCCTGGTTCGCGCGCGCACCTCGCAAGGCGCCTCCGTATCGGACGCGCAAGCCACGCAATGGCTCGATGAAATCGCGCAGACCGCCGAGCGCTTTTTCTGGGAAGAGCAGCGCCAGCTCTTCTGGAAACAGATGCAGGCAATGGCGCAGCACGCTTCGTGATCGAATTTTCCCAGGAAGGCAATCGTGAGCCAAAAAAATCTTTTCTCCGCGCTGATCGCAATTCCAGTCGCTCTGCTCAGCTGCGCCTGCGCGCACGCCGATCTGCCGACGACGGCGCGATCGCCTCACCCTGAGCAGACGGCCGGCGCTTGCGCCGATGCCTCGCCCTTCGTGCCCAACGAGTTCTCCGGCATCGACATACCCGCCGCGCAGATCGACGCGGCCGTCGCCCAGGTCGACGCGCTCGCACAGAAGCTGATGACGGCCAGCGGCGTCCCCGGCATGGCCGTCGCTGTCGTGCGCGACGGCAAGACCGTGTTCGCGAAGGGCTACGGCGTGCGCAGCCTCGACACGGGCGCGCCGGTCGATGCGGACACGGTGTTCCAGCTCGCCTCGATGTCGAAGTCGATCGGCGCGACCGTGATCGCACACCAGGTCGGCGCCGGCGTGGTCGGCTGGGACACGCGCGTGCAGAAGCTGATGCCCGCATTCAAGCTGTCCGAATGGTATGCGACGAACAACGCCACGATCGGCGACCTGTACGCGCACCGCTCCGGCCTGCCCGAGCACATCGCCGACTTCCTCGAGGATCTCGGCTTCGATCGCGCACAGATGCTCGACAAGCTGCGCTACGCGCCGCTCGCGCCGTTCCGCGCGCACTACGCCTACACGAATTTCGGCATGACCGCCGCCGCCGTGGCGGTGGCGACTGCGAGCGGCACAGACTGGGAAACCTTGTCGCAGCA
This sequence comes from Pseudomonadota bacterium, assembly GCA_018240505.1. Lineage (GTDB taxonomy): Bacteria > Pseudomonadota > Gammaproteobacteria > Xanthomonadales > Rhodanobacteraceae > Rudaea. The sequence continues at coordinate 51,388 of JAFEFQ010000236.1, forward strand.
GGCGTTGTACGTGCCGCTCGGCATGAGTTCGACCAGTTCGCGCTACGCCGATTTCGCCGCGCGCGCGAACCGCGCGGTCGGCCACGTCAAGCACGGCGACCGTTTCGTCGTCACGCCCTCGCAGCGCGATCCCGATGCGCAGTCGCCCGCGGGCGGGGTCAGTTCCAGCGTCAACGACGTCGCACGCTGGATGAACATGATGCTCGCCAACGGCTGCGTCAACGGTGCGCAATGGACTCCCGGCGCGGCGCTGCTGCCGGCGACCTCGCCGCAGATCGTTTCCGCCGCACCGTCGAATCCGCGTTCGCGCGCCGGGTTCTACGGCTACGGTTTCAACGTCGGCGAGTCGGGCTCGGGCCGCGTCGTGCTCACCCACTCGGGTGCGTTTGCGCTCGGCGCGGCGACTGCGTACACGCTGATTCCGTCGGCCAACGTCGGCATCGTCACGCTGACCAACGCGCTGCCGACCGGGTTGCCGGAAACCCTGAACGCCGACTTCGCCGACCTCATCCAGTTCGGCCGCATCACCCAGCCGTGGGACGAGTTGTACGCGGGCGCGTTCAAGGGAATCCTTGCGCCGACCGGCGATCATGCCTGCACGCCGAAGGCGGATGGCACGTTCGACTGCCCCGCGCCGCCGGCCGATGCCGCTCCTGCGCAGCCGCTCGCACGCTATGCCGGGACTTACGCAAACAATTTCTACGGACCCGTCCAGATCCTGGCCGCGAACGGCGCGCTGCAACTGCGCATCGGCCCGAACGACATGGCATTCGACCTGACCCACTGGTCCGGCGACGTGTTCCTGATGACGCCGCCCGGCGAGAGTGCGATGCCCGGTTCGCGTTCGATGGTGACGTTCGCCGATGCCACACTGACGATCGAATACATGAACCAGGACGACCAGAAAGGACTCGGCGTGTTCCGCAGCACGCGTGCGCCGCGCCCCTAGGCAAGCGGCGATCGGATGCGCGGCCTCGCGACCCGCGCGCAGGCCGCTGCCGCTGCACAAAAAATCCCGCGCCCGTTTACGTTCGCTTACCGCCTCGCGGTAAACGGTACGCGGGCGCTGGCGTTGTATCCGCTGTGGCATGCGCCACCCCAACCCACAACGGAGTACAACGATGACACGCATCACCTCGTACGCGCTCGCCGCCGCGCTGGTCGCGGCGCCGTTCGCCGCATTCGCGCAGGCGGCCGATACGCCCGCGCCGGCCGCCGCCGCGCCCGCGCATCCCTCGCCGTTCGCGCACATGCTGAAGAAGATGGACAGCGACGGCGACGGCAGGATCTCTTCGGCGGAATTTCAGGCCGCAGCGGCCGCGCGCTTCGCCATGATCGACACGCAGGGCAGTGGCAAGATCACGGCCGCGCAGATCGCGGCGGCCGGCCGCGGCCGCGACGAGAAATTCGCCGAACGCGAAGTGAAGAAGATCGGCAGCGACGGCACGATCACAAAAGATCAATACCTTGCCGCGGCGCAGGCGCGCTTCGCCAGGCTCGACAAGAACGGCGACGGCTACATCACGGCAGACGAAGTGCCTGCCGGCCAGTGGGGCCATGGTCACGGCGGCAAGAACACCGCGCAACCGCAATAACACGGCGTCAGCCTCGCAACATTTGCCCCGGGCCGCGCAAGCGGCCCTTTTTTTTTGCGCTGCCAAACGGCGGTTTTGTCGCAAGCGATCGCGGTTTCGTCGCAGACCGCAATACATCCACGGCTCTCGTGGCTATGCTGCGCGGCAATCGATTCCGATGGAACTTCGCGGTCATGGCAGGTCTTCTCTTCGTCGCTCGCACGGCGCTGGTCTGGTTCATCGCGGCGCTGGCCGCGACGGCGCTCTGGCACATCGTCGGTTTTCCGCACATCCGCCCTCTGGACTGGCTGTTCGCGGTTGCGGTCATCGGCTTCGTGTCGGCGAAGATCATCCACGCGATCGCGCACCTGCGCCGCGTGCAATTGATCAAGGGGCGCATCGATGCGGACGCGCTGAGCCCGCGCCAGCGCCGCCAGATCGAGATTCCGCTCGACGCCACCGAAGCGTTCACGATCGTCGATGCAGCGATCCGCGAGCTGGCGGACGTCCGCGTCGACGAAAGCACGCGCGACAGCCTCAACCTGCGCGCGCATATCGAAAAGCCGGTCGCGCCCAAGGCCTACGTCTTCGCCGGCCTCGACTTCGGCTTCCTGGTCGTGCGCCGCCACCAGATTCTCGCGACGTTGACGCCGGCGAACGGGACCAGCAGCGCGCTGTTGATCTGCGAAGCGGCCGGCGGCATCTTCAGCGACTGGCTGCAATTCGACGACGGTTCCAATCTCGAAAACGCGGAGGCGTTGACGCGCGCGATCACGCGCCGCATCGCCGAGCGCCGGCGCGGCGAGCAGGCCAGCGCGCAGCAGACCAGCACGGAGAAGGAACTCGCCGTGGCCAAGCTCAATCTGCTGCATGCGCAGATCGAGCCGCACTTCCTCTACAACACCCTGGCCAGCGCGCAAATCCTCACGCGCACCGATCCCTCACGTGCCGACGAAATGCTCGGCAACCTCATCGCCTACCTGCGCTCTTCCATGCCGCGCGCCGAGAACGCGCCGTCCACGCTCGGCGAGGAACTCGAACGCTCGCGCGCCTACCTGGAAATCCTGCGCATCCGCATGGGCGATCGGCTCAAGCTGCAAATCGAAGTCGCGGAAAATCTCAAGCCGGCGGCATTCCCGACGATGATGCTGCAGACCCTGGTCGAGAACGCGATCAAGCACGGCCTCGAGCCGAAGTACGGCGGCGGCACGATCTGGATCCTCGCGCGCGAGAACGCCGGCAATCTCGTCGTCACCGTCGCCGACGACGGCCAGGGCTTCAACGCGCAATCGAGCGGCACCGGCATCGGCTTGAAGAATGTGCGGGAACGCCTGAAGCTCGCCTACGGCACCGCGGCATCGTTCGTGATCGCGGCGAACTTCCCCAACGGCGTCGCCGCGACGATCACGGTGCCGGCTTCGACGAGCACCGCGGCAACGGGAGCAACCCATGCCTAACTGCATCGTCGCCGAAGACGAACAACTGCTGCGCGAGTCGCTCGTCGGCCTGCTGCGCGAGGTCTGGCCGCAACTCGACATCGCCGCCGAATGCGAAGATGGCGGTGCGGCGCTGGAAGCGATCGCCGAGCATCGGCCCGACGTCGCCTTCCTCGACATCCGCATGCCGGGGCTGACCGGCCTCGAGGTCGCCGCGGCGACCGCGGAGGCGAGTCCGGCGACGCAGATCGTCTTCGTCACCGCCTACAACCAGTATGCGATAGACGCGTTCGACAAGGGGGCGGTCGATTATCTCTTGAAGCCGATCGCGCGCGAGCGCCTGGCCGCGACCGTCGCGCGCCTGCAGGCGCGCAGCGCGCGCGACGCGGGCGCGCTCGCCGCGGTCATCCGCCAGCTCGGCATCGTGCCGCAGGTCGTCGACAAGCCGCCGCTCGCCTGGATCACCGCCAGCGCGGGCAAGGAAACCAGGCTCATCCTCGTCGACGACGTCGCCTATTTCCAGGCCGACAACAAGTACACGGTGGTGATGACGAAGGACGGCGAAGCGCTGCTGCGCACGCCGATCCGCGAGCTGCTCGGCCGGCTCGATCCGACCGCATTCAAGCAGATCCACCGCTCGACCATCGTCAACCTCAAGGCGATCGCCTCGATCGTGCGCGACGATGCGGGCCGCGGCACGCTGAAACTGAAAACCCGGCCGGAAACGCTGACCGTGAGCCAGCCGTTCATGACCCTGTTCCGCTCGATGTAACGCCCCGGAGATCCGACCATGCGCCCGCTATCCTGCCTCGCCGTGCTGTCGCTGCTGTTGAGCGGCTGCACCTTCTCGCCGAACGTATCGATCACGACGACAAGCACGATCGACGGCGTCGACTTGCTCGACTCGGCGATCCGCGAATCGACGCCGGGCGTCGCCCAGTTCGCCTGCAACGAAAGCGCGAGCGGACACTGCTACTACAGCGTGTTCACGAGCGACTGCCGCGACGACGCGAAGGACGCGCGAGCGAGCATCTGCACGACGCACCGTATCGCGGATTTTTCCCTGGCCCGCGGCGAATCGAAGTCGCTGAGCGGCCTGCCCGCCAGCTACAAGCACTGCGTCGCGCGCACGACACCGATACCACCGTATTGCGCGAGCGCCCCGCAGGGCTGACCGTCGTCAAGCCGGGCGCCTTGGAGCTTTTGCTCCAGCCAATCGGGTAAAATCGCCTTCCCCTCCGCTACGCCTGCGTACGGACCCACCAGGGAAGTCAGCACTCGATGAAAATTCTTGTCGGCTACAAGCGCGTCGTCGATTACAACGTGCGCATCCAGGTCAAGCCGGACGGTTCCGGCGTGGTCAGCGAAGGCGTCAAGCTGTCGGCCAATCCGTTCGACGACATCGCGCTCGAAGAGGCGCTGCGCCTGCGCGAGAAGGGCATCGCGAGCGAAGTCGTCGTCGCCACGATCGCGCCGGCCGACGCGCAGGCGCATCTGCGCAACGGTCTCGCGATGGGCGCGAACCGCGCGATCCACGTCGTCACGAACGAGGCGATCCAGCCGCTGACCGCCGCGCGCGCGCTACTCAAGCTGATCGAGAAGGAATCCCCGCAGATCGTGATCCTCGGCAAGCAGGCGATCGACGACGACTGCAACCAGACCGGGCAGATGCTCGCCGCGCTGTGGAACCGGCCGCAGGCGACGTTCGCCTCGAAGGTCGAAGTCGCCGGCAATGCCGCGAAGGTGACGCGCGAAGTCGACGCGGGTCTGGAGACGATCGAGGTCGACCTGCCGGCCGTGATCACGACCGACCTGCGTTTGAATGAACCGCGCTTCATCAAGCTGCCGGACATCATGAAGGCCAAGTCCAAGCCGCTGGAGACGCTGCAGCTCGCCGATCTCGGCGTGGCCTCTGGCGACACGCTGAAGACGACGGGCTACGCCCCGCCGGCCAGGCGCAGCAAGGGCGTGATGGTGAAGGATGCCGCCGAACTGGTCGCGGCGCTGAAGACCAAAGGACTTCTGTAATCGGCGCCTCGCCGATTACGAACGGAGAATTCTGTGAGCAAGATTCTGATCATCGCCGAACACCTGAACGGCAAACTCAACCCGAGCACGGCGCGCTGCGTGAGCTGTGCGCAGGCGATCAAGGCCGACGCGATCGACGTGCTCGTGCTCGCCGCCGCGCCGGACGCGATCGCCGCCGACGCGGCGAAGATCGCCGGCGTTTCGAAAGTGCTCACGATCGCGAACCCGGCGAATGCCCACGCGCTCGCCGCGGTGTATGCGCCGCAGATCGTCGAAGTCGCATCGAGCGGCTACACGCACGTGCTCGCACCGTCGACCACGTTCGGCAAGGACGTCGCGCCGCGCGTCGCCGCGCTGCTCGGCGTGGCCCAGGTCAGCGACATCATGAGCGTCGCCGACGCGCACACGTTCACGCGCCCGATCTACGCGGGCAACGCGATCATCACCGTGCAGGCGCCGGCCGACCAGACCCTGGTCGCGACCGTGCGCACGGCTTCGTGGGCGGCCGCAGCCAACGGCGGCAACGCGCCGGTCGAGGCATTGAACGTCAACGTCGAGCTGCCGACGCATACGCGCTTCGTCGAACTCGCGCAGGGAGCGAGCGAGCGCCCCGACCTGCAGAGCGCCGCCAAGGTCGTCTCGGGCGGCCGCGGCGTCGGCTCGGCCGAGAACTTCGCGATCATCTTCAAGCTCGCCGACAAGCTCGGCGCGGCGGTCGGCGCCTCGCGCGCGGCGGTCGACGCGGGCTACGTGCCCAGCGACCTGCAGGTTGGCCAGACCGGCAAGATCATCGCGCCGGAGCTGTACATGGCGATCGGCATCTCGGGCGCGATCCAGCACCTGACCGGGATCAAGGACGCCGGCACGATCGTGGCGATCAACAAGGACGCCGAGGCGCCGATCTTCGAGATCGCCGACATCGGCCTCGTCGGCGACCTGTTCAAGCTCATTCCGGAACTCGAAGCCGCGCTGGGCTAGGGTTTGCGCCGGGACGCGATTCATCGCGTCCCGGCCGCATTTCGGGCACATCGACCCGCCGGCATCCACGCCCCCTGTGCGTTCCCCCTCAAGTCGTAGGCAGGGGGCAACGAGGCTGATCTATAATCGGCGCTCGCAAAGACACCGCAGAGGGAACGCCGCTTGAATACCCAACGCCCCATCTGGGAACCGAGCAAGGAGCGCATCGAACGCGCGAACCTGTCCCGCTTCATCCGTTTCGTGCAGACCGAGCACAAGGCGCAGGTCGAGGACTACTTCAGCCTTTACGACTACTCGATCCGCCAGCCGGAAGCGTTCTGGCGCGCGGTGTGGGAATTCTGCGGCATCCGCGCCTCGGGCGACTTCGACACCGTGCTCGTCGACGGCGACAGAATGCCTGGCGCGCGCTGGTTTCCCGACGTGCGCCTGAACTTCGCGCAGAACCTGCTGCGCTACAAGGACGACCGCGTCGCGTTGATCGCACGCAACGAATGGGGGCACGAGCGCGAGTTCACCTACGCGCAACTGCACGAGGAAGTCGGCAAGCTCGCGCACGCGCTGCGCGAAGCCGGCGTCGTTGCGGGCGACCGCGTCGCCGGTTTCATGCCGAATATTCCCGAAACCGTGATCGCGATGCTGGCCGCGACCTCGCTCGGCGCGACGTGGTCCTCGTGTTCGCCCGATTTCGGCATCAACGGCGTCGTCGACCGCTTCGGCCAGATCGCGCCGAAGGTACTGTTCACCGCCGACGCCTATCCCTACGGCGGCAAGAGTTTCGATTGCCTCGCGAAGATCCGCGATGTGCTCGCGCAGATTCCTTCAGTCGAAAAACTCGTCGTCGCGCCGTATTCGGGCGCCGCGCTGAAGCTCGACGGCATCGCCAATGCGGTGGCGTGGCCCGACTTCGTCGGTGCCGAGCCGCACGAACCCGAATTCACCCCCACCGCGTTCGACCATCCGCTCTACGTCATGTATTCCTCCGGCACCACCGGCGTGCCGAAGTGCATCGTGCACGGCGCCGGCGGCACGCTGATCCAGCACCTGAAGGAACTCGTGCTGCACACCGACCTGAAGCGCGACGACAAGATCTTTTATTACACGACCTGCGGCTGGATGATGTGGAACTGGCTGGTTTCCAGCCTCGCCGTCGGCGCGACCCTGGTGCTCTACGACGGCTCGCCCTCGCATCCCGATGCAAGCACGCTGTGGGACCTCGTCGACGAAGTCGGCATCAGCGTGTTCGGCACGAGCGCGAAATGGATCGCGGCAAGCGAGAAGGCCGGCGTCAAGCCGCGAGAATCGCACAAGCTGACGACGCTGAAGACGATTCTTTCCACCGGATCGCCGCTCGCCGACGAAAGCTTCGATTACGTCTACCGCGACGTGAAGGCGCGCCTGCTGCTCGCCTCGATCTCCGGCGGCACCGACATCGTTTCCTGCTTCGCGCTGGGCAATCCGCTGCTGCCGGTGTATCGCGGCGAGCTGCAGTGCCGCGGACTCGGCCTCAAAGTGGAAATTCTCGACGACTCCGGCCACCCGTTGCGCGGCGAGAAGGGCGAACTCGCCTGCACCGCGCCGTTTCCGTGCATGCCGGTCGGCTTCTGGAACGACGCCGACGGCTCGAAGTATAAAAACGCCTATTTTTCCAAAATCGAAAATGTCTGGTGCCACGGCGACCACGCGCTGCTGACCGAGCACGACGGTATCGTCATCTACGGGCGCTCGGATGCCGTGCTCAATCCGGGCGGCGTGCGCATCGGCACCGCGGAGATATACCGCCAGGTCGAACAGTTGCCCGAAGTGCTCGAGTCGATCGCGGTCGGCCAGGAATGGGACGGCGACGTGCGCGTGATCCTGTTCGTGCGCCTGCGCGAAGGATTCACGCTCGACGACGCGCTGCGCGATCGCATCAAGAAGCAGATCCGTGCGAACACGACGCCGCGCCACGTGCCGGCGAAGATCCTCCAGGTCGCCGACATCCCGCGCACGATCTCGGGCAAGATCACCGAAATCGCGGTGCGCGAGACGATCCACGGCCGCCCGGTGAAGAACACCGACGCGCTCGCCAATCCGCAGGCGCTGCACCTGTTCGACGCGCTGCGTGCGGAGCTTTCCGTCTAAAGCTTTGCGCATGACGACTGCCGGGCAACACGACGACATTCCGCTATGCGTCGATCTCGACGGCACGCTGATCCGTTCCGACTTGCTGATCGAATCTGCGCTGGGCCTCGCCCGGCGCAATCCGCTCAATGTCCTGCGCTGCGGCTTCTGGTTGCTGCGCGGCAAGGCGGCGATGAAGCGCGAGATCGCGGCGCGCAGCGAGATCGATGTTTCCCTGCTGCCGTACGACGAGCGCGTCGTCGAGCTGCTGCGGGCATCGTCGCGGCACCGGGTACTCTGCACCGCGTCTGATCGCAAGTACGCCGAAGCCGTCGCCGCGCATCTCGGCGTATTCGACGAAGTGCTCGCCAGCGACGGCGAACGCAATCTCGCCGGGGCCGACAAGGCGCAGGCGCTGGTGGAGCGTTTCGGCAGACGCGGCTTCGACTACGCCGGCAACGCGGTTGCCGACATCGAAGTCTGGCGGCAGGCGCGCAGCGCAATAGTCGTCAATGCGTCCGAGGACCTCGCGCGTCGCGCATCTGCCGTGACGGCGGTCGGACAGGCGTTGCCGCGCAGCAGCGGCGGCGCCGGAACCTGGATCACGGCGCTGCGTCTGCATCAATGGCTGAAGAATTTCCTCGTCTTTCTGCCGCTGCTCGCCTCGCACAGGCTGTTCCAGCCCGACGCGGTGCTGCTGTCGGTGCTCGCGTTCGTCAGCTTCGGCCTGTGCGCCTCGGGTGTCTATGTACTCAACGACCTGCTCGATCTCGAAGCGGATCGCAGCCACCCGCGCAAGCGCCTGCGCCCGTTCGCGGCCGGCGCGGTGCCGTTGGCGTCCGGTCTGCTCGCCGCGCCCGCGTTGACTTTGGCGGCGTTCGCGCTGGCGCTGGCGGTAGGCGCGGAATTCGCGCTCGTGCTGTTCGGCTACTGGCTGCTGACGCTGGCGTATTCGTTCCGGCTCAAGCGCATCGCGATGCTCGACACGGTGGTGCTCGCCGCGCTTTACACCGTGCGCATCATCGCGGGTACGGTGGCGATCCACTCCGCGCTGTCGTTCTGGCTGCTCGCGTTCTCGATGTTCCTGTTCCTCAGCCTGGCCCTGGTCAAGCGCTACACCGAGCTGCGCAGCCTGATGCAGTTGGGGCGCAGCCGCACCGACGGACGCGGCTACGAAGTCGACGACCTTGGCTTGATCGCTTCGCTCGGCGGCTCCAGCGGCTATCTCGCCGTGCTCGTGCTCGCGCTGTACATCAACAGCTCGGCGAGCGAGGCGCTGTACCGTCACCCGCAGGTGCTCTGGCTGCTGTGCCCGCTGCTGCTGTACTGGATCAGCCGGGTCTGGTTCAAGGCGCACCGCGGCCTGATGGACGACGACCCGGTCGTGTTCGCGCTGACCGACTACGTCAGCCGGATCGTGCTCGCCCTGTGCGCCGTCGTCGCGACTGTTGCCATCTGACATGGCCATTGCCGGGACATCCTGGGGTCGCTACCCGCGTGCAAGACAGGCCGTCGTGCCGCTGCATTGGCGCGATGCGCCGCTACCTCATGTCGAAGGCAGCGTGCTCGCCTGGGGCAACGGACGCAGCTACGGCGACGTCTGTCTCAACGACGGCGGTACGCTGCTGCCTACGCGCGGCCTCGACCGCTACATCGCTTTCGATCCCGTCAGCGGCATCGTGCGCTGCGAAGCGGGCACGTTGTTCGCCGAGATCCTCGACCTCGCCGTGCCGCGCGGCTGGTTCCTGCCGGTGACGCCAGGCACACGCTTCGTCACCGTCGGCGGCGCGATCGCGAACGACGTGCACGGCAAGAACCACCATCGCGCCGGCACGTTCGGCGAGCATGTGCGCCGCTTCGAACTGCTGCGCTCCGACGGCGCGCGCATCGAATGCAGTCCGTCGCAGAACGCGGATTTGTTTGCCGCGACGATCGCCGGTCTCGGCCTGACCGGCATGGTCGTCTGGGCCGAGTTCCAGTTGCTGCGCATCGAAGGCCCGTGGCTGGCACAGGAGACGCGGCGCTTCGGCAACCTCGCCGAGTTCTTCGCGCTGTCGTCGGAATCCGAGCGCGACCATGCGTACACCGTGGCCTGGATCGATTGCGCCGCGCGCGCAGCGCAATTCGGCCGCGGCGTTTTCTTCCGCGCCAATCATGCGCCGCCAACGGCCGCCGGACGCAGGCCGCGGCGAAGCCGGCTGGCCGTGCCGTTCACGCCGCCGGTCTCGCTGATCAACAAGCTGAGCCTGCACGCGTTCAACGAACTGTATTTCCGCCGCGCGCGCGAAGGCAGCGCGATCGTCCATTACGAGCCGTACTTCTATCCGCTCGACGCGATCGGCGAATGGAACCGCATCTATGGCCCGCGCGGATTCCTGCAATACCAGTGCGTGGTGCCGCCCGCGGCGTCGGCAGCCGCGATCGCCGAACTGCTGCGCGCGATCGCGGCGAGCGGCCGCGGCTCGTTCCTCGCCGTGCTCAAGGTGTTCGCCGATCGCCCGGCCGCGGGCATACTCTCGTTTCCGCGCGCGGGCACGACGCTGGCGCTCGATTTTCCCAACGACGGCGCGGCCACGTTCGCCCTGCTCGACCGGCTCGACGAAATCACGGCCGCGGCCGGCGGCGCGGTGTACCCGGCCAAGGATGCGCGCATGAGCGGCGCACGCTTCCGCCAGTATTTCCCGCGCTGGCAGCACATGCTCGCGCAGATCGATCCGAAATTTTCCTCGGGCTTCTGGCGCCGGGTGATGGAATAAGGGCATGCGCAAGGTATTGATCATCGGTGCAACCTCGGCAATCGCCGAAGCGACGGCGCGCATTTTCGCCACGCGCGGCGACGCGCTGTTCCTCGTCGCGCGCAATGCCGATCGCCTGCAGGCGATCAAGGCCGACCTCGACGTGCGCGGCGCCGTGCGCACGGCAACCGCGACGCTCGATGTCGCCGATTTCGCCGCGCATCGGGCCATCATCGACCACGCCGAGCGCGAACTCGGCGGCCTCGACACGGTGTTGATCGCGCACGGCACGCTGTCCGACCAGGGCGAATGCGAGAAATCCGCTGCGGCACTGCGCCGCGAGTTCGACATCAACGCGCTGTCGACGATGGCGCTGCTGACCTCGCTCGCGAACCTGTTCGAAGCGCGCAAGGCCGGCACGCTCGCGGTGATTTCCTCGGTCGCCGGCGACCGCGGCCGGCAGAGCAACTACGTCTACGGCGCGGCCAAGGCCGCGGTCAGCGCGTTCCTGTCCGGCCTGCGCCAGCGCCTGGCCAAGGCCAACGTCGACGTGCTCACGATCGAGCCCGGCTTCGTCGACACGCCGATGACCGCAGGCATCGCGAACAAAGGCGCGCTCTGGGCCAAGCCCGACGCGGTCGCCGCCGGCATCGTGCACGCGATCGACAAGCGCCGCAGCATCGTCTACCTGCCCTGGTTCTGGAGCCTGATCATGCTGGTCATCAGGCACATTCCCGAACCGATCTTCAAGAAGCTCAAGTTGTAGTGCGTTGCGAATTTGATTTTTTGCCGTCATTCCCGCGCAGGCGGGAATCCATTTTGATCTGTCTGGTTTGAAGCAAAGACACTGGATTCCCGCTTGTGCGGGAATGACGATATCTTGAGAACGAGCTCTTATCCATGATTGCAAAGGATGCAAAAATTGTTTTGACCGGCGCCGCCGGACTGGTCGGCCAGAACCTGCTCGTCGAGCTCGAAGCGCAGGGCTACAGCAACCTCGTCGCGATCGACAAGCACGAATACAACCTCGACATCCTGCGCCGGCTGCATCCGCGCGTGCGCGCGATCCGCGCCGATGTGGCCGAGCGCGGCGAATGGGAACAAAGTTTCGACGGCGCGGCCTGCGTCGTACAGTTGCACGCACAGATCACGGACAAGGACGCGCAGGTCTTCGTGCGCAACAATATCGATGCGACGCGCGTCGTGCTCGATGCGATCAAACGTCACGCGGTGCCCTACCTCGTTCATATCTCTTCTTCGGTTGTGAATTCGGTCGCGAACGACGACTACACGAACACGAAGAAGGCGCAGGAGAAGCTCGTCGTCGAGTCCGGCATCACGCACTGCGTGCTGCGCCCTACGCTGATGTTCGGCTGGTTCGATCCCAAGCACCTGGGCTGGCTGTCGCGCTTCATGGCGAAGACGCCGATCTTTCCGATTCCCGGCGACGGCAGGTACATGCGCCAGCCGCTGTACGAGCGCGATTTCTGCCGCTGCATCGCCAGGTGCATCGAGACGCAGCCGGACGGCGCCGTCTACGACGTCTGCGGCGACACGCGCATCGACTACGTCGACATCATCCGCACGATCAAGCGCGTCAAGGGCTTGCGCACCTGGATCGTGCATGTCCCCTACGCGCTGTTCCGTTTCCTGCTCAAGGTGTATGCGCTGTTCAGCGGCAAGCCGCCGTTCACCGCCGACCAGCTCGAGGCGCTCAGTGCGGGCGACGAGTTCCACGGCGTCGACACGCGTGCGACCTTCGGCGTCGCGCAAACGCCTTTCGAGGATGCCGTGCGCGAAAGCTATTGTGATGCGCGCTACGCTGGCATCGTGTTGAAGCGCTGACCGGAGACGCGACAGAGTGAATGCCACCAAGACCGCCGTCATCGGCGCCGGCCCGATGGGCCTGATCTGCGCGCTCGACCTGCTCAAGGCCGGGCACGAGGTCGACATCCACGAACGCGACGACCGCATCGGCGGCATGTCGGCGCACTTCGATTTCGACGGCCTCGCGATCGAGCGCTACTACCACTTCATCTGCAAGACCGACCAGCCGCTGTTCGACCTGCTCGCCGAACTCGGCCTGTCCGACAAGCTGCGCTGGACCGACACGAAGATGGGCTTCTACTGGAACGGGCGGCTGTACAAATGGGGCACGCCGCAGGCGTTGCTCGGCTTTCCCGGTTTGAGTCTCGCCGAGAAATTCCGCTATGCGCTGCAGGTGATGAAGACCAAGAGCGTCCGCGATTGGAGCGCGCTCGACAAAATCGGCGCACTGCCGTGGCTGAAATCCTGGCTCGGCGAGCGCGCGTACAAGGTGTTGTGGGAGCGGCTGTTCCATCTCAAGTTCTACGAACTGAGCGACCAGCTTTCCGCCGCCTGGCTCGGCACGCGGATCAAGCGCGTCGCGCTGTCGCGGCGCGATCTGTTCCACGAATCGCTGGGCTACCTCGACGGCGGCTCGGTCACCCTGCTCGACACGTTGCGCGAACGCATCGAAGCGCTCGGCGGCCGCATCCATCTGCGCTCGGGCGTGGACCGGGTCACGACCGATGGCGCGGGCAAGGTGCGCGGCATCGTCGTCGCCGGAACGGAACGCGCGGTCGACAACGTGGTCAGCACGGCGCCGATCCAGTACGTGCCCGCGCTCGTGCCGGACCTGCCCGATGCGTTCGCCGCGCGCATCCGTGCGATCCGGAACATTCCGGTTGCCTGCGTCATCCTGAAATTGAAGCGGCCGCTCAGCGAGAACTTCTGGATGAACATCTGCGACGAAAGCATCGAGATTCCGGGCGTCATCGAATACTCCAATCTCAACGCGCTTGGTAAAAGCAGGGGCGCCGGTCCGGCCATCGTCTACGCGCCGTTCTACATGCCGAAGACGCATCCGAAATACGCGCGCGACAACCAGGCCTTCATCGACGAGACGATCGGATATCTGGCCAGGCTCAACCCGCAATTCCAGCCGGGCTGGGTGCTGGCCGCACACTGCCACCGCTACGACTTCGCGCAGACGATCTGTCCGCCCGGCTTCACGGCGATGCTGCCACCGATGAAGACTCCGGTTGCGGGCTTCTACATGGCCGACACCTCGTACTACTACCCTGAAGACCGCTCGATCTGCGAGAGCGTGAAAACCGGGCGCGAACTGGCACGTGCGGTGCTGGGCTGAGATCGACATGAATCGCATCGATGAAGGCAATGGCGGCGGCGCGGCCTGGTTGCGGGAATCCCGCAGATTCCTGCGGTTCCTCGCCGCAGGCGGCTTGGCCGCGGTCGCCAACTTCGGCTCGCGCATCGTCCTGAGTCAATGGCTGGCGTTCGCCCCGGCGGTGATTCTGGCCTACCTGGTCGGATTGGCGACCGCTTTCGCGTTGTTCCGCGGCTTCATCTTCACCCGCCCGCACAGGCCGCTGCGTCAGCAGCTATTCTGGTTCGTGGTCGTAAACCTCGTCGCGATGCTGCAGACGGTGCTGATCAGCCTGTTGCTGGCGGATGTGATTCTGCCGCACCTGCATGTTGTCTGGCATGCCCGGGAAATCGCGCACGCGGGCGGCATCGTCGCGCCGGTCTTCACCAGCTATTTCGGGCACAAGTGGCTGTCGTTCTCGACCCTGCAAGGCAACAACGGACACGATCGAGGCATCAGCGGCGCCGACTCCAGCGTATCGGCGGCGGACCGCCATCAGCCGCCATGATGGTCTAGTCTAGCGGCTCGACCCGTCTGGAGTCAGGCTGAAGGAGACCAGCCTCAACGAAAGACCGTAGTAGTTCGGTTCGGTCGGCGCATTGAATTCGATTGCATTGCCGACCTTGCGCAGAATCCCCGCATCGACTCGCCCCTCGCATTCGCGGAATGAAGTCCAGCGGCAGTCAATTGCCGAATCGTTCAGCGTGATGCGCACGGCGTCGTGCACTCTGTCGCTTGCGAACATCGCGAATCGGACGTGCAGGCGGTAGCTCTCGGCGGACGGATCGAGATCGAAATAGAGACCGGCTTTCGTTCCCGTCTGCCATGCCGATGTCACGTGTTTGAACAGCGTGGTTGCCTCCCACTCGGTTTCGCGCCAACCGTAGCCGCGAGCAGGCAGGTCCATGCTCCACCAACGGCCGAAGCTGGCGAAATAGGCGTGCCCGGCGCCGGTCGCTCCGAAAATTGCTTCGCGATGGTCCCACGCCGGCGGCGCCAGTACGTTCCGGTATCGCAGCGCGAGCTTGTCGCTGCCCGACTGCAGTTCCTTGCGGTATGCGTCGAGCCGCGGATCGCCGGCGATCCTCCCGTCCGCACCGATCCTGATGACGATGGCGCTGTCTTTCGCGACCCGCTTGCCGCTGGCCTCCGTCGGCTCTTCGGCGGTGTGGAACACCCACTCCGTCTGCGTTTCGCTGCAGGTGCCCCTTTGCGGCAGCAGGTTCACATTCTGCCAAACCCATTCCATGCTCGGAGCGCGGCAGATCTCGATGCCGTTCAACCGGTGCTGGTAGAAATACTCGAGCGCGAGCCGCAGGTTGATCGGCAGGAATACCCACGTCTGGCCGAGATAATTGCTGCCGTCGACCACGACCAGCGTCTTGCCGCCGACGTCGCCATCGAAGTTCCGGACGATTTCGCGCAGCAGGCTTCTCTGCACGTCCGCAATGCGCGAATAGTGGTCGAACTGGAGCAGTTGCGCGCCGAGGCCGAGAAACAGCAGGGCAACGGCGCACGAAGCGGCGAGCAGCCGCGAGACGAACGCCATCCCGAGCAGCACCGCCGTCCACAGCAGAACGGCGCCGAACGAGGCGAACAGATAGGTGCGCTGGCTGATCGCCATGTGTGCCGGCGAAAGCAGGTAGGGCAGATAACCGGCGGCGCTCAACGCCAACCCGCTGCCGGCGAGGCGTACCAGTGCGAGCATGCGGGAGCGGTGCGACGGCGCGTCCACCAGGGCCGACTTGCGGCTGCCCGCCCAGACGGCGCCCGCAAGGACCAGCGCGGCGACAACCGGGTAGGCGAGCGAGCGGTATTCGCTGGCGACCATCTGCGCCGCATCGAGCCAGCCGCCGAGGGTCGCGCGGTTCAGGCCGACCGTGAACAGCTGCGGCAGCGTCTGCGTAAGCAGGGAGCCGGGACTGCGGCCGCTCAGCAGGCTGGCCTGGTAGCTGACCACCCTGCCCGACATCCAGACCGCATACACCAGGTACGCCGCGGCTGCGGTGGTCCAGATCCACAACAGCCCGATACGATCGCGCAGGCCCGACAGGAATCCGCGCAAGCCGTCACGCGAGAACACGACCAGGAACGGAATCGCGAAGCAGGTCAGCGCGGCCTCGTAGATCAATACCGCCAGCAGGCCCGTCGCCGCCGCGACGACGGCGACGGCGGGCCGCCGCCGATCCCAGGCGTACACATAGATCGAACAGGCGAGCAGGGCCAGCGAAAGCGACCAGTTGATGTGCAGGGCGCGGAACGCCAGCTGCATCGTGTCTGCCGGATAGAGCACGATCAGCACGGCCGCGACCAGGGCGGCGGCAAACGATCCGGTCGCCCGGTACGCGAGCTGGCCGGATGCGCAGCCCTTGACCACGAGCGCGAGCATCAGCAGCAGGTGCCAGGAAACGAACGAATCGGGCCCGAGCAGGTACGCGACCGCGAACGGAGAACGACCCAACGGCCGCAGCACATCGGCCGTGGGATGGACGATGTCGGCGAAGAAAACCGGACCATCCACGGTGGAATTGCCCAGTTCCTGCCATTCCTCGATCAACCCGGTCGTGCCGAAACCGAACGGAAGCCAGATCGCGAGGACGCAGACGAGAACGACGGCGAGGAAGACCCAGGTACGCTGGCGCGCGCTCATGGCTGTGCGCTCCGCAACACCCGCGCCGGCACACCCGCATATACGCCCGCCACGGTGATCGGACGAACGACGACGGCGCCGGCGCCGACGGTGACGCCATCGCACACGTCGACGCCGTCGACGACGACGGCGCCTGCGCCGACCATGCACAGCGCGCCGATGCGGCTGCGGCCCGCGATCGACGCATTCACCGAAACGTGGGTGTAGTCGCCGATCGTGCATTCGTGCTCGACGAGCGCACCGGTGTTGAGGATGCAGCCTTCGCCGATCACGGCGTCGGGACCGACATGGGCCGAGCGTGCGACCAGCGTCCCGGCGCCGATGCGGCTGCCCAGGCCCAGCGTGGCGTTCGGCGCGACCAGCGTGGCGATCGGCAGCCTGGCCTCGCGGAATCCCGCGACATGGCGGCGACGCGTGTCGCCATTGCCCGACGCGCTGAAGACGGCCCAGCCCTGCGGCAACGGTCCGCTCCATTCCCTGCGCACCTCGAATCCGTGAAGCGACTCGCCAGGCCGCGCATTCGCGTCGACGAACAGCAGTTGCGCGATGCCGGCGGCCAGCGCGATGTCGGCGACGCTGCGGGCGTGGCCGCCGAAGCCGTGGATCAGCAATCCGGACGGAACATTCATGCCGCGCGCCCGTTCTGCAAGCCGTCCGCGCCCGCGATGCGTTCGAGCACGTCGATGTGCTCGCCGACCACGTCGCTCCAGGTGCGACGGGCGAGCACCGAGTAGGTCGCGGACTGCAGCCGCAGCAATTCCTCGCGATGCCCGATCGCCCACTCGATATGCCGCGCCATGGCGCGCCAGTCGTAGGCATCGAACAGCGTCGCCTGCCGCAACTCGGGATCGGTCAACACTTCTTCGCTTACCGGGATATCCGCCATCACGACCGGCGTGCCTACCGACAACGCCTCGGTGAACGTGAACGGACAGCCGCCCTCGCTGAGGCTGGGATTGATCGCCAGATCCGCCAGCTTGTAACAGGCGGCGAGTTCCTGCACCGGCAATTTGTACAGGCAGAGGACATCGTTCTGCAGGGAAAATTTCTCGATGAGTTCGCGCACCGGCTGGAATTCCTGCGGGCTTCCGGTCAACAGCAGTTTGTGCCCGATGTGCCGCTTCCGGAGCAGGTGCTCGTAGGCGGTGATCAGCGTGGTCAGGTTCTTGTTCGGGCGGAACTGGCTGGCATAGAACAGGTACTTGAACGAGGTATTGAGGAATTCGGCGGAATAGGCCGGAACCGTGGACCTCGCGAGCGCGCCACGGACCAGCGTCTTGCAGTAGTAGCGCTCGGTCGCCCCGCCATCCGCGATGTTCCTCGCGCTGACCCAACGGCTCAGGTCGCTGGGCGCGTGCAGGATCGTGGTGACGTCTTCTGCGCGGATCCCATAGCGCCCGACCAGTGTCCCGTACTTGATCGCGTCGCTGTAGGTCACGAATTTGCGGCCGCCGTAGATCGCCTTCTCCACGGCCTCGAACGTCTTCAGGTAGCGGCTGCCGCCGGTCTTCGCAAACGTCGCCGGAAACTCGGTGAGGACGACGTCGGGCACGCACATCAGCCGCGGCGCGCGGATCTTGTTGAATGCCGGCCAGAATGCCGAGGGACTGTACCAGGCGCGCACGTCGTGCATGCCGTTGATCAGGCGCAGCATCCGCTCGCTCTCCGCCTCCTCCATGTATTTGTACAGGCGCAGCACCCATTCGTTGTCCTTGGGCGCATGCAGCAGCGTACCGAAGCGCGATGCGGCGTACTTCAGGATGGCGACATCCGCGCCGGTCGCACGCTTCACCGCTTCCTGCCGGACCAGGGCCGTCGCCGCACGCAGGCCGCGCCGGATGCCGATGACGGCCAGGCCCGCCAGGCCGACGATCAGCGCGATCGGGCCGAGGATGATCGCGAGCAGCAGAAGCAGCGCGAACAACACCGCCAATTCGAGGAAGACCGGCAGCAAGGCCGCGACCGAATAGGCGATGCCGAGACGACGCTCGATGTGATTGACCCACCAGTTCAACCGCTGCGTCGCGGAAGAAACGATGCGGTACCAGAGGCTGCGGCTCTTCACGCGATTCTTGTAGCGCAGGTACGCCTCGTACCAGCGCAGGATCACCGGCTTGCCGGCAGGAGTCGTCAGCTCGAATCCACCGTCGACACCCTCGGTCTTGAACAGCGCCTGCAGGCCCTCCCGCGCCCAGCTCGGGCAGACCAGGACGAAGTGCACGTCGCGCCGTTCCGCAGCCCCCTTGAGGAACGATGCGAGATGCCGACCGAGTCCATCGTGGCGCAGATCGACCGTGGGCGGATACGCCAGGTACATGCCATATCGTTTCAAAGACATTCGCGCACCACCTTCCAGTACTCACCGGCCAGTTCGCCGACAGCCTGTTTCGCGAGCACTTTCGCGGAAGGCAGAAGGTTTTTCCTTTCCTGCCAGGCCGATTCCATCGTCTTCAGCGCATTTGCCATGCTGCGCGGTCGCGTGGCGTCCATCCAGGCCAGATGCAGCGAGAACTGCGCGTCCATTTCGCGCATCGCCGGATAGTCGCTGCTCAGCGACGGCACGCCGGCCGCCGCGGCCTCGACCACGCTGAAGCTGCCGTTGTCCAGGCTCCCTGCATGCCAGAGGAATGCGGCACCCGCAAGCGTTTTCCGGTAGCTGCCTTCACCGAGTTCGCCGAGCCAGCGCACGCGCTTCTTCAGCGCCTTGCTGGCCCTGAACAGGTCCGCGCTTTTTTGCAGGTGCGCCGGCGGCTCCTTCATCAGGTTGGCCGTGTTGACGCCGGTGACGACGCAGCGGAGCTGCCCGTCCAGTTCCTCGTAGTAGATCCTCAACGCTTCGATCGCGCGCTCGTGGTTCTTGTGCGGCGCCGCGTTCGTCGTCCACAGGAAATAGTCCCTGGCGGAATCCGCGGACGCCGACGTGGATCCGGACCAGGTCGGTGCCAGCATCGGCAGCCTGAACAGCCGCTCCTCCGGCACGCCGGCATACTGCAACGCGTCGCGCCAGGTGAACTCGGTCGTCACCATCACGCCCGCGGCGCGGCGCGCAACCGCGAGGAACGTATGGTCCGCGCCAGGCTGCATGATCGGAACGTAGCGTTGCAGGTAGTCGTACACGATCAGCATGTATGGGCGCAGCGGCAGCAGGGGCATCGAGAGCCGGTCGGAAACGACGATCCACGCATCGCAATCCATCAGGTCGGCAATGCCGTCGTCCGGGACAATGTAGTGCAACGATGCCGGCTCCCAGCCTTCGTGGCCGGCGAAGCGCATGGCGCGGGTCGCCTCGACTCCGTCCAGGGTTCTCCAGTTGAAGGGGCGGCGGACGATTTCCTCCGGCAGGTCGTCGAATTCCTCTTCCGGATACAGGCCGCGGTCGTCGAGATGCAGCAGGACCACATCCGCATCCTCCCCGAATTGACGGCTGCCTGCGTGGATCGCCTGTGCCAGCAGCTTGGCGCCGCGCAGGCTGCCGCCGCGATAGCCGACCGGAACGATGATCGCGACACGCTTTTTCCGGAGCACGGCAACCGGCTCGCTGCGGCGGGTCGCATCCAGATCCTCGACGACCAGGCGCATGTTCCTGCGCCATTCCTCCACGCAGCGATCCGCGCGCATCGGTTCGAGCAACGCGACCTGGCTCTTGCAGATGCTGCTGATCAGGCCGCGGTCACCGTCGAGGATGCGGCGGATCTTGTGCCGCGCTTCCTCGATGGTCTTGCAGCGCCCCGGCAGCGTCTTTCCGCCGAGCCGGTCGAGCAGGCCGCCGCCCATGTACACCAGGGGCATGCCCGCGCGGATGGCCTCGAACGGGTGGTAGTGGATGTGGTTGGGCTCGGTCGAGTGGTAGAACATGAGCCCGAACTCGCGCATGTTGCGCTCGTGCGTTTCCTGCGGCACGAAGCCGAGCACTTCGGGATAACCGGGATCGATCGCCTGCATGCCACCGATCGCGTACGGAAAATCGCCGAACGATTTCTTGAATTCGTCGTACACGTTGGCGTAGTACGGGTTGGTCGCGATATTCGGGCAGACGAAGAAAATCTTCTTGTCGCTGCCGGTCCAGCGGTCGTCGACCTCGGTATTGGTCAAGCCGAGCGGCAGATACAACTGCCGGCGCGAGAGATACTCCGGCTCGACCTCGTGCAGATGCGGGTACGCTTCGGCGAACCAGAGCCGGCGCCCCATCGACTTCGCCTTGCAGGTTCCTTCGTTTGGCGATATCAGCCTGAGAATGCTGTCGTAGGTGACGCCCTGCGCGACGCCGTAGGTGCGCCACAACGCCGCGCCCTTGAAGTTGTTCGCGATGCTCGTGAGTATTTCGGGTTTGTAGAAGATGAAGAAAAGGACGTCGAAATGCCGGTTCGCGATGTCCCACGCCTGCCGCGAGGGCGAGCGATACCAGTCCTGCTCGTTGAGGATGGCCAGATCCTCGGCCGGAATGGTCAGGTTCGCATCCTCCTCCCACGAGACGGAGGCGGAGCGGAACTCGATGTCCGCCACGTATTTCTTCGGCAGGAATATCTCTTCGATGCCGATCCGCTTGAGCATCGGCACTTCGAACTTTCTCGCCGAAGTGTGGTTCAGCAGCCACATCACGCGCAGGGGTTTGCCGCTCATCACGCCAGTCCGTTCAATTGCTTGTACTCGCCGATGCACGCGTCCATCGGGCCGTCGAAACGCAATTCTCCGTGGTGAAGCACGAGGCCACGCTCGCAGGTGGAACGCAAGGTCTCGAAGTCGTGCGAGGCGAGCAACAGCACCTCGGATTTTTCGATCAACTCACGGATGCGCCGTTTGGCCTTGACCATGAAGTTGGCATCGCCGGCTCCGATGACCTCGTCGAGCAGGAGCACGTCGCCACCGACCGCCGTGGTGATCGCGAACGCCAGCCGCACGAGCATGCCTGCGGAATAGGTCTTGATCGGATAGTCGATGAACTCGCCGAGATCGGCGAACGCGACCACCTCTGCCTCGATGCCGCGCATGAATTTCGGCGTCAGCCCGAGCAGCAGCCCGCGGTAGAGGATGTTCTCGCGCCCGGTCGCATCGGGCTCGAAGCCGAGGCTGAGGTCGAACATCGAACGCACCACGCCCCGCACCGCGCGCGTACCAGCGGAAATCGGGTACAGCCCGGCCACGACCTTGAGGAATGTGCTCTTGCCGGCGCCGTTGTGGCCGAGCAGGCCCACGCGCTCACCCGAGCGGATCTCGACGCTGACGTTTTTCAGCGCCTTGATGTCATGCACCTCGATCCGCCTCTGTTGCGGACGGAACAGGTTGGTCAGGGCGGTCTTCAGCGAGCGCTCCTTGAACGCGGTCGAAGCGTAGCTCAGATCGACGTTCCGCATCGAGATCAGATTGCTCATAGATAGAAGATGACCTTCTTCTCGGCGCTGCGCCCGAACAACCAGGCGGCGAGCGACAGGACGGCAATCAGACCGAAGCAATAGGCATAGTTCGCCATGGTCGGCCACTCCCCCTGCAAGAGCGGCGCGCGCACGATCTGCAGCAGGTGGTAAAGCGGATTGTAATCGACCAGGTAGTCGAGCTTGGCGCCGCGAAACGCCTTCTCTTCGAAATAGATCGGCGAGACGAACCACATCGCCTGCAGGATCAGATTGAGCGCGTAGGGAAGATCGCGGAATCGCGTTGCGACGTAGGCGAGCAGCGTGGAACTCGGCCACATGATCAGGGCGACGATCGGCAGGATCGTGATCGAAGCCAGCCAGGACCAGCCGACCCGGTCCGGCATCACGGCGAGCACCCAGATCACGAGCCCGGACGCGGCGAGCAGGAGGACGACGAGATTGGTCAGCACCGTCCGCAACGTGTAGATCGCCAGCGGGTGTCCGTATTGCTTGATGTAGGCGTCGGCCTGGACGAAGGACAACGAGCCGCCGATCGCGCATGCGACGACGAAGTCCCAGACCACGATTCCGGAGAGAATATACGGCGCGTATTCGCGGATCGGGGTGTGGAACATGGCGCTGAACACGAATGAGATCAGCAAGGTCATGCCGAGCGGCTGGATCAGGGTCCAGAGGATGCCGAAAAAGGATCTGCGCCAGCGCGAGCGCAGATCCGACATGGCCAGATGGATCCAGAAGTGGCGGGCGGCCCAGACACCGCCGAAATAGCTGCCGGCCATCGCTCAGATCGCGGAGGTGGCCGCGGCGGGTCGGCGCGTGCCCGCGGACTCCGTCGCATGACCAACCGCTGCGCGCTGGAAATAGGCAGCGATCGAGCTGCAGACCTGCTCCACCTGCTCGCGCGTGAGCGCGGGATAGCTCGGCAGGTTGACGCCGCGCGCGGACAGCGACAACGCGACCGGGAAGTGTCCTTCGCCAGCGCAATGCGGAAGCGTATGACAAGGATGGAACACCGGGCGCGTCTCCACTGCCGCCGCCTTCAGATGCTCGCGCAGGGGCTGGCGGTCGGCGGCGGCGTCCAGCGCGATCGAGCACATCCAGTACGAATGCACCGTGCCGGGCAGCTCGTCGTGGAACTTCAGCGGCAGGCCCTCCAGCGCCGCGCGGTACCAGTCCGCGATCTGGCGCTTCTTCGCGATGATCGGCGTCGCGCTCTCGAGCTGGGCCAGGCCGATCGCCGCGCAGATGTTGGTCATGCGATAGTTGTAGGCAACGACATCATGCCAATACTCGCGCGCCGGGGAGACGCCCTGGTTCTTGAGATGGTAGGCGCGCTCGATCACCGCCTTGCTGCGCGCGACGACCATCCCGCCCTCGCCTGTCGTGATCGTCTTGTTGCCGAAGAAACTGAACGTGGCAATGTCGCCGAACGTGCCGACGTGCCTGCCACGATGATAGGTTCCGAAACCTTCCGCACAGTCCTCGACGAGCAGCAGCTTGTGCTCCTCGCAGATGCGCGTGAGGCTGTCCATGTCGCAGGGCAGGCCGTACAGGTGCACCGCCATGACCGCCTTGGTCCGCGGCGTGATCTTGCGCCGCACGTCTTCCGGATCGATCTGCCAGGAGTGTTCGAGCGAATCCACGTAAACCGGCGTCGCGCCGGCCTGGATAATCGTGTTGACCGACGCGACATAGGTCAGCGTCGGCACGATCACCTCGTCGCCCGGGCCGATACCGACGGCCTCGAGCGCAAGATGGATCGCGACCGTGCCGTTGCATACGCTCGTCGCGTGCGGCGAGCCGATGTATTTCGCGAATTCACTTTCGAACCAGCCGATGAACTCACCCTTGGAAGATATCCAGGTCGAGTCCAGGCACTGGTTGACGTATTCCTTCTCACGACCGGTGAAGAACGGCTGGTAAACGGGAATCATGGCGCCGTCGCCTCACTCGTTGTAGTTGAAATACTTGAACCCGTGCTGGCGCGCCAGTTCGTCGCGCTGCGCCACCTTCAGGTCTTCGCGCATCATCTCCGCGACAAGCTCGGCGAAAGTGGTGCTCGGTTCCCAGCCGAGCTTGCGCTTGGCCTTGCCCGGATCGCCGAGCAGGGTTTCCACTTCGGCCGGACGGAAATAGCGCGGGTCGACGGCGACGATGCATTTGCCGGTTGCCTCGTCGTATCCCTTTTCGTCAACGCCCTCGCCGTGCCAGCGGACTCGGATGCCGATCTCTTTCGCCGCCAACTCGACGAACTCCCTCACCGAATGCTGCTCGCCGGTCGCGATGACGAAGTCCTCGGCGACTTCCTGCTGCAGCATCAGCCATTGCATTTCGACGTAGTCGCGCGCATGCCCCCAGTCGCGCAACGCGTTCAGGTTGCCGAGATACAGGCATTCCTGCAGGTCGAGCTTGATGCGCGCGAGGGCGCGCGTGATCTTGCGCGTCACGAATGTCTCGCCGCGAATCGGCGATTCGTGGTTGAACAGGATACCGTTGCACGCGTAGATGCCGTAGGACTCACGGTAGTTGATGGTGATCCAGTACGCGTACAGCTTGGCGACCGCATACGGCGAACGCGGATGGAACGGCGTGGTTTCCTTCTGCGGAATTTCCTGCACGAGTCCGTACAGCTCGGACGTCGAGGCCTGGTAGAAACGCGTCTTCTTTTCCAGCTTCGCGATGCGGATCGCCTCGAGCAGACGCAACGCGCCCAGCGCATCCGAATTGGCCGTGTATTCGGGCTCCTCGAACGAAACGGCGACGTGACTCTGCGCGGCGAGATTGTAGATTTCGTCAGGCTGGATTTCCTGCACGACGCGAATCAGACTTGACGAATCGGTCAGATCGCCGTGGTGCAAGGTCAGGTCGAAACCCTTGTTGTGCGGGTCGTGGTAGAGATGATCGATGCGATCGGTGTTGAACAACGATGCACGCCGGCGCAGGCCATGCACCGCATAGCCCTTTGCCAGGAGCAATTCAGTCAAATAGGCGCCATCCTGCCCCGTAATGCCCGTGACGAGAGCAACTTTCTTCTGGCTCATAAAGCTCCAAACGCAGGAAAACCCGATGCCGGCGGCCCCCTACCGCCCAAAAAGGCATTTTACCTTGTATTTCCGGCAAACCGCAGCAAAACAGGCGACGCGGACAATCCCCGCTTCCGGGTCAGCTCAACGCCGTCTCGAGTTCGCTGCGCAGATCCTTCACGTCCTCGACGCCGACCGAAAGGCGGATCAGGCCGTCGCTGATGCCGAGCTTCTTGCGGTTCGCCGGTGGAATCGAGGCATGGGTCATGATCGCCGGATGCTCGATCAGGCTCTCGACGCCGCCCAGCGACTCGGCGAGCGCGAACAGCTCGCAGCGCTCGAGCATGCGCCTGGCCTTGCGCAGCCCGCCTTTGACCTCGACGCTGATGATGCCGCCGAAACCGTCCATCTGCTTTTTCGCCAACGCTTGCTGCGGGTGCGATTTCAGGCCCGGATAGATCACGCGCTCGACCGCGGCGTGTTTCTCGAGCCAGCCCGCAAGCTCCAGCGCACTCGCGCAATGCGCGCGCATGCGCAGGTGCAGCGTCTTCAGGCCGCGCATCGCGAGGAACGCGTCGAACGGCCCCGCGATCGCGCCGACCGAGTTGTGCAGGAACGCCATCTGCTCGGCCAGCGCCGCGTCATCGCCGGCCACGACGACGCCACCGACCATGTCGGAATGGCCGTTGAGATACTTCGTCGCCGAATGCAGCACCAGATGCGCGCCGTATTCGAGCGGGCGCTGCAGCATCGGCGAGCAGAACGTGTTGTCGACGACGAAGATCAACCCGTGCTTCTTCGCGAACGCGCCGACCTTGGCCAGATCGACCAGGGTCAGCATCGGATTGGTCGGCGTCTCGGCCCAGATCATGCGCGTGTTCGGCTTCACCGCCGCCTTCAACGCAGCCTGGTCGTTCAAATCGAGGAAAGTGAAATCCAGACCGGCCGAGCGCCGGCGCACGCGCTCGAACAGGCGGTAGCTGCCGCCGTAGAGATCGTTCATCGCGATCACATGGCTGCCCGAGTCGAGCAGGTCGAGCACCGTGCTCGCGGCGGCGAGGCCGGAAGCGAACGCATAACCGCGCGTGCCGCCCTCGAGGTCGGCGACGCAACGCTCGTAGGCCATGCGCGTCGGATTTTGCGTGCGGCTGTACTCGTAGCCCTTGTGCACGCCGGGGCTGGACTGCACGTAGGTCGAGGTCGCGTAGATCGGCGTCATGATCGCGCCGGTCGAGGGATCGGGGTGTTGCCCGGCGTGGATTGCGCGCGTGCCGAGGCCGAGTGATCTTGAGGACTTTGTCATTGGCAGATTCTATTTGAAGAGTGCGGCCATGGATGGCTGCTTTTAGATTCTCGCGGTCAAGGATGAGCGCAAAAAAAAATCACTGCACCCGCCTGCGCAAATAGTTGAGCAGGTCGATGCGCGTGATCAGGCCGAGGAACTTGTCGCCGTCGACGACGATCGCGACGTGGCCGGCGTCGAACACCGGCAACAGCGATTCGATGGACGACTTGACGTCGAGCTTCTGCAGCCTGCCGACCATCGCGGCGGAAACCGGGTCGCGGAATTTCGCCTCGTCGCCGTAGACGTGCAGCAGCACGTCGGACTCGTCGACGATGCCGACGATCGCGTCGCCGTCCATGACCGGCAGCTGCGAGACGTCGTACAGCTTCATGCGCTGGTAGGCGGTGACGAGCGGCTCGGCCGGGCCGACGACGACCGTGTCGCGCTGCGAGTACGGGCGCAGAATCAGATCACGCAGGTCGCCATAGTGCTCGCGCTCGAGAAAGCCGTTGTCGAGCATCCAGTAGTCGTTGTACATCTTCGACAGGTACTTGTTGCCGGTGTCGCAGACGAACACGAGCACGCGCTTTTTCGTCGTCTGCTGCTTGCAGTATTTGAGCGCCGCCGCCAGCAACGTGCCGGTCGAAGAGCCGCCGAAGATGCCTTCCTGCGCGAGCAGTTCGCGCGCGGCGAGGAAGCTCTCCTTGTCGCTGATCGCGTAGGCCTTCTTCACGCGCGAGAAGTCGGAGATCGACGGCAGGAAGTCCTCGCCGATGCCCTCGACCATCCAGCTCGCCGACTTGGTCGACAGCGTGCCCTCGTTGATGTACTGGGCGAGGATCGAGCCGACCGGATCGGCCAGAACGAGTTCGACGTCCGGCGCGGCCTTGGCGAAATGGCGCGACAGGCCG
This sequence comes from Pseudomonadota bacterium, assembly GCA_018240505.1. GTDB lineage: Bacteria > Pseudomonadota > Gammaproteobacteria > Xanthomonadales > Rhodanobacteraceae > Rudaea. Next base: position 78,670 of record JAFEFQ010000236.1, read on the forward strand.
GTCATCGTGCCGGACGAGCCGCAGCCGAACACGATCGCGTCGAGCTTGCCGTCCATCTGGCGCAGGATCTCGGGCCCCGTGCCTTCCTCGTGTGCGCGCGGATTGTCGGGATTGCCGAACTGGTTGATGAAGTAGGCGCCCGGCGTGTCGCGCGCGATCTGTTCGGCCAGATCCTGGTAGTACTGCGGGTGGCCCTTGGCCACGTCCGAACGGGTCAGCACGACCTCGGCGCCCATCGCCTTGAGGTTGAAGATCTTCTCGCGGCTCATCTTGTCGGGCACGACGAGGATCAGCCGGTAGCCCTTCTGCTGCGCGACGAGCGCTAGGCCGATGCCGGTGTTGCCGGCGGTGCCTTCGACGAGCGTGTCGCCGGGCTTGATCTTGCCGGCCTGCTCCGCCGCCGCGATCATCGACAGACCGATGCGGTCCTTGATCGAGCCGCCGGGATTGGCGCTTTCGAGCTTGAAGTACAGCTCGCACGGGCCTGCGTCGAGGCGCTGTGCCTTGACGATCGGCGTCTCGCCGATCAGTTCGAGCACGCTGCGGTGTACGGCCATGAAAACTCCTGCATGCAGATACCGGCACAGGAGCCGGCGGCTGGGCCGGTTATGATACAGGACTACACCTGCCAGGCCGTTACGGCCGCGCAACCGGGTTCTCGAAGAGGTTGATTGGGAATGCAGGGGCGTGATTCACAACGCCCGGCTTCGGCCCATGGTTCCCGAAACGGCCGACGCGAGGCGAGTCGCCCCGCTCTCGCGCGTGACGCGCGAGGCAAATCCTTCCGCTTGCGTGCGAAGCCACGCCCCTGCGATCGACGCGTGGCTTTCGCCTCTTGCGGCGTCCCGGGTCAGTGCAGCGCCTGGTGTCGGTCCCACAACTCGGTGAGACGATCCTTGGCACGCAGCTTCTCACGCTTCATGCCCATCAGGGTCATGCTGTCCATCGGCAGCACGCCGATTTCGGCGTCGTGCACTTTCTTGTCGAGATCCTTGTGATGCCGGTACAGGTCGCGAAACTCGGTGTCGCTGGCCAGCAAGGCATCGATTTCGCTTTTCTGACGGTCTTCGAACATAGGCCAATCTCCTCTTTCAGGGGCGCAAGCCGGCGCCGCGCCGCACAGGGGGCCGGCGCGTCGGATGCACAGGGTCAAGGAAAGGAGCGAAGAGCGCATGCCGGCAACGCTTCACCGCGGCGGGTGAAGTGCAGGCGCGATGGAAGGCGATGGCTGCACTCATGGGCTCGGCTGCCGGACCCGCTCAGGGCGAACCCGGCGAGTCCACGCTACTCCTTTGCCCGCGCTCGCGCAACCGCCGGCGGCCGCCCCGCTTCAGTGCTCGGAAAAACTCGCCGTGGCGCCGCGCGCGGTGCCGGCTTTCGCGCCCGCGCCGACCGCGCTGATACGCTTGGCCGGCACGCCGGCCGCGACCAGCGCGTCGCGGATCGCCTGCGCACGCTGCTGCGACAACGCCTGGTTGGCTTTGGCACTGCCGCCGTCGTTCGCATAGGCCTCGATGCGCACGGACTTGCCCGTGGCCGCAGCGGCTATCCTGGTGACCTGCGCATGGCCGGCCGGCTTGAGCGCGGCCTGGCCCGGAGCGAAGGCGCCCTCGCCGAGCGCGATCGGCGCGACCGACTTGGCCGCTGGCGCCGCGGGCGCGGGTTTGCCGGCGCCGGGCGGCGGCTTGACGCCGCTCGCGGCGAGCAGTTCGGCTTCCTTGCGCGCCAGTTCCGCCTCGCGCGCCTGCGCGTCCGCGAGCTTGCGCGCCTGCGCGGCCTGCTTCTTCGCCGTCTCGGCCTGCTTGCTGGTCTGCGCGCTGGCTTCGCGCGCCTCGTCGGCCTCGGCACGCAGGCGGTCGGCCTCTTCCTGCTGGGCAAGACTCTGGATGCGCTGGCGCTCCAATTCGAGCCGTGCCTGCTCGGCGTCGCGCCGGCTCGCGGCGATGAGGATCTGGTCGTGCTCGCGGTCCAGCGCCTGGATCCGGCGCTCCTGCACCACGGCCTGCGCCACGGCCCAGGCGATATCGATGCGGCGCTCGGCGAGGAAGACGTAGTGATCGTGCAACTTGCGCTTGCCGCCGAATTCGGCGAGGTTGGCCAGCGCCTGCTCGGCCAGCGCGATTTCGGCCGGCGCCTGGGCGCCGAGCGTGCGCTCGCCGACCAGCTGGTTGAGACTGCCGCGCAGGCGGTCGTAGTCGGGATCGTCCTTCTGCGCCCAGGCCGGCGCGGCCAGCGCCAGCAGCACGGCGGCGGCGAGGCGCGCCGGCCGGGCGCGGGTTCGCGAAGTTTGCATCACGGTTTTCACTGGAATCCCTCCTGTTTCGCCTCGGCCGGTATCGACAGGTCGTTGCGCAACTGCGCGTTTTCGCGCGTGCGCGCGTCGACGCGCTCGCGCGCCTTGCCGAGCCGGGTCCTGGCCTGGGCGAGGTCGCCGGCAACCTGGGCTTCGTCGGCGAATTGCGCGGCCGCGTCGTAGTCTTCCTGCTTCATCGCGGCGCGCGCCTGGCCGAGACGCTCCTGCGCCATGCGCAGTTCGCCCGGCGCGTAGGTCGAGGCGCCCGCCTCGCGCGCGCCGTCGACGCGGCGCCCAGCCTCCTGCAACTCCGCGAGCGGCGGCTTGGTCTGCGCGCAACCGGCGACGCAGATCACGGAAACGGAGAAGCCCATCCGGGCAATGGCGCGCAGGATTGTCATATCATTCCGCAGGTTTCAAAGGCTCGGCGTCGATTCGCGCATTGTCCACAAAGCACGGGCACAATGGCAACGGCGGCCGGAAACGCCGAACGGGTCATGCGTCAGCGCGCGTCGTGGGCGGCACGCCACGAGTCCGGCACGAGCGCCCGGTTCGGCGTAACCTGAGCCGAACATGCGCAGGAATCGGCGCATGTGCAAGAATCCGGCAGGGGTTTTCCAGATCATCCAACCATCGGGATCGCAACGACAGGGGCGAAACGCAACACATGGACATCGGCTACTTCCTCAAATTGATGAACGACAAGAACGCCTCGGACCTGTTCCTGTCCACCGGCGCTCCGATCAACATCAAGATTTCCGGCGTGCTCACGCCGCTCGGCACCGCGGCAATGCCGTCGGGTCTGGCCAAGCGCATCGCCTATTCGATGATGGACGAAACACAGATCGCGCGCTTCGAACGCGACCTGGAAATGAACCTCGTCACCCACCTCAAGGACGTCGGCCGCTTCCGCGTCAACATCTTCCGCCAGCGCGGCGAGATCGGCCTGGTGATCCGCGCGATCAAGGCGGTGGTGCCCAGCGTCGCGGAACTGCAGCTGCCGCCGGTGCTCAACGAGCTGATCATGGAGCCGCGCGGCCTGCTGCTCGTTGTCGGCTCGACCGGCTCGGGCAAGTCGACCACGCTCGCCTCGATGATCGACCACCGCAACTCGAGCACATCGGGCCATATCCTCACGATCGAGGATCCGATCGAGTACCTGCACCAGCACAAGAAGTCGATCGTCAACCAGCGCGAGGTCGGCTTCGACACGCACAGCTTCCACGAGGCGCTGAAGAACGCGATGCGCGAGGCGCCCGACGTGATCATGATCGGCGAGATCCGCGACTCGGAAACGATGGAGGCCGCGATCGCGTTCTCCGAAACCGGACACCTGTGCCTGGCCACGCTGCACTCGAACAACGCCGACCAGGCGCTCGAGCGCATCCTCAACTTCTTCCCCGAGGCGGCGCACCGCAACGTGCTGCTGAACCTCGCGCTCAACCTGCGCGGGATCATCGCCCAGCGCCTCGTCGTCGGCAAGGACAGCCAGCGCCTGCCCGCGACCGAAGTGCTGATCAATACGCCGCATATCCGCGACATGATCCGCCGCGGCCAGGTGCACGAGATCAAGGAGGCGATGGATCGCAGTTTGTCGGAGGGCACGCAGACCTTCGATCAGTCCCTGCTCAAGCTGTATCGCGACGGCCGCATCGATCTCGAAGAAGCGTTGTCCAAGGCGGATTCGCGCGACGGCCTCGCGCTCAAGATCCGCCTCGGCGAGGGTACCGAGGAAGTACCGATGCTCGACAGCTTCGAGATGCCGGCGTTGTGAGCGCGCTCATCCCCGAGCGCGAAAGTCAAAAAGCCGCCATCGCTGTCCGCGCTTCGGTTTGCCTTTGCATTCATCCCTGAATGCGAGAATCAAGAAGCGGCCATCCTTGGCCGCACTTCTGTTTGCCTTTGCATTCATCCTGAATGCGAGAATCAAAAGCGGCCATCCCTGGCCGCACTTCTCAATAGAAGCGTTCACCTATTGAGCGCACTCGATTCTTTGCTCGATCGCGCCGAACACGCTTGCGCCGGCGCGATCGAACATCTCGATGCGCACGTTGTCGCCGAACTTGAGGAACGGCGTCGACGGCTTGCCGTCGCGGATCGTCTCCAGCGTGCGCCGCTCGGCGAGGCAGGATGCCCCACGACTCTCGTCCTGATTGGCGATCGTGCCCGAGCCGACGATCGTGCCCGCCGACAGCGGCCGCGTCTTCGCCGCATGCGCGACGAGGTCGGCGAACGAGAACTGCATGTCCTCGCCCGCTTCGGGCTGGCCGAACAGCTTGCCGTTGATGTGCGTGGTCAGGGCCAGATGCACCTTCGAGCTTTTCCACGCGTCGCCGAGCTCGTCGGGCGTGACGAATACCGGCGACAGCGCCGAGCGCGGCTTGGACTGGAGAAAGCCGAATCCCTTCGCCAGCTCGGCCGGAATCAGGTTGCGCAGGCTGACGTCGTTGATCAGGCCGACCAGCTGGATGTGTCCGGCGGCCTGCGCGCTCGTCACCGCCATCGGCACGTCGTCGGTGACGACGACGACCTCCGCTTCGAGATCGATGCCGTAATCCTCGCTGGTCACGCGCACCGCGTCGCGCGGGCCGTAGAAGCCCGCACCGACGGCCTGGTACATCAGCGGATCGACATAGAAACTCTCCGGCACCTCGGCCCCGCGCGCGCGCCGGACTCGTTCCACGTGCGGCAGGTAGGCGCTGCCGTCGACGAACTCGTAGGCGCGCGGCAGCGGCGCCGCCAGCGCGGCGACATCGAGCGCGAACACGCTCTCGCCGTTGATCGTTTGCGCGCGCGCGACGTCGTCGAGCAGCTCGTAGACGCGGTGCAGGCGCGGCGCGGCGTTGTGCCAGTCCTCGAGCGCGCGCTGCAGCGTGTGCGCGATGTCGGTCGCGCGCACGGCGCGGGAGAGGTCGCGGCTGACGACGATCAGCGTGCCGTCGCGGCCGCCTTCTTTCAGGCTTGCCAATTTCATCGCGCAGGATTCCTTGTCAGTTCTTCGGCAGGCGGAAATTTTTCTTCAGCCCCTGCCAGCATTCATGATAGTCGCGTTGCAGCGCCGACGATTCCAGCGCCTGCCTGGTCGCGCAGATCACCGCGCGCGTCTCGAACATGAAGGCCATCGTATCGACGATGTGATCGGGCTTCGAGGTGTCGGTCGCACTCGCCTTGTCGAAGCTCGCCGCATCCGGGCCGTGGCCGCTCATCGAGTTGTGCAGGCTGCCGCCGCCGGGCACGAAGCCGCCGGCCTTCGCATCGTAGGCGCCATGCACAAGGCCCATGAATTCGCTCGCGATGTTGCGATGGAACCAAGGCGGGCGGAATGTGTCCTCGGCGACGAGCCAGCGCGGCGGGAAGACGACGAAATCCAAGTTCGCCGTGCCCGGCGTGTCGCTGGGCGAGGTCAGCACGGTGAAGATCGACGGGTCGGGATGATCGTACGAAATCGAGCCGATCGTGTTGAAACGGCGCAGGTCGTACTTGTACGGCGCGTAGTTGCCATGCCAGGCGACGACGTCGAGCGGCGAGTGATCGATCTTCGCCGACCAGAGCCGGCCCTGGAATTTCGCAATCAACTCGAAGTCACCTTCGATGTCTTCGTACGCCGCGACCGGCGTGAGGAAATCGCGCGCATTGGCGAGGCCGTTCGAGCCGATGGGTCCGAGATCCGGCAGGCGCAGCATCGCGCCGAAATTCTCGGCGACGTAGCCGCGCGCCTCGCCGTCCGGCAGATCGACGCGGAAACGCACGCCGCGAGGGATCACCGCGATCTCCTGCGGTTCGATTTCGATGATGCCGAATTCGGTCGCCAGGCGCAGGCGGCCGAGTTGGGGCACTATCAGCAACTCACCGTCGGCGTCGTAGAAGCAGCGCCCCTGCGTCGAGCGGTTCGCCACATAGACGTGGATGCCGATGCCGGCCTGCGCCGCGGCGCCGCCATTGCCGGCGATCGCCGTCAGCCCGTCGATGAAATCGGTCGGTGCGTCCGGCAGCGGCCACGGGTCCCAGCGCAACTGGTTCGGCGTCGCCGGCACTTCGTCGAATACATTGTGGAGATTTCTACTTTTCAGCATTTCAAATGGCTGATGCATCGCGGCCGGGCGAATGCGATACAGCCAGCTGCGCCGGTTTGCATGGCGCGGCGCGGTGAACGCGGTGCCGGACAGCTGCTCGGCATAGAGCCCGTGCGCGACGCGCTGCGGCGAATTGCGCCCTTCGGGCAGCGTGCCCGCAACCGCCTCGGTCGCGAACTCGTTGCCGAAGCCGGATTGGTATTCGAGCTCGCTCACAACACCCCGCGCTCCATCTGCTCGCGCTCGATCGACTCGAACAGGGCCTGGAAGTTGCCCTCGCCGAAACCGCTGTTGCCCTTGCGCTGGATGATCTCGAAGAAGATCGGTCCGACGCAGTTCTTGGTGAAGATCTGCAGCAGCAGTTTCTTCTTCGTCTCCGCATCGGCGTCGATCAGGATCTTGTTCTGCTTCATGCGCGCGACGTCTTCACCGTGGTTCGGGATGCGTTGGTCGACCACGCTGTAATACGCGTTCGGCGTATCGAGGAAATCGATACCGCGCGCGCGCATTGCCTCTACCGTTTCGTAAATGCTATCCGTAAAGCACGCGATGTGCTGGATGCCCTCGCCGTTGTACTGCTCGAGGTATTCGTTGATCTGGCTCTTCGGATCGCTCGATTCGTTGAGCGGAATGCGCACCATGCCGTCGGGTGCGGTCATCGCCTTCGACAGCAGGCCGGTCTTCGCGCCCTTGATGTCGAAGTAGCGGATCTCGCGGAACTGGAACAGGCGCTCGTAGTAGTCCGCCCACTTCGCCATGTTGCCGAAGTACAAATTGTGCGTGAGATGGTCGATGAAAGTGAGGCCGAAGCCGCGCGGCATCATCTCGGCGCCCGGCAGCCATTCCCAGTCCGGATCGTGGATCGTGCCCTTGTCGTCGTAGCGGTCGACGATGTAGAGCATGCAGCCGCCGATGCCCTCGATGACGGGCGCGGCGACCGCCTTCGAGGTTTCCTTGTACTCGATCGACCTGGCGCCGTTCTTCAGCGCCTGCACGCGCACCCACTCGGCGAGTTTGGCGACACGGATCGCAAAGCCGCATGCGGAAGGCCCGTGCTTGCGCGCGAACTCGGCGGCGAACGAATCCGGGTCCTCGTTGATCAGGAACGTGCAGTCTCCCTGGCGGTAGTTGTAGATCGGACGCGTCTTGTGCCGCGCGACCTGGACGAAGCCGAGGTTGCGGAACAGTTCGTGCAGTTTGGCCGGCTCGGGCGAGGCGAATTCCACGAACTCGAAGCCGTCGATGCCCATCGGGTTTTCGAAGACCGCCGGTTGCATGCCGGCCGGCTGGGACTGCGTTTGCATTTGTGCGTTCATGATCGGCTCCGCGGGATTTGGCGCGCTCCGGCTTTGCAAGCGGGAAAGATTGCATTAATCTAGTTTCAATTGAAACTAATTGCAAGCAGCGGACGGCATGAAGAAGGAAGCGCAAGGCAAGCGGGTGGCGGTGGATCGGGCGATCCTCGAACTCGAGCAGTTCCTGCCGTATCGCTTGTCGGTGCTGTCGAACACGGCGAGCCGCGCGATCGCCGACCTGTACGAGCGCCGCTACGGCCTGTCGATCGCCGAATGGCGCACGATGGCCGTGCTCGGCAGTTACGACGGCATCGCCGCGCGCGAAGTCGCCGAGCGCACGGCGATGGACAAGGTTGCGGTCAGCCGCGCGCTCGCGCGCCTGATCGCGGACGGCCGCGTGCGCCGGCGCACGGCCGAGCACGACAAGCGCCAGTCGGTGCTCGGCCTGACCGCGAAAGGCTGGAAGGTCTACGCCGAAGTCGCGCCGCTCGCGCTCGAACACGAGAAGCGCCTGCTCGCCCATCTCACCGTCGAGGAGCGGCGCTGGCTCGCGCACATCCTCGACCGGCTGTGGCAGGCGGAATTGGAAGAAATTGCCAGGTAGCTTTTTCTTCCGTTCTCCCGCCGGGAGAAGGGAGGCTATTTGACCCCGTGCATCAGCCTGCTGATCAGCGGCGCGACGACCAGCAGGACCACGCCCGAGCCGACCAGCGCCCAGAAGCCGAACGTATAGCCCGACAGCGCAGACGCCGTGGTCATGCCGCTTTCGCCCGACACTTCGCCGGCGAAAATGCCCGAGAGGTTGTTGCCGTTGGCGATCGAGAGGAACCAGCCGCCCATCGCGAACGCGACGTAACGCGACGGCGCGAGCTTGGTCACCATCGACAGGCCGATCGGCGACAGGCACAGCTCGCCCACCGACTGGATCACGTAGACCATGAACAGCGTCCAGAACGGAATCTTGTTGCCCGCGTCGACGAGATGAGTCAACGCGTACATCAGCAGCAGGAAGGCGAGGCCATTGAAGATCAGGCCGAGGCTGAACTTGCGCGCGATCGACGGCTCGCTGTTGCGCTTGCCCAGCCACACCCAGATCGCCGCAATGATCGGAGCCAGCGTGATGATCGCCACCGAGTTGACCGACTGGAACCAGGCGATCGGGAATTCCCAGCTGCCGAAGTCGCGGTGCACGATCTTGTCGGCGAGGAAGTTGAACGACGACCCGGCCTGCTCGAAGAACATCCAGAACATCACATTGAAGACGAAGATGATCAGCATCGCGATCACCTTGTCGCGCGCGACCGCGCCTTCGCGCAGGCCTTCGATCAGCAACATCACGCCCAGGCCGACGAACAGCACGCCGAGAATCCAGGCCAGCGCGGTCGCGCCGAGCTTGGCCAGCAGGAAATACATCAGCGGCACGCCGATCACGAGATAGGCGGCGACGAGGCCGAGATTGCGCGTGCTCAGCGAGGTCGAGGCCGACTGGCCGACGCCGTTGAGCTGGCGGCGGCCGATCCAGAACCACAGCCAGCAGATCGCCATGCCGACGCCGGCGGAGGCGAACACGACCTTGTAGTTCTGCTGCATCGGCGTGGCTGTAATCACGCTCGCCAGCCAGCTCGTCACGACCGGCGAGATCATCGCGCCGACGTTGATGCCCATGTAGAAGATCGTGAAGCCCGCGTCGCGCCGGCTGTCGCCCTGCGCATAGAGCTGGCCGACCATCGTCGAGATGTTCGGCTTGAACAGGCCGTTGCCGATGATGACGAGGGCGAGGCCGAGCAGGAACAGATCCATCGTCGGCAGCATCATCACGAACAGGCCCGAGCCCATGACGACCGCGCCGGTCAGGATCGAGCGTTGGTGACCGATCAGTTGGTCGGCGATGTAGCCGCCGAACACGCCGGCGGCGTAGACCAGCGCGAGATACGCGCCGTAGATGTTGCTCGCCGGCTTCTCGCCGCTCGCATCGCCGTTGTAGAACTGCGCGACGATGTACAGGGCCAGCGCCCAGCGCATGCCGTAGAACGAGAAGCGCTCCCAGAACTCGGTCATGAACAGCAGCCACAGGGGGCGTGGATGCCCGAGCGTTTCCGGGAAGGTCATTCGCCCCGCCGCGACCTCGGCGGCCGCATCGCCGCTCGCCGTTCCCGCCCCTGCTGCTCCGGTTGCCGCCATGATCTGCTCCGTACTGCGTCGCGCCTCGCGCGAGGTGAAAATGAAACGCGAAGCGGGCTGCGGCCACAGGCCGGGCAAGCGCCACCACGCTGCGAAAGTGAGAGATGTAACCGTTCCTTCACGCCCGCGTCAAACAAAACCGATGCCGCGCTGCGGGATTTCCCGCGGCGTCAGCGGGCTGCGGAACCAGTGCCGATCGTCGTGCGCACCTCGAACAGCTCGGGGAAGAAAGTCAGATCCAGCGCCTTTTTCAGAAAGCCGACGCCAGAGGACCCGCCGGTACCGCGCCGGTAGCCGATGATGCGCTCGACCGTCTTCATGTGGCGGAAGCGCCAGAGCTGGAACTGGGTTTCCAGGTCGACCAGGTCCTCGCACAGCGCGTATTCGCGCCAGTAGCGGTTCGTGTCTTCGTAGATGCGCTCGAACACCGGCAGCAACTCGCGATCGGACACATGCGGCTGCGCCCAGTCGCGCTCGAGGTTGCGCGCCGGCACCGCGTGGCCCCAGCGCGCGAGATAGCGCAGGAACTCGTCGTACAGGCTCGGCGCCTGCAGCACGTCGCGCAGGCGCGCATGCGCGCCGGCGTCGTGCGCGAACACGCGCAGCATCGCCGCGTTCTTGTTGCCGAGCAGGAATTCAACGGTGCGGTACTGCAGCGACTGGAATCCCGAAGACGGTCCGAGCACGTCGCGGAATTCGAGATACTCCGCCGGCGTCAGCGTCTCCAGCACCGACCATTGTTCGGTCAGCTGGCGCAGCACCTGCTTGACCCGCGCGACGATCTTGCCGAACTGCCAGACGCGGTCGCCGCGCAGGCAATCGATCGCCGCCGCGAGTTCGTGCATCGTCAGCTTGAGCCACAACTCCGACACTTGATGCTGGACGATGAACAGCATCTCGTCGTGATGCGGCGGATTCGACAACGGCCGTTGCGCGGACAACAACCGGTCGAGCTGCAGATAGCCCCCGTAGCTGAGCCGGTCGCGCAGATCGGTTTCGATGCCGGCTTCGAGTTCGCGGCGGTTGTCGGGGGCGGTCATCGTCCGCGTTCCCGAATGAACTTACAAAAATGAATGATATGCATGTTGCGAACTGTCACAAATTATGCAGAAAATCAAAGTTCAGGGTTCAACGCAGACGGGGTAGAAACCATGCAGCACAGTATAGCCGCGCGCGAAGGCGCACGCGGGGGGTATTCTTTTTCCAGCACTCACATCGGCAGGGCATTACAAAGATCGAGGGCTCTGCTGCTCGCGACACTTGGTTTCGCCGTACTCGCGCCGACCGCCCAGGCGCAAGTCAGTCTCACAGCGGTCGACACCGCCTACACGCAAAACTTCAACAGCCTGTCGCAAACATGCACGAGCCCGAGCTACTGCGCATGGACCGACAACACCACCCCTTTGACCGGATGGTATGCGACGTACTCCGGCGGCAGCGGCAGCTTTCCCGGCAACTATCGCGCTGACAACGGTAGCAGCAACACCGGCGCGGTTTTCAGCTACGGCGCCACCGGCAGCGGCAATCGCGCCCTCGGTGCGGTCACATCCGGTACGCCCGGAACGGTTTATCTGGCGTGGCGCCTGGTCAACAACACGGGCGTGGCGATCACTTCCCTGAAGATCGACTACACCGCCGAACTGTGGCGCTACGGCGGCAGCACTGCCGCACAGAAACTCGCTTTCGATTATCAGATCGCTGCCGCCGGCACGATCACGGCGGCGAATACTCCCAGCAGCGGTTGGACAACCGTCAGCGGCTCTCCCCTGGACTTCTCCGCGCCGACTTCGGGTACCGCAGGTGCGTTGGACGGTACCGCGGCAGCCAACCAGGCGGCCAAGACCGCCACAATTCCGCTGAGCATCGCGGCCGGCCAGGAAATCTGGTTGCGCTGGTCGATAGCGCGCCCGGCATCAGGCAGCAGCAGCGGTTTTGCGGTGGAAGATCTCTCCATTACCGCAAATCCCACGGGCGGAACGAGCACACCACCAACCGCAACGGGAAGCGCCACGCCACAAGTCGTCGCTCCCGGCGACACGACGACGCTGACCATCAAGGTCACGCCTGGAACCAATCCGGCGAGCGTGTCCTACCCGACGGTCGCGGCCAATCTTTCGTCCATCATTCCGGGCGCGACGAACCAGGCGTTTTCTTTCTCCGGGACCGACGGTACCGGCAATCAGCTCTATACCTACTCCGCTGCCGTTGATCCTGGCACCGCCACCGGCGCCGTGTCCCTGCCGATCACCGTAGTGGATGATCAAAGCCGCACGGCGGCACCGGCGTCGATTTCATTGTCGGTGCAGAACATCACCCCCCTTTCGATCATGGACATCCAGGGCCATGGCGCGCGCTCTTCCTACGCCGGCTCTGGCTCCACTCTCGGCACGACTTATGTGACGACACCGAGCACCGGCCGCCAGAACATCGTTACCGCAGTCGGCCCGAAAGGCTTTTTCGTCCAGGACACGGTCGGTGACGGCGACCTGACCACGTCCGATGGCATCTACGTGTACCTCGGAGTTGCGCCTTCGGTGGCCGTCGGTGATCTCGTCACCGTGACCGGTCGCGTGCAGGAATTCAGCGGTTCGACCGAAATCGCCGGCGGACCGTCGTACACGGTCGTCGGTCACGACGACAACTCGATCCCCGCGCCGTATGATCTGACCGCGAACCTGCCGAGCACCGATCCGGGTACCGGCATTTGCACCGGCACGGGTTCGACGATCCAGGTGCCTTCGCTCGACGGGCTGACGCGCAACGACGGCTACCAGGCCGCGAACTTCGCCTGTCTCGACGGCATGCTCGTCACGATGAGCCACGGCATGGTCAACGCGCCGACCTATACCGCGGCGAACAGCGGCACGACGCCTTCGCCGGCGACGCCGAACAACGGCTTTTTCGCCGTCGCCGGCAGCACGCGCTCGTTCCGCAAGCCCGGCATCCTCGGCAGCGACACGAACCGCACGGCGAGCATCCCGACGTTCTGGGGCAATCCGGAACTGATCCAGGTGTACTACCCCGGCCTCGGCGTCGCGGCGGGAAGCTTCCCGGCCTCGCCGAACATGCCGACCGGCGGCATCTACAACGGCGGCCAGGAAATCAGCCTCACCGGCATCATCCAGGGTTTCCAGTCCGCGAGCATGCCTGACCCGACGTACGAGCTTTATCCGCGCTCGGGTTCCGATCTCGTCCTGCTTGGCGCACCGACGTATCCGGCATCGGTATCCGACCCGATCCCCGGCAAGCTGACGATCGGCACGCAGAACATGCTGCACTTCTTCAACAACACCGCCGACGGCGCGGACACGAGCCAGTACAACGACACCTGCGCGAACCCCACAACCAGCACCGACGACACCTGCCCCACCGCGGGGCAGTACGCGACGCGCCTGAAAAAGATGTCGCTGCAGATCCGGGGCGTGCTCAAGGCGCCGGTCGTGCAGGTCGTGCAGGAGGCGGAGAACTACAGCGTCCTCAGCGGCATCGCCAACCAGATCCACGGCGACGACGCGACGATCACCTATCACCCGTACCTGATCCCGGGCAACGATCCGGGCGGCATCAACATCGGCATCCTCGTGCGTGACGGCGTGACGGTGAACTCGGTCACGCAGATCTACGGCACTTCGACGACGACTGCCTGCAGCAGCGGTGGTACCTGCCTGCTCAATGACCGCCCGCCCGTGCTGCTCGACGCGGTGTACCAGGGCTATCACTTCCGCGTGCTGGCGATCTACGACCGCTCGCTGAGCAATCTCGGCGCGACGGGCAAGGACTATGTCGGCCGCAAGCGGCGTGAGCAGGCCGAGCAGGTCGCTTCGATCGTGCAGGCATTGCAGACCAACGGCGGCTCGGTGTCCGGCAACGCGCAGCAGGCGTCGGATGGCACGATCACGCCCGCGCGCGATCCGTCCGATCTCCTGTACAAGGGCGACTTCCCGATCAGCGGAGACGCCACCGTGCCGGTGATCATTCTCGGCGATTTCAATGCCTACGAATTCACCGACGGCTACGTCGACGTCACCGGCACGATCATGGGCACGGTCGACACCGATCCGACGCACAGCGTCTACCCGCCGACGGCCAGCTACGTAGCGCCCAATCCGGCCCTGTTCGATACCGGCAGCACGG